>JANMCE010000287.1:0-13265 GCA_031360915.1 Actinomycetes bacterium | reverse complement strand
CCAAGACCGGCGTTGTTGACGAGCAGGTCAACCTCGGCCACGCGGGCGACGATGCGATCGATGTCGGACGAATTGGCCACGTCAGCGACGAGAACCTCGACGCCGGGCAATTCCTTCGCGAGCGCTTCCAACCGATCAGCGCGACGGGCCACGACAATCGTCTTCACGCCGTCGGCCGCCAGTTGGCGCACGATGGCTTCACCAATCCCGGCCGAAGCTCCGGTCACGAGGGCTGTGCGAAACGGGTAGGTAGACATGCAGCCAACGTACCGCGACTGCCTCTCGGTTGCGGGTCGGATGTGGTCACACCCGTCGGGGACCGCAGCCGACTCGTGTTAGCTGTCGATCAGCGTGCGCAGCTCTTTGGTGAGCGTATCGAGGACTTGAGCGACGCGACATTGCGCCGCCCCGTCGGGCCTCAACAATCAGCCAAGGCTTGAAGCGCTCGACAGATCTCGCCCAACCGGAGCGGGTCGAGACCACCGAGGCGACGAGTGAGGAATGCTTGGGGAACAACGCGAAGATTGTCAAACGAGGCGACGCTCGGATGGTCAAGCCCTTCATCCGCACCGACCAAGATGTTGGTAGCGATGTTCCGAATGGTGGAGGTTACTGGCGCCACCACCACAGAGTTCAGCACGGGGATCGCCTCGTTTCTGGTAACCACCAGCACGGGCCGGGGCTTCGAACTCGGCTTTTCGAGTAGCCAGAGCTCTCCCTGCACTACCACGACTCTTCCGTCGCAAGCTCATCAGCGCTCTCCATAGCCCACTCAAGCTCCTCGGGCGTTTGCGGCATCGCTCGGTAGGCAGCTGCAATTTCGGCGCCAATACGGGCGCGACGGTGTTGATCATGCAGCCTGGCCACCGCCAGGCGAATCGCTTCCGATCTTGAATCGGCAACGCCGTCGGCCACCAACTGATCAAGGGCGGCGAGTTCGTTCTCCCCAAAACGGGTTGGGACCTGCGTCGTCATACGTTTAGTATACCAAACTGCGACACATCGAGGTGGCCGCCATGAAAACGACAAAGGGCCGACCCTTGCGAGGTCGGCCCCCTGCTGCAGGATGCTTAGTGCTTGGCGGTGGTGGGGGTACCGTCGGTGAGTTCGGCGCCGTCGCTCAGGATGGACACTTTGCTCTTGCTTACTTCGACGAAGCCGCCGTGGACGTTGAGGTGTTGCACGGTGCCATCGGCCAGATGGATCTTGGTGTGGCAATCGGCCAGCGCGGCGAGGAACGGGGCGTGACCGGCCATGAACGCAATATCGCCTCCACCCAACGTGCGGGTGATCACCATGGTGGCCTCGCCGGAGAACAACAACTTCTCCGGAGAAACCACTTCAACTTTCATGGTGTTGGCCATGACAGGCTAGACGCTGGCCTGGAGGGCCTTGGCCTTGGCCAACACCTGCTCCACGCCACCGACGTTCAAGAACGCCTGCTCGGGCACGTCATCAAGATCGCCACGAAGGATCGCTTCGAACGACTCAACCGTTTCCTGCACCGGTACGGTCTCACCGGACACACCGGTGAACACTTCGGCCACGTAGAACGGCTGCGACAGGAACCGCTGGATCTTGCGGGCCCGGTTCACGGTCTGGCGGTCTTCTTCAGCCAGTTCATCAAGACCGAGGATGGCAATGATGTCCTGCAGTTCCTTGTAACGCTGCAGGTTCCGCTGCACCGCGTTGGCCACGTCGTAGTGACGCTGACCGACAACCTCGGGCGCAAGGATGGTTGACGTTGACGCCAGCGGATCGACAGCCGGGTAGATACCGAGAGCGGCAACCTGGCGGCTGAGCTCGGTGGTGGCGTCGAGGTGCGTGAACGTGGTGAACGGAGCCGGGTCGGTGTAGTCGTCGGCGGGCACATACACGGCCTGCAGCGACGTAATGGAGCGGCCACGGGTGGATGTAATGCGCTCCTGCAGCTGACCCATTTCGTCGGCAAGTGTGGGCTGGTAACCGACGGCGGAGGGCATGCGGCCGAGCAGGGTGGAGACCTCAGAACCGGCCTGCACGAAGCGGAAGATGTTGTCGACGAACAGCAGCACGTCCTGGCCGGCAACGTCGCGGAAGTACTCGGCCATGGTGAGGGCCGACAGCGCGACACGGAGGCGTACGCCCGGTGGCTCGTCCATCTGCCCGAATACGAGGGCGGCCTTTTCGTACACGCCCGACTCCATCATTTCGAGACGAAGGTCGGTACCTTCACGGGTGCGCTCGCCCACACCGGCGAACACGGACACGCCACCGTGGTTCTGGGCCACACGACGGATCATCTCGGTGATGAGCACGGTCTTGCCGACGCCAGCGCCACCGAACAGGCCGATCTTGCCGCCTTGCAGATACGGGGTGAGGAGGTCGATGACCTTGATACCGGTCTCGAACATCTTGGCGTTCGACTCAAGGGTGTCGAAGGCCGGGGCCGGACGGTGGATGTCCCAACGCTCGAGGTCATCGGCGTAACCAGCCGGAGCGTCGAGGGCGTCGCCCCAGGCGTTCCACACGTGACCGAGCACCTTGGGGCCAACCGGCACGGAAATGCCACGACCGGTGTTGCGGATAGGGGTGCCACGCTTCAGGCCGTCGGTTGGTTTGAGACACACCGCTCGCACGCGGCTGTCACCGAGGTGCTGCGCCACTTCTGCGAGCATGGATGTGTCCTTGCCCTCAACCGTGATGGTCATCTCGAGCGCGGTGTTGATCTCCGGCAGCGAACCGCGGGGGAACTCGCAGTCGATAACGGGGCCGGCGATGGCAACAACCCGGCCATCCTTCAGTGCATTTTCAGTCATAGTCATAGCTAGTGCTCTTTCTAATTCGCTGGCTCGCTACCGCTCGCTAGCGCTCATAACGTCTCAGGCTTCGAGGGATTCGAGGATGCGTTCGTGGACGGCGTTCGCGTCCTTGTTCTTGTCACCGCTGAGGGCTTCGGCACCACTGACGATCTCCATGATCTCGGTGGTGATGCTGTCCTGGCGAGCCCGGTTCATAACCCGGGTGAGGTTCTTGGCGATTTCGTCGGCGTTGTCGGTAGCGGCCTTCATGGCCCGCTGGCGAGCTGCGTGCTCGGACGCTGCGGCGTTCAACAGCGCCGCGTACACTCGGGCTTCGATGTAGCGGGGCACGAGCGTGTCGAGGATGGTCTCCGGTGAAGGTTCGAACTCGTAGCCCGCGGCCGCACCTTCGGCCGCTTTGACGGCGCCATCAGTCGTGAGCTCGCGATCGAGCGGCACCAGCGGACGCAGCACCACTTCCTGGAAGCCAGCCGATACGAAGCGAGTGTAGACAAGCTGCACCGAGTCGACCTCGCCCGAGTCGAACAGTGCGACGACCTTCTGGCCAAGCACCTTGGCCTGCTCGTAGGTGGGGTTCTCACTGAAGCCACCGACGGAGTGCGCCATCTTGTAGCCGCGGAAGCGGAAATACGCTTCCGCCTTCTTGCCCACCGTGACGATGGTGTACTCACGGCCAGCTTTCACATCGGCCTTGATCTCGCCTTCAACCGAGCGCAACACGCCCGAGTTGTAGCCACCGCAAAGACCACGATCGGCCACGACGGCGACGTAACAAACCTTCTTCACGTCGGGGCGACCAACCAGCAACGGGCTGGAGGATTCAGACCCGCCGGCCGCAGCCAAGTCCTTCACGACTTGGGTGATCTGCTCGGAATACGGGACGGCGGCATGCACTCGCTGCTGGGCCTTGACGATGCGCGACGCCGCGATGAGTTCCATGGCCCGCGTGATCTTCTTGGTGGCCTGAATGCTTCGAATGCGAGAGCGCAGGGCTCGTTCTTGACCGCCAGCCATGGTTACTCCGTAGCCAGGGTCTTGGCGGACTCGGCGTCGCCAAGTTCCTCAGCGTCGACCGAGGCGGGGTCAACCGGCTTCGAACCGCCGCCCATAGCCGTGGTCTTGAAGCTCGCCTTGAACGACTTCACAACATCGCCGAGAGCATCGGGAACCGAAGCCTTCGGATCACGAAGCGTTGCCAGAATGCCAGCCTGCGACGAGCGCATATGAGCCAGCAGTTCGCTCTCGAAGCGACGCACATCGGCCACCGGCAGATCATCGAGGTAGCCCTTCGTTCCGGCGAACACCGACACGACCTGCTCTTCGACGGGCATCGGGCTGTTGAGCGGCTGCTTGAGCAACTCAACCAACCGGTAGCCACGCTCAAGCTGAGCCTTGGAGATGGCATCGAGTTCGGAACCGAAGGTGGCAAAGGCTTCGAGCTCACGGAACTGGGCGAGGTCGAGCTTCAGGGTGCCGGAGACCGACTTCATCGACTTGATCTGCGCGGCGCCACCGACTCGGGAAACCGAGATGCCAACGTCGACAGCCGGGCGGATACCCGACTTGAACAGGTTGTCCTGCAGGTACACCTGACCGTCGGTGATGGAGATCACGTTGGTGGGGATGTAGGCCGACACGTCGCCGCCCTTGGTCTCAATGATCGGCAGCGCGGTGAGCGAGCCAGCCCCGAGATCGTCGGACAGCTTGGCCGCACGCTCGAGCAGACGGGAGTGCAAGTAGAACACGTCGCCGGGGTACGCCTCACGGCCCGGTGGGCGGCGCAGCAGCAGCGACATCTGACGGTACGCCTCAGCCTGCTTGGAGAGGTCGTCGTACACGATGAGTGCGTGTTCGGAATTCTCCATCCAGTGCTGACCCATGGCGCAACCGGCGTAGGGCGCCAAGTATTTGAACGGCGCCGGGTCAGAGGCCGGAGCCACGACAACGACGGTGTAGTCCATGGCACCGTGCTTGCGGAGCGTTTCTACGGTCTGGGCAACGGTAGAACCTTTGAGGCCAATGGCAACGTAAATGCACTTCACGCCAAGGCCCTTCTGGTTCAGAATTGCGTCGACCGCAACGGTGGTCTTGCCAGTCTTGCGGTCACCAATGATGAGCTGGCGCTGACCACGACCGATGGGGGTCATGGCGTCGACGGCCTTGATGCCGGTCTGGAGCGGTTGGTGCACCGGCTGGCGACCCATGATGCCGGGTGCCTGGATTTCCATTCGACGCTGCTGGATGCCGACCAGCGGACCCTTGCCGTCGATCGGCTCGCCGAGACCGTTCACCACCCGACCGAGCACGCCGTCACCGACGGGAATCGACAGGATTCGACCGGTGGCCTTGACGGTCTGACCTTCTTCGATACCGCTCGACTCGCCGAGCACAACGGCGCCGATCGAGGTTTCGTCGAGGTTGAGTGCGAGGCCGATGGAGCCGTCTTCGAACTCGAGCATCTCGTTGACCGATGCGTTCGGAAGGCCAGACACGCGAGCGATACCGTCACCGACTTCGGTGACGCGACCGATGGTCTTTGCTTCCAGCGACGGCTCGAAGCCTTCGAGGTTCTTCTTAAGCGCTGCGGCGATGTCGCCAGCGTTGATGGTGAGCTCTGCCATGTTGAAACCGATCTCCTAGAGCTTGGCTTTGAGCTGGTCGAGGCGGGTACGCACGCTGCCATCGATGATCTGGTCATCAATTTGGGCAACGAGTCCGCCGAGAACGCTCGGGTCGATGATGACCTTCACCTCAACGGACTTGCCGGTGGCGTTGGCCAGGGCAGCCGCAAGGCGGGTCTTTTGATCGTCGGTGAGCTCGACAGCCGAACGAACTTCGGCCACTGCTTTCGACTTGGAGCCGGCGGCACGTTCCACCAGCTTGTTGATGATGGCAGGAAGGTCCTTGCCGCGACCGGAGCCCACCACGAAGCTGATGAGCTGCGTGGTGGTAGCCGTTGCCTTGCCGCCGAGCAGATCTTCAACCACGGCCTGACGCTTGGCGGCAGGAACCATCTCGTCGGTGAGGGTGTTCTTCAACGCATCGGAACCCTCGAGGGTCCGACCGAATCGGAACAACTCGTCCTCGACTGAATCGATGTTGCCCTCGGCCTGGGCCACGTTGAACAACGCGGTGGCGTAGGCCTCGATGCGATCCTCAGACATCAGATGCCTCGCTTCGCTCGAACGTTGCTGGGGGTTGTCCAGAAACCGGGCTCATCGGCCAGCTCCCACTTTCGCGATGAAGTCTTCGATGAGGTTGACCTGCGTGGCGTGGTCGAGGCTGCCCGTCACCACGTGCTCGGTCGCGGCCGACGCGAGCGCGGCGACCTGACCCTGCAGTTCGGCGGTGAGACGGCCCTGGCCTGCTTCGATGTCCGCAACCGCCTTCGCTTCGGTCTCGGCCAGTTCTCGCTCGACGCGGGTACGGCCCTCCTCCAGCACGCGAGCCGCGGTCTGATCCGCTTCGGCCAGCATGCGGACCCGTTCGGCCCCGATGTCGCCCTTGTCCGCTCGAATGGTTTCGGCCAGATTGATCGAGTTCTGCTTGTTGTTGGCAGCCTGCAGCAGTTCCTTGCCGATGCGCTCGGTGCGGGCCTGCAAGCTCTTCTTCCACCCCCGGATACCGGGAATGTCGCCTGGGGCCACTTTGAACAGCGCACCGATCACCAGGATCGAGGCCAGACCACCGAAGATGATCTCGAAGTTCTCGGGCAACCATGACGAGTGCGTGGTGATGCGGCCAACCTCTTCGGCAGCAAGAAGCACAGATGCGAGCATTTACTTCACCGATCCCATGAGCGACGACACCGCGGCGAGCACGACCGAAGGATCAGGTGTCCTGCCCAAGACCATCGTGGCAGCCTGACTGGTGACGTCGGATACCGCCGAGGCAACCTGATCGGCAGCACCGGCCTTGGCGGCATCGCTCGCGGCGGACGCCGCAGCCCGGCGTTCGGCGATGCGTGCGGTCACGATGGCCATCTTCTCGGCCCGTTCGAACTCAACCGTCTGACGGGCAGCCTCAACCCGAGCGGCAGCTTCTTCGCGAACTTCGGCCAGATCGGCCTGGTAGTCGGCGACGTCCTTGCGGGCGGCGTCGCGAATGCTGTCGGCTTCGGCCAAGGTGGTCTTGACGTGCTCGATCCGCGCGGTCATGGCCCCGTGCACCTTCGGGTAGAAGGCGTAACGCAGCAAGAAGAAGAGCACCAGGAACGCGCCCAAGCCGACGAACAGTTCTTTGGGATCGACGCCAAGCGCACTCGGCTCCTTCGGTCCGGTCGCGACTGTCTCGGCAACGGTCGTGGTGGTATCACTCTGCGCGGGGTGACCACTGAGGCGTAGCGATACCAGACTGCGGTGCGAAACAACTGCGTGAGTGCTACTCATCACTGCCTCCTTGGGCTACTCGTAGGGTTCGTTCTCAAGAGCGGTTAGGCCCCTTTTACGAGGAACACCACAACGAAGCCAATGAGGGCAAGGGCTTCGGTGAAGGCGATACCAAGGAACATCGTGGTACGAGCCATGCCGGCCGACTCTGGCTGACGGGCCATGGCCTCGATGGCCTTACCCACGATGATGCCGATACCGATACCGGGGCCGATGGCGGCAAGGCCGTAGGCAAAACCGGCAACGTCACCGGTGAGTCCTGCGGCAAAGATTGAAACTGCTTCCATTTGGTGCGTCTCCTAGGTTGGAGGGACTGCTCGGTGATTTCCGAGATCTCTGTGTGGATGAGAAAAAAGACGGGGTGCAACTCAGTGCTCCGGGTGCGCCGAACTGCCGATGTACACGGCGGTCAGCATGGAGAAGATGTAGGCCTGCAGGAACGCCACCAGCACCTCGAAGGCGGTAACGAACACCAGCATCAGGAAGGGAAGGAACGACAGGGCCTTCAACCACGGCACGCTGTGGAGCATGGTGTCGATCATGAGGGCGAAGGTGAAAAGCAAGATGTGTCCGGCCATCATGTTGGCCAGGAGACGGACAGCTAGCGAGAAGGGCCGAAGCACCACCGTGGAGACGATCTCGATCAGACCGACCAACGGCTTCATGCCGGTCGGAATGCCGGGAGGCCACAAGAGGCTGGTGAAGTACTTGATGCCCTGATGTTTGATACCGACGACGATGAAGGTGATCCAGACGATGACTGCCAGGAAAAGCGGAGCCGCCAGTCGAGCGTTCGCGGGCATCTGGAAGGTGGGGATGATGCCGGTGATGTTGCTGAGAAACACGAACATGAACAACGACAAGAGGAACGGTGTCCAGGGCAGGCCATCATGACCCATGGTCTGCTCGATGACGTTTTTTTGAATGAACTCCACGATCTGCTCGGCGAGATTCTTCAGACCGGTGGGCGCCACCAACGGATCACCCTTGCTGGCGAGACCGAAGACCACTAAGGGGATCAGTGCGGCCAGCACGCTGATGACGCCGATCTTGTTGAAGCCGGGGAAGATGTCTTTCCATCGCAGGATGTGGCTTAGCGGAGGGAAGACAAGGGCTCGCGCGAAAATGATCACAGATTTTTCCTCGTAGGACGGGGTCCAGGGGCCAGCCCAGGAAATGCCAATGAAGCAGAAATGAAGTGGGTTTCCCAGAATAAGAGCCCTAGGTGGGTGACGACAATGGTGAGTCCGAACGCCATTCGGTGCATCCAAGCCATGTCACGCACGGCCCAGAACGCCAAGAAGATAAGCCCTAGCCGCAGCAAATAGCCAAACAGAGCCGCGCCCATCATCAAAGTGACCGAAATCTTGGCGCTCTGGGTCATGATCAGCGCCGAAAGCAAGAAGTTGGCGACGACAACGGCCAGGCCCGCCGCGCACGACAGCGCTCCGTGACGCCCCCAGAGAACTGCGCAGATCGCAAGCAACACCGGGGCGGCAAAGAGTGCCCGCCTGGCGATGTCACGGGCGATCTGCTGCTCGGGGACAACGGTAGTGACAAGTGTCACGGTTGCGCCGATTCCGGGTTGCCGGTGCGGCCGCGACCGGGCAGGTCGGCCTCGAGCTTGGTCATGTTGGCTTCGTACGCGTACCACGTGCGAGCGAAGTTCCCGACGAAGGCCAGTACACCCAGAACGATCAGCGCAATGGGGGCGCTGCCGAGCCAGCGGTCGATGAGCCAGCCGACGCCCCCGAACAGGGCAATGGAAGCGGCGAATTCCAAACCCCGCGATGTCGCGGTGGCAAAACCCGAATTCAGTTCACGCTTGCTCTGCAGGTCGTCCACGGGGCCTCTGGGTTGTGTCGGAAGGGGTCCACCATCGTGGCCGCCCGCCTTGAAGTGTAGAAAACTCAGGCTAGCCCGCGCAAAATGAGCGGCAGTTTTATCGAGCCGCAAGCGCGGCGAGAGAACCGAACGCAAACAGCGCCGTCGCGTGCGACTGATACAGCGTGTACTCGTTGTGGGCGGCAAACACGGGTAGGTCGTACCAACTCCACAGTGTCGGCGTGTCGTTCGCGCCTGGCTTGGTTCCGGCCGGACCGAGGTAATACTGCGGAAACCAGCCCTCGCCCTGCTTGCCTTCGGTCACCTTCTGCGTGCCGTACACCGGGATGCCTGGCCACACCGGCAGACCGCCATCACGCTGGTCGACCACCAGTGGATGCTTCGGATTGTTCTGCCCCAGCCCGGTCACGAAGGACATGTTGAGTGGATTGGCGCCGAGGGCGTAGCCGCCTGCGCGCGCCGCCTGCGCCCAATACTTCTGGTCGCCGAACAGGACGTATGCCCTGATCAGAACCATTGTTTTCGGCGTTGACGGCCCCAATCCCCACACGAGCGGAACGTTCGGATCGTCCATACTGAAGCGGTAGAGCGACGTATCAGCCGCGGCCAGCAAACTGTCGGCGGTTCGTCGAAAGCTCTCGGCGGCGTTAGCGACGACCACGTCATTGCGACGCCGACCAGCGGTGCGGAGGTAGATCCACGCGGCATCGCACAACTCGTGGCGGGGGCATTCGATCTGCTCGACCGGCCCCTTGACGAGCGGGTTGCCCCGTAGGAACTCGTCGTGCCATTTCTTGTCACCTGTCGCCCGATACAGCGCGGCAGCGGCCACGAGCCGCTGACCATCGATCTCTCCTACGGAAGCGGGAACGATGGGCTTCCGACCGGCCCAGTCGGCGGCACGTTGCGCGGCCGACAGGTAGGAGGCGGACCGCTTGGGGTCAGACGCGCGGAGTGAGAATGCAGCCTCGGCGGCCGCACCGGCGAAGAGATACGAGCTCCAGGGGTCAGCGGCGTAGGCAAACAAACGCTGCTTGGTCGTCCAGGATGTCTGTCCTTTCGGGGGACTGGCATCGGCCTCAATGCCGCCTCGTATGCCACCATCGCGATCCTGCAACCTCATGTAGAGGTCGAGACTCCAAAGTCCTTCGTCGACCACATCGGGGATCGTATTCCCGGACTCGGGAAGGTCCAGGTTCAGCGCGCCGAACGTCTCCGGAAACAGGTCAACCAGGTCGAGACCCGCGCGCAGATACCAGAGGTGCTGGATGCGACGGTCCCAGTCCCCGCATCCATGTGGCCGCCCCAGGCATTTTTGAGCCTCGGTCCGGACGCCTGTTTGACCAGTTCATCGAAGGTGTCGCTGGAACCCTGACCGTTCTGAAGCAAGGAAAGGCCGGACGAGACGACGTTTCGTCCGTCATCGGGATGCTCGATGCGAGGTCGCTCTACCGAGCTGTACGGCGCACCGAGCGACATGCCGCTGCGTTGATTGAAGGCAGCCCGAGCCACGCTCGCGGCGGCCTTGAGCCAGGTACCATCGATCGATACGGCGAAATCAACCGAACAACCGACGCCCGGCACACAAACGCGGTACCGGCCAGGAGTGTGCAGTTCGGAGAAGTCAAGCTCCCAGACGGGTGCCCCGGTGAGATCACCTCGGCCGTACTCCCCTCCCGTACCTGACTGCCGTTTCACGGTCCGGCCCGACTGCTGTAAGTGTCCGGTCTTCGCCTCGATCACCTCGAATTCGGGCCGATCGCTGTAGTCAATAGGGTGCTGGCCGGCGAGCGAGGCCGACAGGAAGGCGACCTTGGCCGGATCCCGGGGAGCGAATCCGAGTTGGTTCACCTGCACGGCCGGGCTCACGAGCGAGCGAAAGTCCAACAGGAAATCTGCGGGCGGCACCTTCGACGGGCTCAGGCGGTAGTGCATGCCCTCGCTCAACGGAATCGGAAGGGTCACAAAGAGTCGGTGTTCCATGGTGAAACGAGGTGAACTGTCCTCGGGCCCCATGTCGGTGGGCCGACTCGTTCGAGTCACTGCGGTGGCAGCCTGGCCGTCCCGATAGGAAGGATCATCCGTCGAGGTGAGGTTGAGAGTTCTGGGATCGTCCCAGGTGGAGCCATCGAGCACGGCCGTTTTGGCGGCACCACTCGCTCGGGGAGTGGTGATGGATACCGCAATGACAGTCGGATCGACCATACCGAGCGCAGTGACGCCATTCTTGGCCACGTTGGCACGGTCAGCGACCGAAGGAACGGTGACGCCCGTGATCGCCGGAACGAAGTCTGACGCGTCCTTCGCCCGAAACCGACCAAAAATCTCCACATATCCGGCCGAGGCCACGAGTACATCCGTGTAGGACGCCACCGGCTGCCATGCCGCACTGCCAAACGTGGGATCGTCCGAAATCGCCATGTCGACGGCACCACGCGGGGCGGTTATCTTCACGCGAATAGTCGTGAGGCCGTCGTGCACCCCCCCGACGGACGCCCGCAGGGACGGTACACCCGACAGTCCGAACGCAGTTGGCCGTGCCACGGACGCTCGTGCTGATGATCGGGTCGAAGACCCAAGCCAACCGAGACGGGCCAAGCTCGCCATCACCAATCCGGCCACGATCAGTAGAACTCCCGCCACTCGCAGACCTCGACGATGCGAGTCAGGCCCGCGCTCGCCCGCCATCTGTTGTTGCGAGGGGGAAACGACCGGCACGGCCTGCCATGCTGTCAGGGGACAACACTTTTGAGTGTTCGCCCGGCGGAATCTTGAACAATGGCTGATACGGCCCATCAAATTCAGGGGCCGGAGTCACTACTATCGGGGTCTGAATGGCTGCCAACCGGTAGCTGTGTTTTTCTCCAGGAGGGCACATGGCGATGCGGCGACACCCGGCAGCGAGCGCGGTCCTTGTCGCGCTCGCATGCGTGGGCGTCGTCGCCGGCCTTCTGGCCCTCCTCGTTCGCCAAACCGGCATGTCCACCACCGACGTGCGGGCTACCCCCGGAACCACCTGGCTCTCGGGCGAAGCCCAAGGTCAGGTCGTGTTGGCGGCTGCCGGCGGCGAACTCGCCAGTGTCAGCGTCACCGTCGGTAGTCCCGCCGATCAACTTGATGTCGTCGATGTCGGCCAGTCCGTCTTCGTGCACAACCGCACCGCCGGTGAGGTCGTACGCCTCGCCGGTGTTGACGGTGAGCTAAAGGAACGCTTTCCGGCCCCGACGCGGGCCGCCGGACCCACCGATCTCGTACGGGCCGGCGACTCGGTGTACCTCGTCGATCAAGCGAAATCCACCGCCGAACGCATCAATGACGATGGAACCCATCTGACCCCTGTCGCCCTCGGCGTTTTCACAAGTTGGGTCGGTACCGATGACGGTCGGCTTTGGCTGGTCGACATCGCCAGCGGAAACGTCACCGCGTTCGACGGACAACTCGCCCGCACCAGTCGTGTCGTGCAACTTGGCGCTGACTCGACGTTGACTGCGGTCGGCGGCGACCCGGTCCTGGTTGACCGCACCAAAGACCGTCTGCGCTGGTTGCGTCGAGGGATTACCTTCCAAACTGACGTGAGCCTGGCCGGCGCGCTCGTCCAACAGGCGTCGTTGCGCGGCTCGTGCGTGCAAATCGTCGCCCAGGGTTCATTGCGCTGCTACTCACCAAAGCGCCAGGAACGAAGTCTGACCATGACCGGCACCGCCGG
Organism: Actinomycetes bacterium; assembly: GCA_031360915.1. Taxonomy (GTDB): domain Bacteria; phylum Actinomycetota; class Acidimicrobiia; order Acidimicrobiales; family Ilumatobacteraceae; genus JANMCE01. The sequence goes on along the minus strand of JANMCE010000287.1, from coordinate 525 downwards.
TCCTTCCGCCCAGCTTTTCGCCAACGAACGAAACGCACTGATTGCCAACACCGACAACGGCGACGTGCTGCTGGGCTCGTGGCGGACCGGCACCTGGAGCCAGACCGAGCGCCCGGCCCCGTCGAAACGTTCACCCCTCGCGTGGGCAAACCCGGGTCCGCTGCTCGTAGACGATCCTGGCTCGCGCTACGCCATCACTGCCGAGGACGCCAAGCTTGTCATCATGGACAAGTTCTCCCGACTCACCGTTGTTTCTGAGTCAGGCCAGGACGCCAACGGGGTCGCCGTCGCCGGCGATGGCCCAAATGATCCGAACCAGAACGATGTGCTGGCCACCCAGATCGAACGAGACCAGGCCAAGGCCCAAGGCGGGCCCAACCTTGCGCCGAACCCGAAGCCCGACAGTGTCATCACCCGGTCGGGTCGCACCGTGCAGATTGCTGCGTTGTCCAACGACAGCGACCCGAACGGCGACATTCTGGCCATCAGTTCGGCCGGTCCGCTTCGCGACGCGAGCCAGGGCAA
>JANMCE010000277.1:0-24003 GCA_031360915.1 Actinomycetes bacterium | reverse complement strand
CGATCTGGCGCGCATCTTTGCGCCCATAGGTCTGGACATCGGCGCTCGCACCCCGGAAGAAACCGCCGTGTCGATCTGCGCCGAAATCATCGCTCGCCGCACCAAGCGTCACGTACCGTCGCTGCGTGACGGAGACGGACCGATCCACGTCTGAGCGTCAGCCGAGCGGACTGACGACGTTTTTCGTTTGCTCGGAGGCTTTTCCGATGGCGAGATCGGTTTCGTGATTCACGGCATGCACTATTGCCCGACCGGAACCCAGGTACATACCGATGTGGCCGGGGTAGTGCAGGAGGTCACCGGGCTGGGCGCTGGCAAACGTGCGGACCTCACCTTGGCGAACTTGCGCTTCGGACTGGTGCTCCAGCGCTACTCCAGCCTTTGACCATGAGAACTTGGTGAGGCCAGAGCAGTCGAACCCGACATCGGGCGATTCGCCGTTCGTCACGTAGGGCTTTTCGAGCTGCGAGAGCGCCGTGTAAATCACGGTCTGGCGGCGGGGGTCGGCGACGGCCCAAGCATCTTCGAGCGCTGAGGATTCGACGCCCACGAAGGGTGCAACCGCGTCGGCAAGGGCCTGACGATTGGTGCCAACGGCCAACCAGTCGCCACTTTCGAGCGACTGCTCCATCGCTTGGGCTCGCTCAGCGACCTGGGAGAAATCTGAAGACTGGCTGCTCGATGCTGGCATCGAGCCAAGGGCACTACCGACCACGATTGCTGCCAGGGCCATCCCGCTAACCGTCTTACGAAACCGACCGTAAGGCATCCACTTCTTCATACTGATCTGCGTCCTCTGTTAGAGCGGGCGCAGCACTACGAGGAGTGTGCATCTCAGGGGTGAGCCGCCGTGCTTCATTACGAAACGATGTCACTAGTATGACGGATGAACGACATATGTCAAGTGTGTTACAAAGACTCAACCATCTGTCAAACTTTGGCTATGACAATCGCCGTGGTCGTTTTGGCCGCCGGGCTGGGCAGCCGTTACGTCGGACCCACCCACAAACTGCTCGCCCCATTCCGAGGACGAACCGTGGCGGAATGGGCCATCGCCAACGCACTCGCCGCCGGATTCGACGAAACAATCGTCGTCCTTGGTGCTGTCGATCTCACCCTTGCCCCCGGGGTGACCGTGGTGCGCAACCCTGACTTTGCGCGTGGCCAGGCAACCTCGGTCCATCTCGCCATGCGGTATGCACGTCACGTCGGCCACGACGCCATCGTTACCGGGCTGGCCGACCAACCCTTGATCCCCCCCGACACCTGGCAAGTCGTCGGCAACCAGCGCGACACACCGATCGCAGTGGCCACCTATGACGGCAAACGGCGTAATCCGGTGCGCCTGGCGGCCGCCGTATGGGATCTGCTGCCTCTCGATGGCGACGAGGGCGCACGTAGCATCATGCGTTTGCACCCCGAGCTGGTTACAGAGATACCCTGCACCGGTAATCCAGCTGATATCGATACCGTGGAGGATCTGCGCCGATGGAACTCATAAACGAATTCACCGTGAACGTCCCGATTGAAAAGGCCTGGGTCACGCTGACTGACGTTGAGCTCATCGCACCATGCCTACCCGGAGCTCAGCTGCAAGAAGTTGAAGGTGAGACCTACCGGGGCCAGGTCAAGGTGAAGGTCGGCCCGATCCTCGCTCAATTCAAAGGCGAGGCTCACTTCGTAGAGAAGGATGACGTCAATCACAAGGCGGTCCTTCGCGGCAAGGGCCGTGATCTTGGCGGAAAGGGCAACGCCGACGCGTTGATCACCGCCCAACTCACCGAGGCGACATCGTCATCCACCAAGGTGGTCGTCACCACTGATCTCAACATCACGGGCAAGGTCGCCCAGTTCGGCCGTGGTGCGCTGGCCGATGTAAGCAACAAGCTGCTCGTACAGTTCGTCGACAACCTGGAGACGACAGTGCTGAATCAGCCTGTGGCCGAAGCGACGGTAGCCGTCGCTCCGCTCGCCGCAGTCGCCGATGCGGTTGTGGCCGAGGCTCCGCAAGCAGTTGCGGATGCAACGACCCTCGCCCCTCCCGTAACTGAGGCGGCTGCTAGCGCCGAGCCGACCAAGCCGACCATTCGCAAGATCGAGTCGAAGGAAGTCGAGCCGCTCGACCTGCTCGACACCGCTGGCAGCGTCATGCTGAAGAAGTTCGCCCCCATCGGAGGCGTCGCTCTCCTGTTGCTCATCTGGCTGTTCCGTCGTCGCCGCATCTGAGCACCTGCCCGACCGGATGGATGATCTGACCGCTGTCACGCAACTGCTTGGGCGCACGCCGCAGGGCGCTTTTGACGTCGTGGTCCGAGACGCGTCGGGCCTTCCGGTCGTTATTGCCAACGCGCCATTGATGGACGATGGCACCCCTATGCCGACGCGCTACTGGCTCATTGGCCACGCCGAGATCCGGGCTGTTGGTCGTCTGGAATCGACCGGCGGTGTTCGCCAGGCCGAAGCCGACATCGAGCCGGCCGAGGTCGAACGCGCCCATGCGCTCTATGCCGTCGAGCGTGATGCACTTATCCCCGAGGATTACATCGGGCCACGTCCCTACGGCGGGGTGGCCGGCACGCGTCAGGGCGTGAAGTGTCTCCATGCCCACTACGCCTGGTATCTCGCCGGCGGACCCGATCCGGTGGGCGCCTGGGTTGCTCATCGGCTGGCCGAACAGCAAGCATCGGCATGACCGAGCGCACGCTGTATATCCACGTGGCCGATCACACTACCCAGTTCGTCGTGGCGGGCGACGAAGTGCCCCGCATGTACGAGATACCGCTCGGCTGCGTGCAGCTAACCCGAGATGAACTCGGTAGTGATCCGCCTCGCGCCGAGGAGCTGTCGAACGCGATTGCCATGGTGCAGAACTACCTGGACGACGTGTTGCGAGAACTGCCAGAGGTGGCACAGTGCAGCCATGCCGTCGGCCTCGGTCGAACCACCTGGATCCTTGCGGCGGTTGAACTGGGAGTCCCCGAGTCGGCACCGGAGATTGAAGGCTTCCGGCTGAGTCGAGACGCGGCGGAGGATGTGTACCGCACCCTCGCCACCGAGACGTTGGACGACCGACGCCACAACCCGGGTCTTCCGATCGAGCACGCCTCCGCCATCGTCGGCGGCTGCTGCATTGTGGTGGCCATCATGCGCCGGCTGTATCTTCACGAAATTGCCCTCGAACACGCAGATGGCCCCGTGGCCGACATGTTGAACGGCTCGTCGTGATCCGGCTGTACGGACGACGCGTCATGCTGCGGCCACTGGTGGCCTCGGACTTCGCCGAGTGGAGCGAGGTGCGGCGGCGCAACGCCGAGTGGCTTCGCATCTGGGAACCGCACACCCAACCCAGCCCCATCGACCCGGCCCGGGATAGAAGCCTGTTCAACAACCGATGCACCACCCGCGAACGCGAGCGCCAGCAGGGCATCGCCTACGGGCTCGGCATCTTCGTTGACGGAGCATTCTGCGGAGAGATCAACCTCAACAACGTCGTGCGGGGAGCATTTCAATCCGCGTACGTCGGCTACTGGATCGATGAGGCCCGGGCAGGGCGAAGCTACATGTCTGAAGCCGTCGCCGTGGTCACCAAATTCGCGTTCGCCGATTTACATCTGCACCGCCTGGAAGTCGACATTATTCCCCGCAATACCAACAGCCGCCGCGTCATGGAGAAGCTCCGCTATCGCGAGGAAGGCGTGGCCGAACGCTTCCTTGAAATCAACGGCGTCTGGGAAGACCACGTGCGCTACGGCATCACCGTCGAGGAGTGGGAAGCCCGCAAAGCCGACCTCACCACTGCGTGGTTGTGAGATGCCTCTCTTGCTGCGCTCCGGCTCGTTCCTCCCCTCCCGCTCCGCTGCGCTCGGACTCGCTTCGCTCAGACAATGCTGCGAGCGCGTGGCCACCTACTTTTTCGACGAGATTTTGGCTTGGAGGGCGGCGATGCGATCTCGGAAGAATTGCTGCTGGGTGCTCCACAATTGTGGGACCAATTCACGCTCGACGGCTTCGTCGTGGGTGGCGACGCCGGCCATGTCCCGGATGGTCACCTTGGTGACTTCGATCAGTTCGCGGGGCGCCGCTGCCGCTCTGGCCGCCATCTTCTGGGCGCCGGCGAGAAGCTCGTCATCCTCGTAGCAACGAAACGCGAGACCGATGCGAGCTGCTTCCTCGCCGTTGAGAATTTCCCCGAACAAGACCGCAGCCGCAGCCGCTTGCGGGCCGACGATGCGGCGCAGCATCCACGTGTGGCCACCGCCGGGGTGCAAGCCGATCTGCATGAAACGGGTGTCGAACTTGGCCGACTTGGCCGCCAGGCGCACGTCGCACCCCAGCGCCATGTTCATGCCGGCGCCGACGGCAGCGCCATTGACGGCCGCGATCGTGGGCAGCGGGCTGTTCGCCACTCGTAGGAAGCCTTCGTAGATCTTCTTGAGGGTGTCCCCGGTGGCCTCGCTCAGATTGCCCAAGTTGGCACCAGCGCAGAACGCAGGGGCCGTCCCGGTGATGACCAGTGCGCCGACAAACGGATCGGCCTCGGCCGTGTCCATGGCCGCCACAATTTCTTCGACCAACGGCTGGGTCAAGGTGTTGCGTTCAGCCGGGTTGTTGAGCGTGAGCGTCGCGACACCGTCGACGACCGAGTAGAGAACGAGAGCCATAGAGCCGAGGCTAGCGACCCGTTCCGCCTCCGTCGTCTTCCGGACCGACGACAGGTCGGCCTTCGACCTCGCCGATCACGGCTTCGGGTTCAGCACCGGCGAAAGCGACCTGCATGACCGACTGGAAGTAACGGTCGGAGGTTTGCACGGCCGGATAGAGCAGATTCTTCAGCAGCGGATGCGTCAGGGTGCCGCCCTCGAAATCGAGGCTGGCCTTGTAGCGCACCTCGCCATCACGGAAATCCATCTCGAAGTTGCCGATGCGCAGGCCGTAATTGGCGCGGGTGAGTAATTCGGCCACGGCCGGGCGACGGTCGTCGGGAACCGACTCGGAGAAGATCACGTAAACGTAGATCTGCTCGAGTTCGACGTTGATGTGAGCGACCACCCGGAACTCGGCGTGGGTGCCGACGTAGCGGGCGGAAAAGGCTGTGAGCCCTTCGACATCGTCGGGAAACCAGCCGTCTACCTGCAGAAACTGTTGGACGTTCTCATACGCCGCCCATCCGTTGCCGTGCTCAAGTTTGACGTCTTCACCGTCGTTCGGCCGTTCCATGTACCCATTCTGGCCCTTCCATCGCGGTTTACCACGCCACCGACAACATCATGCGTTGAAGTTGACGGAACCAAGTGGGGCAAGGGTGTCGAGGGCCACAACGACTAAGCCGCCATAGGACACCAGCACCAGTTTATTGTCGACGATCATCGAACGGGTGAACGGCGTGGAGAAGTCGGGCTTATAGCACTGGCCGGGATACTGCTTGCACTGCTCGTCGATCTGGCGCTGCTGCTCTTCCGCTCCCGGCTGCAGCACACCCTTGACCCGACCCTGCTCGGTCATCGACGTAGGTGTGACCTTGGCGACGATGGCGCCGGTCAGCTGGTTGGGTTGCCCGTAGCTCTGCACCGGCACGATGACCTGACCGGTCTTTTCCCAAAGCAGGAACGCGTGCGGGTCGTACTGCGCCTCAGTGAAACCCTGCCCGATCGGGAGGGTGGCCACCTGGGTGGGCTTCGACGGATCACGCACGTCGAACAGTGACAGTTGCGCTCCGGTGATCTGGCCGGTCTCGGTTCCCGACTGGCCGACGCCGAGCAGGTAGCCCTCACCGAACGGATGCAGGTACGAGCTGAATCCGGGGATCTTCAACTCGCCCGCAACCCGGGGGTTGGTGGGGTCTTTGAGGTCGATAACGAACAGCGGATCGGTCTGTCGGAAAGTGACCACGTAGCCAAGGTCACCAATGAAACGCACCGCCTGAATCTGCTCGGTGGCCCCGAGGCCGGTGACCGAACCGATCTGCTCAAGCGTGTCGCCTTTGCGGGCCAACACCCGCACGCCACTCGATCGGGCGGAGCCGAAGTTGGCCGCCTGATCGGTCGTGGCGATGCGGAGATTGCCGTTCAACTCGCTCATCGAATACGAGTTGAGCAGCACGCCGTCGATGAGACCCGATGCCTTGTACGACACCAGGTCGTTGTTGAAATCGAATGCGTGCACCGCAGTCTTGGGTGGGTCGGGATTGATGGGCTGCACCGACGGATCGGGTGACTCCTGCCAACGGGTGGTGGTGACGTAGAGCGACTTCTCGCTGGAGTACACCGTGGATCCTTCGGCTACGACCCCGGCCGAACCGACCACCTTCGGGCTGTCGGTCTTCAGGTCGACCGAGGCGACCCACGTAAGGCCGAGGCCGCCGAATTCACCAGGCCGACCCATCTGGTTGCACTCGAGCGCTGAGGTCGGCGTGCCGATCGAGCCGGGCTTGCCGGTGGCCGAGCGGGGCAACCAGTCCTCGATCTTGGAGTCCTTTATGGCCTGCTCGTTGAGCGCCTTGGCCTTCTCCTCTGCGGCCTTGCCGCCAATGGCTGGCTGCAGCAGCGGGAGACGATCACCGAAGCCGGAACGCACCACGATGCGCACGGTGTTGCCCGAGGCCCGAACGGCCAATGCATCGCCCTCAAGCGTGGATTGGCTGGTCATAGTTGGCTTGCCCGGATCGCTGACGTCGAACACCGAAACGGTGGAGGCACCGCCTCCTCCGTAGCCGCCCCGGTAAGGCACGGTGCCGAAGACCTTGAACTGCATATCGCCCCAGCCACCGGTCACGACGACAAGACGCTTGCCATCCAGGATGATTTGCTGCTGACCCGGCGGCAGATCGACCGTCGCGACCTTGGCGGAGTTGGTGGTGTCAACGATTTGCAGCCGGGCCGAGTCCACGACGGCGTAGACATAGCGGCCGTCGTTCTCAACCGTGTCACCCTCGTCGACCCCGGCCTCTTGCGTGTTCGTGCCAGAGGAGTCAACGGCCGCGCCGCCGGCGGCTGTCGTTGTCTTCGCGTCTGGTGCGGGTGCCGACGCCCGAGCTGGCGCCGCGGTCGTGGCCGCGGCCGCAGCCGCGGTGACGGTGGGCATAGCGCGGCCGTCCTCCATTGCTATGGGGCCGCCCGGGTAGCCGTACCCGGTGTTGAAGCCGTAGGGGCCTACTCGCTTGAGAGCCGATTCCTGCAGGTAGGCGAGCAGGCTCTTGCAGCCATCGAAGGCCTCGTAACGGAGGAAACGGCCGCCGGCCGCGCCACCACCATGCGATGAGGTAGACGGGCTGGAGACGCCCGACGATGAGGAAGACGGGAGGGAGACGCCCGACGAACCGGACGGGCCCGACGACGTCGGGCCGGGCACAACGGTTGGCCCGCTAGTCGAGGCTTTCGAGCCGGAGCAGGCCGACAAGATGAGCGCAGCCGAAACGGCTGAGAGCGTGAGTTTGGAAACGGGTGAGGTTCGCATATGCATTCTGACGTTCCCTCCTCGGGGTTCAGTTCCCGAAACTTTCAACAATCCCGTACAGTCGAGCAATCATGGAAGAACCTTCGCTGATTCCTGCGGCCACCGTAGTGGTCGTTCGCGACACACGGGTGGGTCCCCAGGTGTTAATGCTGCACCGGTCATCGAAGGGCGCATTCGGGGGTCACTGGGTTTTCCCTGGAGGCAAACTCGATCCGCACGACTACGACCCGACCGACACCGACTCGCTCGACCCATTCCGTCGCGCCGCCGTTCGGGAAGCCGCTGAGGAAGCCGACGTCGCGCTCCACGTTTCCGACCTCGTAACGCTTTCGTACTGGGAGCCTCCGCCCTCACAGCCGAAGCGGTTTGGCACCTGGTTCTTTGTCGCCGCAGCCACGGCAGGCGACGTCACCGTCGATGGTCATGAGATCCATGACCACGCCTGGCTCACCCCGAAAGAAGTGCTCGCCCGCCGCGATCGCGGCGAAGTCGAACTGGCCGCTCCGACATGGATGACCCTCTACCAACTCTCGGCCCATGCAAGTACCGCCGCACTCCTGACCGCCGAGCAGGCGCGACCCACGCCTGAGTTCCGCACGAGGATGGGCGTTGTTGACGATGTCCGCCTCACCATGTGGGTGGGCGACGCCGGCTACGAAGCCGATGACCCCACCCTCCCCGGTGACCGGCACCGCATGGTCATGCATCCGCAAGGTTGGCGCTACGAGGGCCAATTCATCAGCCTCATATCGTGACGCTCAAAGCGAGACGACCGAGACACCCGGAAACCTGGTCGATACCAGAGCCGCCGCTCCCGTGCGTATCACGTGCTGACCAGGCAAAGGGCGCTCGTCGTCTCGCTTTGAGTGATCATCCGGTGACCCCGCCCGGGTCGTGGATGACATCCGCCCATCAGTATTTGTCGGTGCCCCGAAGCAACGCCAGCAACTTCGGGTGAATGAGCCGCATGGCCCGCTCAAATCGACGCAAAAGAGTCAATCGACCCAGCGTCTTGCAAAGGAATGCGATCAGTTTTTCGAGGCCCGTGCATCCAGCTCTTTTTGAAGTTCGGCGAACACGTAGCGACCAAGCCGTTCGGCGCCGGGCACGCTCAGGTGAAAGCCATCGCTCTGGCGCATCAGCTTGGCCTGACCATCATCATCAATCAGGTAGGCCGCGTAGCTGTGCTCGGGGCTTTCGAATAGGGTCCACGTGTCGACAAAGGTGACGCCGGATCTCTTGGCGGTCTCGTCGCGATAGATCTGGTTGATGATGTTCTGGCGCACAAAGTCCGTCGGGTCTTCCGGCATCGGCGTTCCTACCCAGATGACTTTGCGACCGTCTCGCAACAAATAGTCCATGGTGACACCGACCCGACTGGCGTACTCCGCGCTCCATTCCGGTGAGCCGGGCTGAAACGGCTTACCTCCAATGAGCAAACCCTGCGCGTCGTTGCCGCCGAAACCGATGATCACAATCTGCGGGCGCAACGAATTCATCTGCTGCACGAGTCGTGACGGCCAGTCGTAACTGTCAGGACGAGACAGACCAGTAGCGGGCTTGTAGTCAACCGAGCGGGAATCGACCACCCGGGTCGCGACGGCTAGGCGTTGCAGCACCGACCCCCAACCCTGAACCAAGGAGTCGCCACCGATATACACCCGCGCCGGATCAGCGGCGGTGGGAGCGCGCACGGCAGTTTCGGGTGGCGTGGTGGACGCTGGCTCCACCGGAACCGTCGTATCGACGGACTCTGCTGTTGCACCCGGCTCGGTCACGAGCGGCGCGTCAGGCGCGACCGACGTAGGCGCTGGACCGAAGGCACCGCCCTCGCCCGCCGTCGTCGGCGTGGTGATGCCACGGTAGGCATCGACGCGCACCCCCGGCTCGGTGAGCCGCAGTGTGCTCGACACACTGTGCAGCGCCTTGGTGAGCGAAATGGCCAGGCCCCGTGTGGGCGAACTGAGCGGCAGACGGATGGCCATCTGCTCCAGGTTTGAGCTGTTCAGCAATGCCGCCAACACGTAGAGGATGATCCCAATCTTGGCCACACTGCCCGCAGAAATCGGGCGGCGGCGACCGGCATCACCGTGCGTTTCGCTCATCACTAGAACTGAAAGTAGATGAAGGGCTGCACCCCAATGGGCGCGAGCCGGTCAATAAAGAAGAAACAGATCGCCAGCGTGAGGCCCTGGAACACCACGGGCAGGGTGGAAAAACGGAACTGCACCATCTTCATGAAACCCTCGGGCACGAACTGGCTGAAGATCATGATGGCCAAAACTGCCCCGAGCAGCGGCGTCACCAACGGCGACGGGCTCCCCCATCCCGACACCAGCCGACCGAGCACGTCGTAGGCCAGCGACAACTTTTCGGCGCGGAAGAACACCCAGGCGAAACACACGATGTGGAAGGTGACGACCCAGCCCACAAGGCGCTTCGGCAGGAAGCCGCGCTCGATCGGTGCGTCGTCGGTGACGCCTCGCGCCTCGTTCATGAACCGTTCGACTGCGAGACCGACGCCGTGGATCCCGCCCCAGATCACAAACCGCCACGCGGCACCGTGCCACAGACCACCGATCAGCATGGTGAGCGCCACGTTTATGTAGGTGCGAGCCGTGCCTTTTCGGCTGCCGCCAAGGGGGATGTAGAGATAATCACGCAGCCAGCGCGACAGGCTCATGTGCCATCGTCGCCAGAAGTCCTGCAGGCTGGTGGCGGTATACGGCGAGTCGAAGTTCTTGGGGAACCGTATGCCGAGCAACAGCGCAATGCCGATGGCGATGTCGGTGTAGCCACTGAAATCGGCATAGATCTGCAACGCGTACGCGTAAATGCCGAACAGCGTTTCGAGCGCGCTGTGACCCTTGGGGTTGGTGAAAACCTGATCGGCGATCGAATGGCTGAGGTAGGCCGAGATAACGACCTTTTTGAACATGCCCGCCACGATCAAACGGAACGCGTGTGACGCGTCGATGAAACGCGGATCGGGCCGGACGCGCAACTGTGGCAGGAACTCGGTAGCCCGCACGATCGGACCGGCCACAAGGTGCGGGAAAAAGCACAGGTACGTAGCGAAGTCGATCAACTGTGTCGGCTTCACCTTGCCTCGGTAGGCGTCGATCACGTAGCTGAGCGCTTGGAAAATGAAAAACGAAATGGCCACCGGTAAGATGACCTGGCTTTTGGGCAGCCAGCTGAGCAGCGGCCCGAAGTTGTCCCGACCAAAGTTGTAGTACTTGAAATAGGCCAGGACACCGAGGTCACTGGTGACCGCGACCGTGGCCCATATCTTGCGGGTGACATCGTTGCGAGCTTTGAAAATACCGACGACGAACACCTGGTTTATGACCGTGACCAGCAACAACAGCGCCGGGTACTTCCAGCGGTTTCCGGTATCCCACGGCAACCACGAGCCCTTGAACGCGAACGCGTAGAACAAGTAGCTGGCGGCGATCATGAACAGCTTCCAGCGCTGTGGTTGTGGGCGCAGCAGCCACGAGCCGATGAACACGATCGGAAAGAAGATGCCGAACTGGATAGTAGGGAAGAGCACGGTGCCCCAACGTTAGAATGACCTCACCCAACCGTCGGGGATGGGTGAGACCGATTTGTTGCGTTTGCGGCGCCTGCGCTTCGGTCGAGGACGGCTCTACGACTTGCGGCGTCGATACAGGAGGCCTTGACGGTCAACCAACTGGGCGGCGTTGAGGGCCGTAAGTGTTCGGCGCACAGCTTGAGGAGAGATGCCGAGGCTTGCTGAAAGGTCAGCCGATGTCCGGGGCCCCGAGTCGAGCAGCGCAAGAACGCGGGCCTGGGCGGGGCTTGGCGCTGTCGACGTAGCAGCCGGGCCCGCCGATTGCCGAAGGCGTCGGTGGACGATTGCCGTGAATCGAATTCCTTGATCGTGGAACTCAGGCTCACGAAGACCGGCTGTAGAGAGGGCATCGCGTACACGAGGTATACCACTGGCCATGGCCTCGACAACGGTTCGATCGCGAAGGCGAACGTATTGACTAATCCTGACCAGCGCAAGGTTTCGAGCCGAGGTCATCTGGTCGATGCCGAGTCGGTCGACCGACGTCCCAAAGAGCCCTCCGGGATTGGCGATGACGAATCTCTCCGTAGTGAATCGCATCTCGATAGCGCGGCTCCACGACCATGGTGCCAGGTCGCGATGCACGACAGAGTTGGCGATTAGCTCTCGGAGAACAACAGCCGGAATGTCGGCGGTGTTCCGTACGGTTCCATCGGCCAACTCCTCGATTCTTCGGCTCGTCTGACGGCGTGCCCATTCGAGGGCATCGTCGATCATCACGGGTAGTGGGCCGTCGAAACGAGCGGCGTCGTTGAATCGTATTGCGGACTTGTCGGAGTCATCATCGACGGCTCCGGCTTGGATTACGAAGTTCGGAAACCATTGCTGGGGGTAGTCCGCGAGTGCCAGGATCCCGGCGACAGTCGGGGCACCATTGGCGCCAATCACGCCTGTCTTCACAAGGAGCAGCTCGTCGTTGGGCAACCGGCCGAGTGTTCGGCTTGACTCCCGGGCCGTAGCGCAATAATCGGCGACGAGCCCGGCATCAAGGTCGGATCGCTCGGCCCCGGTGACTATGCCTTGATCGAAATTGGGCTGTTCGCGGTTGACGATGAATCCGTCGATCTCCAATTCGGATAGCCGAAAGTCGCCGTCACCGAAGCGCATGTAGGCGGCCCCCGTGGCCCGTACACGACACGGTTTGTGCGACGCTGCCGTTTCGTTGACGATCACTACGAGTATTCCCGTGTCGTCAATAGTGGAGATTTCAACGGCCACGGGCGGAGCGAATGCTTGTCGGGCTTTGTTGACGAGAGCAGCGCTCATCGCTGCTGGGTCTTTGACGCCAACCACCGCAAAATCACCGCCCTCGTCTACGCCCAAGATCAAGAGCCCGCCGCCAGGTCGGTTCGCAAAGGCTGACAAAGTAGGCAAAATAGAGTCAGGCAGTCCGCCCGCAGCCAGTTTGACCTCGACTTCGGGAAGGTCGCTTCCGAAGCGACGAAGTCTCTCAACCAACGCGTTAAACGAAACGTTGTCCACAAAACGAAACATTATCGCAACTTTTAAGGTTTCGCACGAAACAAATCATGTTTTGTAAGTGACAACACACGTTGCGTTTCAGCCCGGGCTCACCGAACGGCGCGCCGCGGCGAGTTGGCTGTCGAGTGGGGGCGATGGTTAACGCGCCTAGCCGGAGGCGGCTCCACCTACATCGGCACGCCTACCGACTCGTACGAGGTGTCAGCCCAACAGTTCAGCAACCTCGATCGAGACGGGCCCGATGTCGAGGCGGCCCGAGGTGAGGGTTTCATGGCGGCCAAACCGAGCGTCGTCTCCACTGATAGGCGCTGTGTAGGACTCGATGACGTTGTCGGGCAGATTGACGATGACATAGTGACCGATGCTGGCGTTGGCATACATGCGCTGCTTCGACGAACGATCACGCGCGAGTGATGACCCGGCAACTTCGATCACGGCTTCGATTTCTGAGCCGGTCGGGTGACGCAGCGAATAGTCGAGGTCTGCGACGATCGCCAGATCGGGCTCCGGTTCGGAGTCCATCGTTGAGATCGGGTTCTGAACTCGAACCTGCCACGGCCCGTCTCCGACTGCCTGGAGCAGTAATCGGGTGAGTCGGGTGATACGGAAAGCGTGCGCCGGACCTTCGGTCATCTTCTCGACCAACACTCCCTCGAAGAGTTCGAGCGGATCGCCATCGAGCAGTACGCCGCTTGCGACCATCTGGTGGTACTGCGCAACGCTAAGCCTGGCAAGAGAAATCGCAGGATCGCCAAGCAGCGAGGACATGAATAGATGCTACCGCGATTGCCGTAGGCGACTGGATCGGGAGGTTTGGTGGGGGCGGGTAGAGTCTTCGGCCCTATGGCTGATGCGGCGGCACTTTTCCCTGACCTTGTCGCTGAGCGGGAGCATCTGGCTTCATCGCGGCATCATCGGCAGCGGATGATTACGCAGTTGCTGGCGGCGATTGAGAATCACACCGCGGCTGACGAGATTACGCAGGAGTACGTGGAGATGACGGTGGAGGAAGCCGTCATCGATCTGCGCACCCCCGGCGCTGGTGACTTCTTCGGTCGTATCGATGACGAGGACGGCTCTCGCTGGTACGTCGGGCGCCGACATATCGAGGACGAAAAGCACGACCCGCTCGTGGTGGATTGGCGAGCCGGCATCGCTGCGCCGTTCTACCGGGCAACCGGTATCGACCCGCTCGGTCTGAAGTTCCGCCGCCGCTTCATGCTCACCGAAGGCGAGATCACCACCTACATCGATGAGCACCTGGATGACGCTGATGAAAGCGGCGTGGGCAGTGGCATTCCCGACCCGGTACTGGCCGAGATCGGCGCAGCTCGAACGGGTGCCATGCGCGAAATCGTGGCCACCATTCAGGGCGAGCAGGACGTTGTCATCCGTTCGTCACTCGAAGGTTGCCTCGTAGTCCAGGGTGGCCCCGGCACAGGAAAGACGGCCGTCGGTCTGCACCGCGCCGCCTACCTCTTGTTCCAACATCGGCGTGAGTTGGTGCGCACCGGCGTGCTGGTGATCGGGCCAAACAAGGTGTTCCTTGATTACATCGGCAACGTGCTGCCGTCGCTCGGCGAGCGGTCGGTCCAACAGCAAACGCTGCTCGACCTGTGCATTCCGAAGGTACCGATCGACGGCGAGGATTCGGTCGAGGTGGCCCGTTTGAAAGGCTCGGCGCGGATGACGGAGGTGATCGAACGGGCGGCTCGGCACGCCATCGTTCGTCCGATCAATGCGGTTCGTGTTCCCCTTGGTGTACGCACCATCGTGATCGAGCCCGAAGACATGAGTAACTGGATTGATCAGGCGCTTGATTCCCAGCAGCCGATCAACAGGAGGCGAGTCGGGTTGAAGGCCATCATGACCAACGAGATGCGTCGCCGGTCGGGCAAGGACAACGCCAAGGCCGACGCATTGCGCACCACGCTCGACAAGGCGTGGCCGCTCGTACAACCAAAGGCCTTGATCGAGAAACTGCTGTCGAACGCAGACCTCCTCGCGGCGGCAGCCGACGGTTTGTACACGCCCGAGGAACAGCATCTGTTACTGACAAGGCTGGGTCGCAAGAAGGCGTGGACGGCGGCCGATCAGGTGTTGGTGGATGAGGCGAACAACCAACTGAACGGGTCACCGACAACCGTTGGCCACATCGTGGTGGATGAGGCGCAGGACCACTCAGCGTTGGCGCTCATCGCCATCGGCCGACGCTGTCCCGCCCGTTCGTTCACCATCCTCGGTGACCTGGCGCAGTCGACCGGTGCCGCCGGTCAGGAGGACTGGGCCGACGTACTGCAGTGGCTCGGCTCCGGCTCGGCCAGCAACCGTGTGGAGCATCTCACCATTGGCTACCGCGTTCCTGCGCCGGTGCTCGAGGTTGCCAACCGACTGCTGCCGCTCACCGGCGTGACTGTGCCTGCCAGCCGCTCAGCCCGAACCGAGGGCGGGCCACCAGCGGTCCGGCTGACCAGTTCAGCCGAGTTGGCAGCAGCCGTCGTGGCCGAGGTGACTGCACTCAAACACCACCACAAACTCACGGCGGTGATCGCGCCTGACAACGTGCGGGACGATATCGACATGGCACTCGTGGCGGCCGGGTGGCAGCCGGTGCAACGAGTACAGGATGTCGAGCGGGGCGACGTGCCGGTCTTTTCCCCCGAGGTCGTAAAGGGCCTCGAGTTCGACGGCGTGGTGCTGGTGAACCCAGGCGAGATTCTCGACGGCACCCAACGCGGGGCGAGAGTGCTGTACGTCGCCATGACCCGCGCCGTCCAAGATCTCTCACTCATTTCCGACAAACCCCTCCCCGAAGTCCTCGCGCTCGGATAGCCCTACTGGCGGTAGCCGGTCTCGGCATAGCCGGAGGTCATCTCGTTGTTCGGATCACGGTGTGCTCCGTCGGATGGAGCCTGCGAGTCGTGGGTTGCGACCAGGAGGGAAACGGCGAGCATGCTCAGCGGTACCAGGCTGGCGCAGAGCATCAGCTCTTGCCGAGCTCAGGCTCAGTCCGCACGATGGTGATGTTGCCAAGGCCGACCTTTAGGTCAAGGTTGACCGTACGTATTGCGCCATCGGGCTTATCGGCACGGTTGATGGTGACTCTGGTGCCGCCGGTTTCCTTGTTCCCGATCTTTATGCTGCCAATGCTCACCTCGCTGTGAAGGGCGTAGCCCACGTTGCTCGGCACAAGCACCTCGATCTGACCGGCACCGATGCTGTATTTCAACGACTGTCCAGTGTTGGCACCCCGCAGGTCAACCTTGATGTGACCGGCTGCCAACTGACGCTCAGCTGGGTCACTGTTCACATCAGCGGCGGTAAGAATCAATTCACCCGTCCTGCCGTTGAGCGGAACACCAGCGTCGGAGTACCACCGGGCAAAGGGCAGCAGGCTGAGCAGTCCAAGCAATGGCAGCAGCAGTGCCCACGATGGTCGATGGGCAAACAGCCCGACCACAAACCCGACGAGCAGCACAACGAACCCGCCAAACAGAACGCTGAACACATTGGTGAACGGCGACAGGACAACCATTGTGCCGATCGACGCCGCAAGTGATGCCCAGCCCCATCCCTTCTTGCGGGCAACGACACGAGCAGGAATACGGACCGACGACGGCGATACGTATGGCGGCGGTGGCACCAACCCGTAGTTACCGTGCACATCGACATCCGGTTTCCAGGTCTGCCAGTCGGGAGCGTCTTGAGCCGGCTGCCCCGACGTGAATTGACCAGCGGACGGTTGGGGCCAAGTGGGTCCACTAACAGCTTGGGGCCGGGGTACCGCAGGACGGTCCTTCGTCCAAAGGTAATACCCGGCACAGCCGAGCGCAGCGACGGCGAGAAGATCAAACGAGCCGCCGTTGAAGAAAGCGTAGGCGGCCACGGCGATACCGGCAATGGCCGCAAGAAGTCGATCGGGTCGACCACCCGATATGCGATCGCCGAGGGAGTTGACCTCGCCAACCTTGGGAATGAGCGCGGCCGCCGCCAAGTAGGCGAACAGGCCAAGCCCTCCGGCGAACGACAAGAGGACGAAGGCAATACGCAATACGCCTACAGGGGTACCGGTGTAGTCGGCCAAGCCCTTGGCGACACCCAGCCAACGCTTCTTATCGACGGCGCGGTAAAGGTGCCGGACGGGATGAACCGGCGGCACGGGTGGAGGGAGAGGGTTACGGAATTCGTTGTCGGTCATTGGATTCATGGAACGAGCATGCGCCTCGTTGAGTGTGAACGGTATCGGGCAGGCCCCGCTACATACCCTGATTCTGGTCTCAGGGTGGTCCCTGATGACATCGACCGGCGAGGAGTGCGACGATAGGTCCATGTCGGCCACCCCGGCGGCACCGGGCCGCCGCAGTTTTGCTCGTTCCAGCAACGACCGAGTTTTGGCTGGCGTGGCGGCCGGAATCGCCACCCGATGGGGTGTGGATGCCCTCGCCGTTCGAGCCGCCTTCGTTCTGCTCTCGGTGGCAGGCGGTGCTGGCATAGCGATCTATCTGGTGGCGTTGGCCTTTGCCGAGACGCCGACGCAAACTCCGACAGCGGCGGCGACGGCTGCCTCCACTCGGCGATCGTGGGCCGTGCTGTGCTTCACGCTCGCAGCGTTGTTCATCTTGCGCCGACTCCATGTGTGGGTCGGTGACGCACTGGCCTGGCCGGTTGCGTTGCTGGTTGCCGGTTCGCTCGTGGTCTGGTTGCGACGGCCAGACTCGGCGGCCGAGGCGCGTCGTATCACCAAGTTGGTGCGCAATCCCCCGCCGCTGCCGAGGGTCATTCTCGGACTGGCGTTGAGTGTGATCGGCATTGTCATGCTGACTATCACCACCGGATCGTCATCCCAAGTTGGCGGCCTGATTGCCGCCGTCGCCGCGGTCATTGTCGGGCTGGTGCTGACCGCTGGGCCGTGGGTGTTGAAGGTTGGGCGAGAACTTTCCGATGAACGACGTGAACGTATACGTGGCGAGGAACGGGCAGAGCTGTCCGCTCACCTGCACGACTCTGTGCTGCAGACCCTCACGCTCATTCAGCGACAGGCCGACGACCCAGACGCCATCGTGAAACTGGCGCGTCAGCAGGAGCACGAA
The DNA here is from genome assembly GCA_031360915.1 of Actinomycetes bacterium. Taxonomy (GTDB): domain Bacteria; phylum Actinomycetota; class Acidimicrobiia; order Acidimicrobiales; family Ilumatobacteraceae; genus JANMCE01. The sequence continues at coordinate 6,381 of JANMCE010000277.1, read as the reverse complement.
TTGCGTGACTGGCTCTATGGCCGAGCGACTCCTGGCAAGGCAACCGTGCGCGGCGAAATGGAGGCAGTGGCGCGCGATGTTGAGGCACGGCACGGTGTGACGATTGAAGCCGTGCATGTCGGTGATCGACCGCTTGACCCAGCCACTCGTGCCTTGACCGAAGCCACCCGCGAGGCACTGGTGAACGCCGCCAAGCACGCTGGCGTCGCCACCGTTTCGCTGTACGTTGAGAACACTCCAGAGGCAACGACGGTGTTCGTGCGCGACAGGGGCTGCGGCTTCGAGCCGACCGCGGTAGCCGATGATCGCGCTGGCATTCGCGAGTCGATCCGCGGCCGCCTGGCCCGACTGGGCGGAACATCAGAGATTGCCTCCACCCCAGGCGAAGGTACCGAAGTCGAGATGCACCTGCCTCGCACACGGAGCAACGCGTGATCCGGGTCGTGCTGGTGGACGATCACGGGCTGTTCCGAGCCGGTGTTCGCGCCGAACTCGATGGCAGAGTCGATGTGATCGGTGAGGCGGCGGATGCAACCTCGGCCATTGCGCTCATCACCGAGCAGAAGCCCGACGTGGTCCTGCTCGACGTGCACATGCCCGGAGGCGGGGGGGCCCTCGTGCCACCAGCCGTGCACAAGACCGAACCCGGCGTGCGGTTTCTCGCACTGTCGGTCAGCGACGCGGCCGAGGACGTGATTGCGGTCATCCGCGCGGGGGCTCGCGGATACGTCACCAAAAACATCGCCACCGACGACCTGATCGATGCGATTGAACGAGTCCACGCTGGCGACGCGGTCTTTTCGCCGCGGCTCGCCGGTTTCGTGCTCGATGCCTTCTCGTCAGCCCCCAGCCCAGTCACCGACGACGAAATGGATCGCCTTTCGCCCCGTGAGCAAGAGGTGCTGCAGCTCATCGCCCGTGGCTACACGTATCGCGAAATCGCCAGCCGCCTGTTCCTTTCGGTGAAAACGGTCGAGACCCACGTGTCGGCCGTGTTGCGGAAACTTCAGCTCTCCAACCGCCATGAATTGACCGCCTGGGCTGCCCGGCGGAACCTGTTGGAGTGACGAAGTCCGTCTCCGGGGGCCTCTCGGAGCTGTTTGCTGGTTAAACTTGTACGAACAGTCCAAATAAGGGGAGACACATGCAGACATCCAAGAAGGTCGCGCTCAGCGGCCTCGGCATCATTCTTGCCATGACCGCAGCTGCCTGCGGCTCAAGCAAAACCACAACGGCGCCTGCCGCCACCACCGCCGCTGGAGCGGCAACCACCGCCGCTGCGGCGGTAACCACCGCCGCGGCCACGGCGACCACCAAGGCCATGGCCGACACCACGGCGGCTCCCGCTGCTGGCGGCGGAGCCAAGAAGATGGCCATCCTGTTTGACCTGAAGGGTCGCGGTGACAAGAGCTTCAACGACTCGGCGGCCATTGGCCTCGATAAGGCGAAGAAGGAATTCGGTTACACCGTCACCGAGCAGGTCCGCACCGGCACCGACGCAGCCGAGCAGCTGAAGCTGGCCGTTGACGCCAAGAACGACCTCATCATTGGCGTCGGTTTCGCCTGGGCCGAAGAGATGGAAAAGACCGCCATCGCCAACCCCAACATCAAGTTCGGCATCGTCGACTCGACGATCGAAAAAGCAGCCAACGTATCCGGCCTGGTCTTCAAGGCCAACGAAGGCTCGTATCTGGTTGGTGTTGCTGCCGGTCTCAAGTCGAAGGCCAAGCACGTTGGCTTCATCGGCGGCGTTGACATTCCTCTGATCCAGGACTTCGCCGTTGGCTTCGAAGCAGGTGCCAAGTCGGTTGACCCGGCCATGAAGGTTGACCTCAAGTACATCTCGCCCGCTGGTGACTTCAGCGGCTTCGGCGATCCGGCTAAGGCCAAGACCATCGCGCTCTCGCAGTACGAGGGTGGCGCCGATGTGGTGTACCACGCCGCTGGCGGTTCGGGTGACGGTCTGTTTGGTGCAGCCAAGGAGTTCAGTGCCAAGGGCTCGAAGGTTTGGGCCATCGGTGTTGACTCCGACCAGGCCACCACGGTCAACGCTGACCTGGCCCCGTTCATCCTCACCTCCATGATCAAGCATGTTGACGTTGCCGTGTACGAGACCATGAAGGCTGCGGCCGGTGGTTCGTTCAAGGGTGGCGTTCGAGTGTTCTCCGCCAAAGACGGCGGCGTCGACTACGCCACCACCGGTGGCTACGTCGATGACATCAAGGCCAAGCTCGAAGCCGCCAAGGCTGACATTGCTTCAGGAAAGATCACCGTTCCCAGCAAGGGCTGATGATTACCGAGTAAAACTACGGTCGTGACTAACGACCGACCTGGGGGCGTCGGCGGTTCTGCCGACGCCCCTTCTGTATCTCCGGCCATCCAGCTGGTCGACATCGTGAAGCGTTTCCCCGGCGTGGTTGCCAACGACGGCGTGAACATCACGGTGCGACCGGGCACCATTCACGCTTTGGTTGGAGAAAATGGCGCCGGTAAGTCAACGGTGATGAAGATCCTGTACGGCGCGCAGAAGCCCGATGAAGGTCACATCATCGTGAACGGCGCTGAGGTGCATTTCAAAAGTCCGAAGGATGCCATCAACCACGGCATCGGCATGGTGTTCCAGCACTTCATGCTGGCCGACAACCTCACGGTGTGGGAGAACGTCATCCTCGGCTCCGAACCAATGAGCGGTGTGCAGCTGAACGACCGTAAGGCCAAGAGCGACATTGCAGCTTTGGCCAAAGCCAACGGCATGAACATCGACCCCGAGGAATACGTCGGTGACCTCGGCGTCGGTGAACGCCAACGGGTAGAGGTTTTGAAGGTGCTCTACCGAGGTGCGCGCATCATCATCCTCGACGAGCCAACCGCCGTGCTGGTGCCGCAGGAAGTGGACGAACTCTTTGATTCACTACGCGAACTCACGGCGCAGGGTGTCACCATCGTGTTCATCTCGCACAAGCTCGACGAGGTGCTGTCGATTGCCGATGAGATCACCGTCATCCGCCGTGGTAAGACCGTTGGCACAACCAAACCAGCTGACGTCACTGCACGGGACCTAGCCGAGATGATGGTCGGCAGCGAGCTACCCAGCCCCGAGACCCGCACCAGCACCGTCACCAGCGAGGTTGCGCTTGATGTCGTTGACCTCACCATGGTCGGAGCGGCGGGAAGCCGTCCCACGCTGTCGAATATCTCGTTCACTGTTCACAAGGGTGAGATCGTCGGCATAGCCGGGGTTGAGGGCAACGGACAGACGGAACTGCTCGACCTCATCCTCGGCACGCACAGGCCAACGTCGGGGAGCATCATGATGTCGGGGAGCGACCTCGCTCGAATCGAAACCCGGGAACGTCGGGACATGGGGCTCGGCTTCATTCCCGAAGACCGTCAGCGTGACGGATTGTTGCTTTCGCAACCACTTTGGGAAAACGTGATGCTCGGCTATCAACACGCTCCCCCGTTTGCGAAAGGTCCGTGGATCGACAAGGGCGCGGCCCGAGAGCGAGCCGAACATGTGGTGAAGAATTATGACGTTCGCACGCCCGGTGTCGACACCATGGCGCTTGCGCTTTCCGGTGGGAATCAACAAAAGCTGATCGTGGGGCGAGAGATGGAAAGCAAGCCTCGGGTACTCGTGGCCGCACACCCCACCCGAGGTATTGATGTCGGCGCGCAGGCCGCTGTGTGGGATGCGTTCCGAGATGCTCGTGACGCCGGGCTTGCTGTCCTGCTGGTCTCGGCTGACCTTGAAGAACTCATCGGTCTTTCCGACACGCTGCTGGTCATGCTGCGCGGGCGTATCGTGGCCAGACTCAACCCGGCCAACGTCACCAAGAGCATCCTGGGCGAGTACATGACCGGGGCAAGGGTCGAAGAAGCCGCATGAATCGCAAAACGCTTTACTCACTTGCCGCTCCCGCCGCAGCCTTAGCCCTGGCCCTGATTGTCACGTCGCTGGCGCTTCTCGCCGGAGGCCACAGCCCGCTCCTGGCCTTCAGCAAGATGTTGAAATACTGCTTTTCCAAAGACTCCGGAGCCGTCATTACGAACAAGAGTCTGCCGCTTTTCATTTCCGGCTTGGCTGTTGCGATCGGCTTCAAAATGAACGTCTTCAACATCGGTGTCGAAGGTCAGTATCGACTCGCCGCAATCCTGGCCGCCGCAGCCGGGGCGCAGGTTCATCTTCCTGGTCCGCTGCACGTGCTTCTCGTCATGATCATCGCCATGGCCGTCGGCGCCGCATGGGCCGCAGTCGCCGGCATCTTGAACGTCACCCGCAACGTCAACATCGTGGTCGGAACCATCATGCTGAACGGTGTCGTGGCCAGCCTGTTGGGCTATTTGTTGAAACACATCGCGTCCGTGAAAGGAGGCATGCGATCCACCACGACCTTGCCGAAATCAGCGTGGTTCCCTGACCTGGTGCAGTTCGGGAAAGGTTCGCGGGTGTACGCGTTTGTGCTGGTGGCTGCGCTGGTCGGTGTGATCTTTTCGATTGTCATCAATCGCACCCGATTCGGATTCGACCTGCGAGCATCCGGAGTGAACCCTGGAGCGGCCGGCGCGTCAGGTGTGAACCCGAAATCGATGATCATCAAAACGATGCTGATTTCGGGCGCACTCGCCGGTCTCATCGGCATGCCCCTGTTGTTGAGTGACGCCCACAAGTACACCCAGGAGTTCCCCACCGGTTTTGGCTTTGCCGGCATAGCCGTGGCCATCGTCGGCCGGTACCGAGCCGGTGGAGTCGCCCTTGCTGCTCTGCTGTTCGCCACCATTGAACGCGCCGCCCAGATCTTGCCGCAGCTACCCACTGCACCGCCTAAGGAGATCGGCACGATCATGCAAGGCACCATGATGCTCTCGGCCGTCGTGGCCTACGAGGTGGTCAGACGCTTCGGCGAAGCAGCGGCAATCAAAGACGCGGCAGCAAAGGCCGAAGGGGTGACGGCATGAAGTGGTTCAGCAATCTTCCAAAGACTCGACGAAACCTCGTTATCGCCCTCGTCGCCTTCGTGGTGCTGTCACTCGTGCGGTGGGCGTCGGGCGAAAACGCCTTGACATCTCAGTTCACCATTGCGGTCACCATCACGGCTGCAATCCCGATCGCCATGGCTGGTCTCGGAGCCATGATGTCGGAGCGATCCGGCATCATCAACCTCGGCGTTGAGGGCATGATGATTCTTGGTACCTGGTTCGCTGGTCTGTTCGGGTTTCACTGGGGCGCATGGGCTGCTCTGGCCGGCGGCGCCATCGGTGGAGCACTCGGCGGCGCACTGCACGCACTAGCAACCGTGACGTTCGGGGTGGATCACACCATCTCCGGCGTTGCGCTCAACACACTGGCCTTCGGCTGGACGAGGTTTCTTTCCGCTGCGTACTTCAAGGGTCGAGGCGCAGGGTCCGAGACGAACTCTCCTGGCTTCGATACCGGCAAGACCATTGTTATTCCGGGCCTTGGCAGTAAGGGACCCTTGGCCGTCCTCGAGAAGCGGCACTGGCCAATCGTGAGTGATTTCTGTGGTTTGATCCGTGGGCTGCTCGCCGAGTGGACGTTCTACCGAGCGGTGGCGTTCTTGCTCATTCCGCTCGTGGCCTTTGTGATCTTCCGCACCAGGTTCGGGTTGCGCCTGCGTTCGTCGGGTGAAAAGCCGTCGGCCGCAGATTCCCTCGGCGTAGCGGTGAACAAGATCCGCTACCTCGCCGTGATGCTGTCCGGTTCTCTCGCCGGAGTAGGCGGCGCGATCCTTGTGCTCAACAACAACGGTGGATACCAGGAAGCCCAAACAGCCAATCGAGGCTTCCTCGGCATTGCCGCCATGATCTTCGGAAACTGGCGACCCGCCGGTGTCGCCGCGGGGTCGCTGCTCTTCGGATTCTTCGACAGCCTGCAGCTCACCTCGGTGGGCGCAGTCCGAGGGCTGTACTTAGCCGGTGTCGTCGCTGCGGTCGTGGCTGGCTACATGGCCATTCGCCGACGATCGCAACGTCTGCTTGCTGGTATGGCACTTCTCGGAGCAGCCCTACTCACGGCCTTCCTCACGAAATTCAAGCTGGATGACGACATTGTCAAGGGCCTCCCCTACCTTGCCACGCTCGTTGTGCTCACCATTTTTAGTCGCAGACTTCGTCCACCTGCCGCTGCGGGTCTCCCATGGCGCAAGGGTCAGACCACGTGATCGATTGGCCCCAGTTACAGGCGGCCGCGGCTGCAGCCGCGGCACGAAGCTACAGCCCGTACTCGCACTACCCGGTTGGCGCGGCGGCGCTGGTCGATGATGGTCGGGTCATCTCGGGTTGCAACGTCGAGAACGCCAGCTACGGCTTGACGCTCTGCGCCGAATGCAGCCTGATCTCGGCGCTGCACATGGGGGGCGG
>JANMCE010000236.1:0-6378 GCA_031360915.1 Actinomycetes bacterium | reverse complement strand
ATGGTGTCCGCCATCTGAGCGAACTGCATGGTGGTGGCGGCTTCGAGCAGCGCCCCGCCGTCGATGACCACAACGTGCGCATGCGCCATGGCACCGGACAGCAGCTCGGCGACATCGGTGCGACGACGCCATGAACGACCGTCAACCGGCCCGAGACCGAGCACCTCAACGCCCGTAGTCGACGTCTCGGTGAAGGCACCGAACGTATCGTCCAGGGACGCACCGCTGCGGGTACGGGAGCGGGTCTTGACATCACCCGAGCGCGCGAGGAGCGCCGGAATGCCACCCTGTCGGTCGGCCTGGAACTGGTAGGTGATGGCGCCTGTCTGCTGGTCGGCATCAATGAGCACGACGGACAAACCAGATTGCGCAAACCGCGATGCCAGCGCGACCGCCAGCGTCGACGTAGCCGCCGGACGGGTGGAGCCAGCCACCAGCACCGACAGGGACTTGTCGTCGGTGGCACGGGCCTCGGCCCGCACACAGAGTTGATCGATCATTTGCGCGGTGTCGTTCGGCAGGTCCTTCAGCAGTGTCGGGAGTCCCGCCGCCATGGCCGACGAGCGACCGAGCCGACCGACGACGGGTTGGCCAAGGGCGTGGCCGACATCCTGCTCGTCGACAGCCTTGCCGGACAGTCGAGCCAGCGCCATGGCGAGTGCCAGCCCGAGCAGGCCACCACCGATAAGGCCGGCCGCAGGAAGCAGTTTGGACTTGACGGGAACGGGCACCGTGGGAACGACCGCAGGCTGGACAACTTCACTGGCAACCTTGACGTTGGCGGCCTGTTCGAGCTGAGCCTTGCTGGACAACACCTGGGACTGCTCGGCACGAAGTGACTGCAGATCACCTTCGATCTGCCCGTTGCTGTCAAGGGCCGTATCGAGGCGTTGGCGGGCTTCATTCAAGGTGGCCTGGGCGAGACCCGTCGGCGCAGCAAGGGTGAGGTTGGCCGCGTTGACGGCCTGAGAGTTCGTCTCTCGCTTCTTTTGCAGCACGACTATCTCGGATTTGATCTGGGCCAGTTGCTGGGTGAACGAAGCGACAGCCGGACCCTGCTGTTCGGCCGCTCGAGTCTTGAGATCGGCGATGTAGGTGTTGACGTAGGTGTTGGCAATAGCGGCGGCTTGCTGGGGATCGGCAAGGGTAACGCCCACCGTCACAAGATCGCTGCGGGGCTCATGCGTCACCGTGGTCGCACGGGAGACGCTGTCAGTAGTCTGACCCGGATACTGCAATGCGACCTTCTCGGCAATGAATGAGCTCTGCAGAACGCTGAGCTGACTGAGGACGTAGCGGTCGGGGTCATTCAAAAAGACTGTGCCCCCGAGCGCATTCTGGGGCGGCTGGATGTTCACGAGCGCTCGGGCCTGGTAGGTCGCGACCTTGCGGCCGTTGGCGAAATAGCCACCGGCGGCGCCGAGAATCGATAGCAGCACTACCAGCCACCAACGGCGGCGGATAGCGGAGAAGAGATAGGACAATTCCACTAGAGGGTCCTTCCGGATTGGAACGAGCACTCTCTGAACAGAATGCGCATTGGAGCACAGGCCATGAATTTATGAAGGCGACAGGAACGCATGAGCGACTTTCTCGAGCGAGGCATCATTCGACAAATCTGCCGAATGAGCGGCGGCCGCATTGCGGCGAAGCCTGCGCCAGGGAGGCTGTTCCGCGCGCAGGGTCATTCCGCGGCACAGACAAATGAAAGGGATCCACGGCCCGAGAAAGAGGCTCTCGGACAATGACATCACGGCGATGGCAAGCCCGGCAATGACGATGGCCGCACCCACCGCACTTCCGAGCCGGGCCAGTCGCAGCGAGGACGTGAGTGTTGGTATGAAAAGGCACACAAACAACACAATGCCGATGACACCGACCTGCAGGATGACATCCAACGCACCGTTGTGCGCATGAAACGCCCGAAATCCGATGCGGCGCATGATGGAGAATGTGGGTTCAACGTTCTCGGAAATCCAAACTCCGCCGTAGCCATAGCCCAGGAGAGGGCGCCGCTATATTCCCCAAAGCGCCCCCGACCAGATGTTGGTACGACCGGTAAACGTGGCGTCCTTGCCGTACGCAGCCAGGATGATCGGCAACGTACTCAGACCGACCACCATCGAAACCAGCAAACCGGCAAAGGAGAAGAAGACGAACGGCGCGGTCATGCGCTTTTGTTGCCGTACGAAATTACGCAACCAGTTCCAGGCGGTGATCACGAAGATGATGCCGGCCAATCCAGTTCCGGAACGCGAGCCAATCAGGAGCACTGCGATGACGCTGAACGCCGTCCAACGCACGCAACGGCGAGTCTCAAAGGCAAGAAGGAACACCACGCCGACGACCAGCAGCGTACTCATGGCGTTCTTGTGGTTGAACGGCCCGTGCCATCCGGGTAACGCGCCCTCATTGAACGTGGCGGCCTGCACCCTCGCGTCGGGGTTGGTTACGAGAGTAAAGACGATGTAGCCGAGCAACACGTAATAGCCGTGCAGAAATCCACGAACAATGAGCTCGGCGGGTATGGACGCGCCGATGGCAAGAAAGATAAACGCTGGTATCAGGAATCGTTCCGATTTGTTCACGAACAGGGTCGAGTCATACACCCACGTTGCGCTTATGAGACACCAGCCCAAAAAGGCGATCGCCGCCGTGCTGATGCGCATGCGTGCGAGCGTGCCTCTGGCTGACGTAAGCAGCGCCAGTACCCCGAGGCCCGAGACACCAAGGATCGCAATCGTCGGCAGCGGAATAGCATCAAAGGTGACCAACGGCATGAGGAACAGATAGGTGAGGATGAGCCTTTCATGGATCACCTCGTTCGGTATGCGTGGGCTCAGGCTGATGCCACGCCGTCGCACCCGCGTCTGGTCGATAGTTGCCATCAGCGTTTGGCCAGTCGAGAGGAGTCGTCTCGTTCCCATCGCGTGCCGGTGCGCTGGGCCAGCACCCGCCCGGCGGTAACGAAGCCGGCGTAGACCGTCGCGTCTGCAAGTGACGACGGGCCGCGAACCGACCGTATGAGTAACAAGACAGTTTGCTTGGTCGTGAGCGGGGCCATGTCGGGGAACATGGCGCCGAGCTGTCGATTGCCGCGCACGTTGCGAGCAAGCACGCGGGTGAGCGAACGGCTGTCCCGGGGTGAGTGAACCACGACGGGCGGCGCGTCGATGATCTCGGCTCTGCCCACGGCCACTACTCGGGCCGCAAAAAGATCGTCACCCAACACATCCGGGAACGCGCCGAAGAGCTGTCGGGTTTCCCACGACAGTCCGTAGCTACCGCCACCGGAGAACTCCTGCTGCACCCTGGACAATCGGCCGCGAGCCCGTTGAAATGAACAAACCAGCCAACCTGCGCCATCCACATCGACCACGGCGGGCGGTCGGGCCCCTCCCGCGCCCGCTAAGAGTCGAGCAAAGACCGCCCGTGCGGATGTCGCCGACATGGCGATATCGGCGTCTAGGTAGATGCGCGGACCGGGTCCGAGCTGGGCTTCGGCTGCCCGAATGGCACCCGTCTTGCTCGGTTCGGCAATGTCGAGCACGGTGATCCAACTGGCCACCGCTCGGGCCTTGGCGACCGTATCGTCGGTGCAGCCGTTGGCGGCCACGATCACCGTGACTTCATCAGGCGCAAACCCATCGAGCAGGACGCGCAGGGTTTGTTCGATGACGGCCGACTCATTGTGGGCTGGAATGATGATAGCGGGTTGCATGGTCACGGCCACAGCACGCGCTTTCGTTCGCGGGCCCAGGTGCGCTCGAGCATGTGGTTTTCCTGCTGCTGATACTTGTGGAGCGCAACCCATGAGGCGACCACTAGGGCGACCTCGGTGATGAATGTTGCCGCCAGCGCACCCTTCCAGGAGAACCTGGGAATGAGGATGATGTACAGCGTGAGCGACAGGAGGGCAGAACCGATGTTGAACATCATCCGCGTGCGGACCTTGCCCAATCCGAGCAGGCCATTGTCGGCGAAGTTTCGACAACCTCGCAGGAGCACCAGCGCCGACAACCAGCGCAGCTGCGTGATCGCCATGGTGAAGTTGGGCGCGAGAATTCGAAGCATGAATGGCCCCATCACGTTGAGACCGATCACCGCCAGCACGCCGTAGCCGACGCCGAGCGCGGTGAATTTTCGCGCCCGATGGACATGCTCGCTCAGCTGGCTACCGCGCTCGACTGACTGCGTATGCGTGGCGCTCTCCATCGCGGCCAACGGCACCATCGCCAGACGGGCGACCCGGTAGGCGATCCCGTAGAGCCCGGCGTCCTCCTTGAAGTGCGAGGCGGCCATGATGGGCTTGTCGCCTTCCTCGTTCACGGCGTACGAACCGACCGACGCCATGAACGTGGCGGCAGTCGCCAGATGGTGACGCATTGGTGGGCCCGGACTTGGGAAGAACCCGAGCCGTCGCGCTATCAGAAGGCTGCAGATGAGCCAGATCCCGAGCTGCGTAGCAAGCAACGCTAGCCCGATGTTCACAAAGCTGATCGACCCGAATCGCCACAGCGCGCCCAACGCAACGGCCTTGCCCAGCACGCTGGTCGTGCGAACCCACTGCCCGGCCCGCACCGAAATAGTCGACTGCGCCAACATGGCCAGCGGCAGTACGGCTGCGCCACCAATCAACTCGGCTGCGGCGAGCGCAGCGATGCTTGCAAGTGAAACTTCATGGATCAGCAGTCCGCCCAGCACGATCACGACCGCCATGCCAAGCGCACTCAGCATGCAGAGATACGTCAGCGTCGAGTGCATAGTGGTAGCAGCGGCTTCGCGTTCACGCACGATCCACTGCGGAATGACCAATGCCGCCCAACTGGTGCAACTGGCAACGGCGAAACCAATGATCCCGTAGATACCGGCGTACTTGCCGTACTGCACCTGGTTGAAGTGATGACTCACGATCAGCACGGACACCATCGAGGCGACCAGGGTGGAGCCTTCAGCGATCAACGCCCAAAGGAGGTTCTGCGACAGACCGTGTTTGCGGTGGGGTGTGGTTGGCGCAGGCACAGACAGCTGCACGGGCACTCACATCGCTTTCGACAAGGGCTTCTCTTCGGCACAAAGAGACAGGGTGGTACCCGCGTGGGACCGGACCGACTTTACTGTCCCTGTGAGCGGGAATGCAGAGTCGTCCGGCTCAACGACATCAAGATTCCGTGTCGATCGGCTGGTCAGTTGCTCTGGGCGTTCACCCTGTTACCAAGCGCAGGAAACGTGCTGATCCGCAGAACTTGTTAGGCGGTGTACCAACCGGCTAGATCCACCAGCAGGTGGGCGTCGACGGTGGTCTGCAACGTCACACCTCCGTCTTGCACCAGCGTGGTGACGTGGTTGGCGATGGTCTGTCCGCCCTCGATGTTGAGATTGGATGTGTTCGGTTCGGCCTGGCCCTGCGGGTAGACCGTGACGAATCCGGGTGCGGCTGCATCAACGACGGTGGCGTTGGCCACGATGGCAAGCACGCCCACTGCGGGTACGCCCCGCTGACCGACCACGACAAGATTGGTGCTGCTACCGCCGATCGGTTTGGTGTCGTTCCGGGTGTCGAGCAATCGGGTCGGGCCTGCGGGCACGAACAGCCCGCTGCGTGAGGCCGGCCTGTTCCCGCCTGCACTGAAATAGCCAACGACATCGACAATGAGGTGCGCTCCATTGGACGTGAGCAGCGAGATGGCTCCGCCGTCGCCCAGTTTCACGATGACCTGATTCGCTCGTGTCTGCCCGCCATAATCGAGGTTGATGTTGGACACCTGCGGCGCCTTCCCGCCGGCCGGCCATACCGTGACGTAGCCGGGCGCGCTCGCGTCGTCGGCTGTCACGTTGAGCACCACAGCCTCGGCGCCACCGGCCGACACACCAACCGATCCGGCAACCGTGACGGTGCGCTCGGCGTTGTCCCCCGGTTTTGTCCCGAGGGCACGGGTGTCGTAGAGACGTTGCGGCGAAGGCAGCGGTACGAAGCGACCGTCGACGGAACCCGGCGACGACGTGTAGTAGCCGAACACGTCAACCAGAAGATGCACACTGCTGGTCGGCCGGATCGTGATGGCACCGTTACTGCCGGGCGACACGGTGACAAGGTTCGGCGCGGTCTCTCCCTTGCGGACGTTGATGTTGGAGACGCTCGGCGCCAACGCGCCACTCGGCCACACCGTGACAAACCCGGCGTCGGCCGCGTCCACGGCCGTGACGTTCACGACCACGGCGGTGGCGCCGAGACCGGGCACGCCACCAACCCCGGTCACGGCAACCTCTACCGGCACGTTGCCCTGCGGTTTGGCACCGAGGTCGCGCGAATCGAAGAGGCGAACCGGCGGGAGGGGTACGTACTTGCTTTCGCACATCGCGGTCGGCTCGAACGTG
>JANMCE010000222.1:0-3027 GCA_031360915.1 Actinomycetes bacterium | reverse complement strand
GCGGGTGAAGAACCACGGCATGAGCGGCACGAGCGCTCCTGCTGCGAAGAGCATCAGTGACGACAGCGCTGCGGTGACCGGGTTACCGAGTTCGTCACTGTTGATGCCAAACACGGTTCGAGCGGTGAAAGCGAGGAATGATTCTTCGTCGAGGGGGATCTCGGTTGCGGCCCGTTTCGCGGTGTCGGTGTCCATACAATGTCTTCAAGCTTCGATGACAATCGGTGGAGCACGAGCGCCGGATTGTGGGCGACCAGTGTGCGGAGTTCGAGGAGTACTCCGCTATAGAGGTCGACTTGGGCGCGGACCGATACCCATTCGCCGGCTGCCATTGATAGGGCCCCGGCGACCAGGCTGGCGAAACCGGCGAGCCGAACCGAGCCTTGCGAGGCGTTGGCACCGGCCACACCCAAAATGAGTGGCAGGTTCGAAATGAGTCCGTCGTTGGCTCCCAGTACTGCTGCTCTCGCTCCGCCTCGGGCGACAAGATCGGCGCGTTGCTGGATGCGGTCTGCGTCGCTAAAACCTCCGGTTGTCGGTTCGGCATCAGCCACTGGTCAGCTCCCGCAGATCGGCGAGGACTGTTTCGGCGTGGGTGACAACATCGGCGACGTCGTAGACGCGACGCACGACTTTCCGTGGGTCGATGAGGAAGGTGACGCGACGCGGCATAGCGGCCCACTTGTGGTCGGCGGGGCGCACCACCCCGTACGAGGTGCCGATCACCTGGTCGACGTCGGACAGGAGCGAGAACGTGAACAGGTGCTTGTCAGCGAACCGTTTGTTCGTTGCGGGATCGTCGAAGGACGCTCCGAGCACAACTGCCCCCAAATCGGTGAACGCTGGGCTTCGATCACGCAAGCCCTGGCCTTCAACCGTTCAACCCAGCGTGTCGGCTTTCGGAAACCACCACAGCACGACCCACGAGTCTGAAAGATCGGCGAGCGAAATCACCTTGCCATGCTGATCAGGAAGAGCAAACGGCGGCGCGGCCACCCACTCGTTCAACATCCACCAATTTTGCCACGGTTCGGGCGACGAGGAAAGACGACGACTGAGCGATGCGCTGAAGACGCCAGTATCGACCGTAACCTCACTAGGCAATAGCAGCGGCGAAGGCGTCGGATTCAGGGGACAACAAGCAGCCCGTCAATAGCGACGTCGGGCACCATCACCGCGTGGGGCGGGCTGCGGCACGCTCGACTATAGCATCGGTGTCGACTTCGGGTTCGCCTACGCCGCCCCGGCCAGCGCCCGTATGTGGGCCAAACTCGACATCGACTTCGCCGGCACCAAGTGGAAGCCCACCGTCGTCTCGCTGTCGGTTTGACGGCTCTAGTCGGCGGGAAGTTTCCAGACGCCGCGTTCGCGAAATGCAGGGATCACCTGCCGGCGCGCCTGGTTCAAAACGACGCTCACTCCGATTGATCGCTCGCGCGCAACATCTACAGCCGGCATGATCCGAGCACCCTTCAAGTAGGCGATTCGTCGATGCATCGACTCCAACATCAGCAACGACAAATGCTGCGCGAACGGTTTGATCTTTCCTGCGTTGTCGTACTCGCGGAGCATGGCGTAGTACTTCTCTTTCCCCTTCGTACGCACGATAATCGGAGGGAAACCGAGTTGGTAGATCAGGTAGTTGAGCACGACGCGGCCGATCCGTCCGTTGCCATCTACGAACGGGTGAATGTGCTCGAACTCGAGATGCACACGGGCGAGGCGCTCGACTGGATGAACACCGAGGTCGCTCGCGAACCTGACGAGCATGTCTGCCAACATCGGTTCCACGCTCTCCGGCGCAGTAGCAATGTGGGTGCCGACGCGGACGTACTCGCCGGTGTTCCGGAAGCGGCCAGCGATCTCTTCGTCGATGTTGGCCAACAACATCGTGTGAAGGAGAAGCATTCGATCGAGTGCGAGGGGCTCAGCATGATTCGCTCGGATGTAGTCAACGACGCGAGCGAGGTTCTGAGCCTCGTGAACCTCTCGCAGATCCATGTGACGAGAGATCTCAACGGCCAACAAAATCCGCTCTGTGTCCTCAAGGGTGAGCGTTGAGTTCTCGATGGCGTTGGAGTTGTACACCGACTCGGGCACCTCGGACTCGTCAAGGAGTCGCAGGAGGTCTTCCTTGCCGACCCGAAGCGTCTCGAACTCCTTACGAGCATCGGTGAGCGCAACGCTGAGAGAGTTGGTGAGCATGGACAAATATTAACAAGGATAGTCGAGTAGGCTGTTAACACCAGCCGCTTTTGTCTTAAATTAACGAGTTGGCGGTGGCCGGAGTCAAACCTGGCGTCCTTTTGTGGGATGAGGATCGGCGAAACCGATGATGGCGATTCGCGGCATCTGCAGACTGGCCGTCGTAATGTCGGAAAGGAGGCCGGTAGTCGCGCTGGCCTGTCCAGCCACCTCTGGGCATACTCGCCCACAAATGGGTATTGCCCAGTCTGTCCAGGCCGCGGCACAATCAACCCATAGCCGTCCAGCTTTGCGCTCGTGGAACCGGACTCTCGCGGACGTGTCACCCTGGCGCGATGGCTTCGAGAAGGGCGGTAGTACATCGTGAGTGCTGACGATGCCACAGGCGCCATCACGATAGAACCCATCGGCCTTGTGCTGTCGGAGGAAGCAGCATCAGATCTCGCTGACCATCCAGAACGTGTCGCTGAGATGCTCTCGCGGGCTCGCACGGTCACCAACGCCAAATCAGTGACGATCGATGATCTGTTCGAGGGCATTTGAATCACTGGCGATGGGTGGGGCCCGAAGCCAATAACGATGATGGCGTCCTCGATGGTGGGGTCGTACACCCACCAGAGACGCCAAGCTCTGGGTGTGTTGTTGCCGACGTAAGACTGCCAAACGTCATCGGCGCAACGCTTCGTACGAAGGCCTGGATGACGAGGATCGGCGGCGAGTTGATCGAGCGGCTTTCGAACGCGCTTGGCCCCACTCGGGGTGACGTCGAAGCAGCTTCCGACCATCCTCAACGAAGTCTGGGTGAATCGACACGCTCGGCAA
>JANMCE010000209.1:0-10935 GCA_031360915.1 Actinomycetes bacterium | reverse complement strand
ATGGATGCCGCTTCCGTCGAGTTCAATTCGGAGTTCCACTCCGGGTAGAAGTCCCGCCTGCTCCCGGAGCGACTTGGGGATCACGATTCGCCCCGCCGAGTCAATGGTCGTCCTCATGGTAGAACGCTACCATCAAAATGGTATATGAGCGGGCAAGGCACTTACCGATCGGTTGCCGTGCTGCATGATGTGCTGCGGCAGGTTTGTGCTCTCCACCGGGCGAAACGAGAAGTCGGGATTGCGATCGATGGTGTCGTAGAGGCTCTTCGACCCCAACCCGAAGCTGCTCACGATCTGACCGTTGTCGACATTCTTCTTCGAACCGTTCACCACGCCGCTCGATAAAGATCGATGATGCCGTCGGTGAGCATCTCCGTGTGCACGCCCAGGTCGCGCACACCGCTTTCGAGCAGCAACGAGCACACCGTGTTCGGCATGGCGCCGATGCCGATCTGAATGCAGGCACCGTTTTCGATCTCTGCGGCGATCAGCCCCGCCACGGCCCGATCGACGTCGGTGGCCGCAGCATTGGAAAGCTCGGGCACCGGCCGACCGTCACCCTGGATCACGTAGTCGACCTCGCTGATGTGCAGCCCGATGCCCACCCCGTAGACATAGGGAAGGGTGTCGCACACCTCCACGATCACCACCTTCGCAGATGCGGCCGCATCGCGGTGCCACAAGTTCGAGGCACTGAGGTTGAAGTAGCCATCAACGTCCATGGGACAGGCCTTGATGATCATCACATCGGGCGGATCGATGAAGCGGCGGTAGTAGTCGCCGAGTTCGCCGAGGTTGCGCGGGATGTAGTGCACCAGCCCGGCGGCCTGCTGCGCCGAGATGTACTTCGCCGAATCGACACCGCTCACGATACTTGCCCCCAAGTTCGTTATTGCATCAGGCGGCAGCGTACAGGCTCGTTGCTGCACCGCAGAGAAGTCTCGCTTCCGGTCAGGTGCGAGAGCTCGGCGATCGCGCGTTGTTCGATCAGCGGCACGGCCCGCGATCCGCAAGCCGCCAGCGACCTCGCCCATCGGCTCCTCGCGCTGGTCTGCGCCGATCACCTCACCGAGTGACGACACATCGTCGCCGCGCTATCGCTACTCTGACAACACCGAGTGGGCGTTGAGGGACTCGAACCCCCGACATCTGCCATGTAAAGGCAGCGCTCTAACCAACTGAGCTAAACGCCCGGTGTGACACCGAAGCGGACATCCTAGCGACCGATTCTGGTTTGAGCATCCGCAATGGCAACGGCGGCTGCCACTACCGTTCGGGGCGTGTTCGGTTCGAGGGATGGAGACGACGGTCAAAGGGTGGTTCACCCTGCCGCGTTCGCTGGATCCGACGTTGCCGAGTACTCCGGTGAGCTTGATCCCTACGGTACAAGTGCCGCTGGTCTGGAGGAAGCCATGCTCCAGGCTCAACTGAATCGGCTCAACCAGAATGATCGCATCAGGGTCCGCAAGCACCTCGGATTGGTGCCGAACGGCCCGGTCGTTGAGTCAGAAGACCCTCACGCCGGTGAAAAGGCTCTGGCCAAGATGCGTCATCCGAGTGTCGCCCGGGTATGGCGGCTGCGGGCGCCGAAACCCGCGCCCGATCAGTCTGCGGGCTGAGCCGCAACCAGCTTTACGATTCCGTTGGCGGCTTCCTCCTGCAGTTCGGGTAGGTCATCAAGGGCGAACCAGCGGCACTCGACAATTTCGGGCATGTTGGCCCGCACGTCGGATGGTGAAGCACCAGGGCAGATGCGGGCGGGATAGGTCATGTCCACCTTGCGCATCACGACATCGACATCGGCAATCGGTTCGCCGGCAATCTCGATCCGCAGGGCGGTTTCCTCGAACACTTCTCGGCGAGCAGCGTCGTAGGGTTCCTCGCCGCGCTTGCAGATGCCGCCGGGCAGACCCCAGCGCGGTTTGTACGCCTGACGTACCAGCAGGATCTCGCCCTCATCATTTCGAACAACGACGATCGCACCCAGCGAATACAGCGGGGACACGGCGTGGATTACCGCCACCTTGGCCCTGCGGGGAAGGCGGGCGAAGACCTTGAGGAGCAACCCGTGCACACTGTCCATGTGCCACCGACCCTACCGGTCAATGCGTCGTGGGGGTTCGAAACGAACAACTTTCAGTCACGCCCGATTTCACCTGATGAAACCAGGCGTGACTCGTCCGCGACCGACTACGGAAATGTTCGGCGTGCCGCCAGAATCTCGTCCAAGAGATCCGCCCCAGCAGCAGCGACGGGCGTGCGTCGAAGCAACGGGTCACGAACGAGAAGATCTCGTCCGTGCGCATCCGTCACCACCGCTCCGGCCTCCTGACAGATCAGCAGACCACCCAGGTAATCCCAAACGCCGTGCGCGCTTGGGCTGCAGTCGATGAACGCATCAAGTACACCGCAGGCCACGGCGCAGAGGTCCAGCGCGGAGGCACCGTAGGCACGGAACTGTCGCCAGCCGAGATGCCTCGGCGGCAGACCCGACAACCCCACAAACGCCCGAACCAGCGACGTGCAGGTGGACGATGAGATCGACTCGCCGTTCCGCAACGCTCCTGCACCCCGAACAGCCGAGAAACGCTCGCCGCTCGCCAGATTCACGACGAGAGCGGCGAGCGGCCCATCGGCGTCGACGGCGCACAGTGAGGTGGCGTACCACGGCAGACCCCGTTCGGCGTTCGTTGAGCCGTCGAGCGGGTCGACCACGACGAGCAATGACGATGACGCCCGCCGCAGCCCGCTCTCCTCCGACAACACACCGACCCCAGCGCGGTCCAGCACGCCAAGCGCTGCGGCGTCCGCGGCGACATCGCTGTTGTACTGGGTATCGCGCACCCCCGATGGACCCCAATCTTCAACGACGTCGAGCGCCGTGATGACGGCCGCCGCGGTCTCTTCCAGCAGTTCCATCGCGTGCGGCGCGGTCCAATCGGCGTTCATAACCATGGCAGGCTATGGTTTCAGACCTCGCGAACAAAGAAGGAAGCATTGGCTGTCATCGATGTGGCCGGCTTTATCGCCGATCTCAAAGACCATGCCGTGGACCATGGGTTCCACGTGCACGACGAACGACATTTCGTCGAGACCTACTCCCTTCGTCAGGCGTGGGAGGTTGATCTGCACCCCGAGGAAGCCTGCAGCGGAGATATCGACCTGCATCTGGCGCTCGAAGTGGACCCACGCGTGCTGCTCGCCTTCGAGGACGCCGTCAACCTGATGGACGACCCCGAAGACACGCCCGAAGACGAGTTCCGCTTCCCGCTGATCTTCACGTGGACGCTTCCTCCGCTCCCCCATCCGCCCGACCTTCTTGTGCTCGCCACCGACCTGGCCGGGGTCGGCGGTTTGACGCTGCCAGTAGAAGTGTCGGCCATCGATTCGTTCCCCTCGGTCACCGACAACCCCGAGCGGTCGTTGTCGCTCACGGCCAAGGTGGATGTGTCCTTGGCCAAGGTGTACCAGGGTGACGAATTACTGTGCGATGTGCTTGATCGCTGCCGCGACGTCAGCCTGTTCCTGTTGGAACGCGCTGAAGCCTGGCTCGAAGATTGACTTTGCGAGAACGAGGAGAACCCCATGAACGTTCGAGAACTGATTGACATCCTGAAGGACTACCCCGAGGACACCGAGGTCGAACTTGCCATCGCGTGTGCCGTCGAAAAGGACGAGCAGATCGCCGTCGACCGATACCCCATCGACGGGGTGCTGCCGTGGGACGACAACGATGATGATGATGCCGGGGACGACGCCGAGGAAAAGCTCGTGATCTGGCTCGTCGGCGGCGAAGAGGAAGATGTCGACGCGTTCATGGACGCGATCGAAGACGACTCGGATGATGACGACGCCTGATCAGCCCGACCGGAGCGTGGCTCCCGGTATGCAGGAACAACTCAACATCGGCTATGCCGGTGCCGGTTTGCAGACATTCGGCCAGCGTCCGTTTCTGACCGAAGCAGCACAGCTCGATTCGTGGCAACCCGATGTGGCCATCGTCGGCGCGCCATTCGACATCTCCACCACCTACCGGCCCGGCGCCCGTTTCGGTCCGAAGGCCATCCGCACGCAGTCATACGAGAGCGGCACGTATCACCTCGATCTTGGTATCGAGATTTTCGATCACCTCGAAGTGGTCGACTTCGGTGACGCGCCCTGCCACCACGGCCAAGTCGAACGCAGCCACGCCAGCATCAAGGATCGTGTCGGCATGATCGCCAGTCGCGGCATCATCCCCATCATCCTCGGTGGTGATCACTCCATCACCTACCCCGCCGCCACGGCAGTGGCCGACAAGTACGGCTACGGCAACGTCGGCATCGTGCACTTCGACGCCCACGCCGACACCGCCGACAGTATCGACGGCATGTTGCACAGCCATGGCACGCCCATGCGCCGTCTCATCGAGTCCGGGGCTGTGCTTGGCAAGAACTTCGTACAGGTCGGCCTGCGCGGCTACTGGCCGCCGGCGGATGTGTTCGAGTGGATGCAAGCGCAGGGTATGCGCTGGCATCTCATGAATGAGATCTGGGAACGCGGTATTCAGGCCGTCATCAAAGACGCACTGGCCGAAGCACTCGACGGTGCCGACTGTTTGTACGTCAGCGTCGACATCGACGTGCTCGACCCTAGCTTCGCTCCCGGCACCGGCACCCCAGAACCGGGCGGCATGAACACCGCCGACCTGCTCCGCACGGTGCGGGCGCTCGCGCTCGAATGCAACCTGGTAGCCATGGACGTGGTCGAGGTGTCGCCTCCCTATGACGTGAGTGAGAACACGGTCAACGCCGCCCATCGCGTGGTGTTTGAAGCGCTCGGCGGCCTCGCAGCCAAGAAACGTCGTGCCGCTGGCGGCCATGCCACGGTGCCCGGCCACGTGCCGACCTGAGCCTCAGTTCTCCCCGAAGTACCGGGCCTTCATCTGGGTGATTGTGCCGACGAAAACATGCAGGGGGTGATGCTAAACGGTGACGCTAGCCGTGAGCGACACCGATGGGCTGGAAGAGTTCGTCCTGCTCGGCTCGCAGCCGGTGCACGTCGGTTCCTACGGGCAGAATGATGTCGTCGTAGGTGAGCACCGCATCACGGGGAAGGTCCCGCACCAGTACGCAACCTTCGGCCAGGCCGATCGGCAGCAGTCGCTCGGCCCGCGCCGTTGCGTAGTTCTCGGCCAGGCCGTAGGTCATGTAGTGACCCAAGCCGTCGAGTGTTGTACCGGCCTTGAGGTCGATCTTGGCCGCAGCAACCACATCGACCACTGGACCGCGCAGTGGCGTGGTGGCGGCATCTTGGAAGAGCACGACGCGGGCCACGGTGTCGGCCACCTCGAATTGGGTGAGGTGATAGGGGATGTAAAAGCTGTAGAGCGGGCCGGAGCCGAGCTTGGCGTAGTCGAGGTGACGTCGCTGCTGATCATCTTGAGCCTCGGCGAACACAAACACCCCCGGGCTCGGGAGCGCCCCAAGGACGTAGTCGACGATGCCGCCGCTGTCGCGAAGCATCTCGACATCGAACATCGAGGTCATGTCGTCGATGTGCCCTCGGTGTTCGGGGCCAATCATGCCTCGCTTGGCTACGCCCATACCGGTTGCATTTGCAACTACCGCCTGTTCCATCGAGATCTTGGTGCCGTCGGCGAAACTGGTAACCATGTGGGGCGTCTGTCCCCACTGCTTGGCGAACGATGCCTGAGTGGTGGGGTTCCGGTAGTGATCCTGCAGGCCTTTGATGTTGCCGCACAACAGTGGACGCAACCCCCACCCGAGCACGGTGCGGAGCAGGTTGAGCTGCACCGCCGGCTGGTCACCGTCACAGCCGCTGACCACCACACCCTTCTGGTCGGCGCGGCGCTTCAACAGCGGTCCGATCGTTGCGTCGATCTCGGCATTCATCAGCACGAGGTGCTTGCCATGCTCAATCGCCATTTCGCTGACGCGGGCGCCGTACTCGATATGACCAGTGATCTCTACCAGACACTCGAGCAGCTCTGAGGCACAAAGCGCTTCGGGGTTCGAGGTAACGGCGCGCTGACCGGAACGGATGGCATCATCGAGTTGCGCAGCGGTTTCGACTACGACGACGTTGGTCTGCCCCGCGGCGGCGTAGACGTGGAGAGCGGCAGAAATGGTGCGGTTGCAGATGGCGGCGGCGGTGATGCCCTGCACATAACGCTCGGTCTGGTTGACTGTACCCCTTGCCATCGCTCCGGCACCGGAGAGGCCGAAGAGCACCGGCCGCCCCTGCTGCTGTCGGCGTTCCAGCGCCTTATCCACAATGATCACGTCGTCCACCTTTTCCGCACGTTCCGCCGTACCCCAAGGATCGTACCGGTCCCGTCCGTCAACTTTCCCGCAATGACCATCTTGATTTAGGCGGTACGCTTCGACCGCCGCACCGGGCCTGGCCGGATCTCACCCGAACCGCGCGCAATGACCGGACTGCTGATGATCTCGCGCACCGGTGGCGTATCGGCCCCAGCCAACCGTCGAAACAGCAGTTCGGCGGCCTGACGGCCCAGATCCCACGGCTGCTGGGGCACCACCGAAATACCCGGTTGCACCAGATCGGCGAGGTCAATGTCGTCGAATCCAATGTGGGCGATCTTGTTGGCGAGGCCGAGTGCGTGCAGAGCGTGGGCCGCGCCGACGGTGATGACGTTCTGCGCACTGAAAATGGCAGTTGGCGCGGGCGAACCCGTGAGGTAGTCGGTGATGAGCTGCTGCCAATCGGCGGTGGAATGGTGACCGGTGACCACCCGTTGGTCGGCGACGTCAACGCCAGCGTCACGCATCGCGTCGCGAAAGCCGGTTAGCCGAAGCTTGGCCGAGAAGATCTCGGTGGTGTCTCCAAAGAAGGCGATGTCGTGGTGGCCGTGGGCGAGAAGGTGCTTGGTGGCCAGAACCGCGCCGCCGTGATGGTCGCTACGAACCAGATCGACCGATACGTGCTCTGGTTCGAGGTCGAGGAACACCACCGGGGTTCCGCGTTCGATTTCGTGGCCGAGTACTCCGAGGCCGTGGCCGGACGGAACCGCGATGATGCCATCGACCCGGCGAGCAACGAATGTCTCGATCAACTGATCCTGCCGCACGAGATTGCCATCGGTGCTACCGGCCAGCACGAGATAACCATGTTGGCGAGCAACTTCCTCAATACCGCGAATGGTCGATGAGAAGAACGGGTTGCCCACATCTACTAGCGCAAAGCCGATGGCGCCGGTCTGACGGCCAGATTGACGCAGGTGTCGAGCACGATCATCGGGTCGGTAGCCCAGAAAGGAAATGGCGTCCTCGACCCGCTTGGCCAAGTCCGCGCTCACCCCGGGCTCGCGGTTTACGACGCGTGAAACCGTCTTGAAGCTGACAGCCGCCCGAGTGGCGACATCGCGCATGGTCGGGCGCGGATTGTGTTGAGCAGCCATGAGTGAGATTGAGCCCTTTGGAGCGCCGTGTCCGCCCCCGGGCGGAATAGAGACATATTGTCTCCAGTGCTTGACAACGTTGTCAAGCCATCGTTAGCCTTACGACAACGTTGTCAACGCTTTGGCACGTTCCGAGCAATCGTTCCGAGGGGGAACTACTTATGAAGAAGCAAATGCGCACCGCCGGTGTGCTCCTTGTTGTAGCTGCGACCGCAATGACGGCCTGTGGCAGTTCGAAGAAGACCACGACCGCCGCTGCCACCACGGCCGCTCCGGCCGCTGGTGCAACCACCGCCGCTCCCGCCGCTGGTGCAACCACCGCTGCTGCGGCAGCCGCTGGCAGCACGCCCGGCATTGCGCTCATCGTGAAGACGGCCACCAACCCGTTCTTCGTCTCGATGAAGAAGTCGGCTGATGACAACGCTGCCAAGGTTGGCGTGAAGCTCACGTTCGCCGCCGGCACCAAGGACGGCGACTCCGCTACGCAGATCAAGGCCATCGAAGACGCCATCGCCCGCAAGGACGCCGGCATCCTCATCACCCCGACATCGAATGACGTGAACCCGGCCATGAAGAAGGCTCGCGACGCCGGCCTCTTCGTCATCGCACTCGACACCGTCCCGACGCCTCCCGACGCCGTTGACATCACGTTCGCTACCGACAACCTGCTCGCCGGCGTGAACATCGGGAAGTGGACGGCGGCCAAGCTCGATGGCAAGAAGGCCACCATCGCCATGCTCGACCTCTTCAACGACAAGGTTGTGTCGGTCGACACCGCTCGTGACCAGGGCTTCCTCATCGGCATGGGCATCCTCGACAAAGAGGATCCCTCTGCCAATGGCAAAGAGCCCAAGACCGGTAAGTACAAGGGCGGCAAGGGCGGCGATTACGAAGTCGTTTGCCACGAGCCGTCCAACGGCAGCACCGACGATGGCAAGAAGGCCATGGAGACCTGTCTGGCCAAGAACCCGGCCATCAA
Organism: Actinomycetes bacterium; assembly: GCA_031360915.1. Lineage (GTDB taxonomy): Bacteria > Actinomycetota > Acidimicrobiia > Acidimicrobiales > Ilumatobacteraceae > JANMCE01. The sequence continues at coordinate 2,533 of JANMCE010000209.1, read as the reverse complement.
TGTCATCTACGGCATCAACGAGCCGGCTGCTGCCGGTGGCGTGCAGGCTGCTCAGGCCAAGGGCCTGAAGGACCTCATCGTTGTTGGTGTTGACGGTGGCTGCTCTGGCGTCGGCCTGGTGAAGGCTGGCACCCTCGGTGCGACCTCGCAGCAGTACCCGGGCGAAATGGTCAACCTGGGCATGAAGGCCATCAAGGCCCTCGTTGACTCCAAGGGCGCCACCAAGCCCGCCGTTTCGGAGGGCAAGGCGTTCTTCAACACCGGAACCAAGCTGATCACCGACACCAAGGTGCCGGGCCTCGAGTCGATCTCCACCGACGAAGGCGCCAAGATTTGCTGGGGCGCTCCCTGATCCACTGCCGATAGTCGGTAGGTAGTACCAACGCTGTATCCACGGTGCGGGCGCCAACCCGGCGTTCCGCTCCGTGGTCGTTTTGGCCGCACTCATGCGGTAGTTTTTCACTTCAGTCGGTCATCACAGGGGGCGTTCCGATGAGTTCAGATAGTGCGGGCTTAAGTGCCGACGCAGAGTTCGAGCACCGAAAGGGCATGCTCGAAACGATCCAGCATATTTTGCACCGCTCGCCGGTGCTCAGTCCGCTGGCCGTGCTCGTGCTGTCCTCGATCGTCTTCACGATATTCGGGAAGGGGCGGTTTCAAGATCCGTCGTCGATCGGCACGATGCTGCAAGCGACTGCGGTCATGGCAACGCTTGCGATCGGTCAGACGCTGATCATCTTGACCGCCGGCGTCGACTTGGCCGTTGGTACGGCAATGCTGCTCACGCACCTCGTGATGGCCAGGCAGGTCTTTGTCTCTGGCTGGCCACCCATCGTCGCGATGGCGGTCGGTTTGGTCCTCTCCATGCTGATGGGGCTGTTCCACGGTTGGCTTGTCACGAAAGTCGCGTTGCCAGCGTTCATCGTGACGCTCGGCACCTATTACATCTACCAGTCACTCGGCAACGTCTACGGCAAGGCCCAGACCGTCGTGGCCAAGGACATTGGTGGACTGAACGGGCTGCTGATGTTCATGTCCCGAGAAATCAAGCTCGGGACGTTCACCATTAACACCGGTGTGGTGTTCGCGCTGTTGTTGTACGTGATCTTTGCCTACGTCCTCGCCAAGACGGCGTGGGGTCGTCATGTCTACGCAACCGGCGATGATCGGGAGGCAGCCCGGCTTGCGGGTGTCGACACTCGCCGGGTACTTCTGGGTGTCTATGTCGTGGCCGGCCTTATCTACGGTCTTGCTGCGTGGGTACAGCTCGGCCGCTCGCAGAACGCCAGCATGAATGGGGCGGCCGACGTAAATCTGCAATCAATCACCGCGGTCGTCATCGGCGGCACGTCACTCTTTGGCGGCCGTGGCCGGCTGTGGGGCACGCTCATAGGGGCGCTCATCGTGGCCGTGTTCGACCGTGGGCTCAGCCTGGCGGGGGTGGACCAGAACTACAAGAATCTAGCTATCGGTGTCCTTATTCTGGTGGCGGTCGCCCTCGATCAGTGGATTCGAAAGGTCGGGAAATGATCGAGCCAATTCTCCAGGGACGCGGTCTCACCAAGCGCTTCGGTCGGGTCACCGCGCTTGATAGCGCCGACTTCGAGCTCTATCCCGGCGAAGTACTGGCGGTCATTGGCGACAACGGAGCCGGCAAGTCTTCGCTCATCAAGTGTCTGTCCGGCGCCATGATGCCCGACGAGGGCCAGATCCTACTTGAGGGTCAACCGGTCACCTTCCGCCGTCCGCAAGATGCTCAGACCGCAGGCATCGAAACCGTCTACCAAACACTGGCCGTTGCACCCGCGCTCGATATCGCCACCAACATGTTCCTCGGCCGAGAGCGTCGACGATCGGGCCCGCTCGGTTCGATCCTGCGCATGGTCGACGATGGTGGCATGCGTCGGGACGCAAAGAAGGCCTTGGACGATCTGGGCATCGGCACGTTGCAAGACATCACCCAAGCGGTCGAGACCTTGTCGGGCGGCCAGCGTCAGGCTGTTGCCGTGGCCCGTGCTGCTGCCTTCGGCAGTAAAGTCATCATCCTCGACGAACCAACCGCCGCTCTCGGTGTGAAGGAATCCGGCCAAGTGCTGCAGATGATCCGAGACCTGCGGGATCGTGGCCTTCCCGTGATCCTTATCAGTCACAACATGCCCCAGGTCTTTGAGGTCGCCGACCGCATTCACATCCAGCGTCTTGGTCGACGCGCCGGCGTCGTCACACCGTCGTCCGTCAGTATCACTGACGCAGTCGCTGTCATGACGGGCGCACTCCAGATCAACCCCGAGAACGAGCACCTCGGACCGGTCCTGCGTTAGCCACTGGTCAATGCACATCTTGCTCTCAACCGGCCAGACGCTTTCGTTCGATTGCCACGGTCATGTCGATGCGCAGCCTGTGGTGTTTTTGCACGGTCTGTCTGGTAGCCGTGCCACCTACGCCGAGGTGGTCGATCACCTTGTACTTGAGCCGGTCGCAAGCGGCGCGGTACAGATCTTCACGATTGATATGCGCGGTCACGGCCAGTCGA
>JANMCE010000175.1:0-20301 GCA_031360915.1 Actinomycetes bacterium | reverse complement strand
GAGGAGGTGGACGTGGGCCTCACCAAGCGAGCCGACGTGATGTGGACCGAACTGTGGGGCGTGTTCATAGCTGCCTACTTTGGCCACTTCATGGACGAATTCGCTGACCGCATGGACCCCGACGTGGTGAGCCTCATCAATCTCGGCAACAGCCTGAGCGCAGTGGAATTGAAGCGGCTCGACATCGAACGAACCGAGGTATGGCACAAGATCGCCGCCGTGCTGGCGACCCACGAAGCACTGATCTGTCCGACCATGTCGCGGGCGCCGCTTCCCGCGGCCAAGGCCGATCAGGTCCGTCATATCGGCCCGTCCGATGGCCGTTATCACGCGCCGGATATGACGGCGGTGTTCAATCTCGTCGCGCCGTGTCCGGTGCTGTCGGTGCCCGCTGGAACCCACGCCGACGGGCTCCCGATCGGCGTTCAGATCGTCGGCCGACGCTGGCAGGACGACACAGTGTTGCGCATCGGTCGCTCACTCGAAATCGCTCGCCCGTGGGCTGATCGGCGCCCGCCCGTCTAGGTCAGGGCCGGTCGGTGACGTCGCGAGGATCCTTGTCGTCCCGAAGACCGAGGAAAACTGGATGGCGCATGAGACCTTCTTCGGTCCACTCCGTGAACGCGCACTGAGCGACCAGGAGTGGCTCGCACCATACGGATTCTCGTACGACCTCTCGCGGCGGAGGCGGTACGAAAGGGCATGGCGCAGGGTGGGATCTCATCCACCGGAAGAGCTGGTCGATCGTTGCCTGATCGAGGCCGCTTCCCGCCGTGCCAGCGAACCGAAGCTCGTCACCGACGTAGTAGCCGAGGGCAAGCGAACCAAACGAAGTCGACCGAGCGCCCGTGCCGGTTGTGTACCCGCCGATGACGAACTCTTGCTGGAGACGGTGTTTGATCTTGCGCCATGTTGTAGCCCGCTTGCCGGGTACATAGATCGAGTCGAGTCGCTTGGCCACGATGCCTTCGGCACCCGCTGCTCGGGTCAGCTCGGCCAGTTCTGCGCCCTTTCCGGTACCCGTCACATAGTCGGGTAGCAACCACGGACCGCCCGGCTCGACGAGCGATGCCAAGAGTTCCCGGCGTTGCTCATAGGGCAACCCCATCGTCTCGTGACCGTTGATGCCGAGCACGTCGAAGATCACAAACGTGACCGGCTTGGTGCCCTGCTGCAGCCACTCGAACCGGGTGCGGCCATGTTCATCGAAACAGGCCACTTCACCGTCGAGCACTGCGCTGTCGGCGTTGACGTGTCGCGCCAGCTCACCGAGCGACGGCCACTTCGCCGTCACGTCGATCAGGTTCGAACTCTGCAACATCAGCGAGCTACCGGCGACCCACGCAAGGGTGCGATAGCCGTCCCACTTCACCTCGTACGCCCAGCCGTCGTCACTGGTCGGCAGATTGCCTGCGACCGCCTTCATTGGCACAATGCCGCGACGCGATCCGGTCGATGCAGAGCGCGGTTTCGGCATGCCCCAATCTTGTCGCAAGGTCGCTCTATCGGCGCATTTGGTTAGCGTGGCTTGGGTAAACGACTGGAGATGACGCCTCGGGCTTCCAGGTCAGCCAGCGTGACGTCGGTAAGGCCGAGCAGCTCATGCAGGACGTTTCGGTTGTCCTCGCCTCGGTAGCGCACGTGGCCACGAACACCTGCGTCGCTGTCGGAGAATCGGATGGGGGAGTTGGGGATGCGAAGTGTGCCACCAGCGCGGTTGTCGACGTTCACAATCGCTCCCCGTTCAACGGCCCACGCCGATGTCGCCGCCTCGGTGGCGGAACGGACAACGCCCACGGTAAAGCCGCCAGCGTCAACAAGCGATACCAGTGTGTCGACATCGTGGGTCGCGGCCCATGTGGCAATCATATCGATGAGTACGGCCAGGTTGGTCTTGCGCAGCCCGACGGTGGCGAACCGCTGGTCGTCGCCAAGATCCACGCGATCGATAAGGCGGCAGTACTCCTGGAACGTGCCCTCGATCGCCGGGTGACCGGCGATCAGCACCCGCTCGCCGGTCAACGCGGTCACGACCGGGTACTCCTCGGTACGGAAGCTGGGCACGATGTTGTCCTCACTCACCCCATCGAGATCACGTTGCAGAATCCAGTGGACGTGCTCGTTGATCGACAACATCGTTTCGGCCATCGACACGTCAACTCGCTGACCCTGGCCGGTCCGTTCCCGTGCGTAGAGCGCGGCGAGTATGCCGGCGAAGCACTCAAGTCCGGCGAACAGGTCGGGGTGGCTGATCGGGTCCGATGAGACCCGACCCCCATGGGCATCGGAGGCGAGGGCAAGGGTTCCCATCTCCGCCGCGATGGCGGGTGCGTAGGCGCGACGGTTGGCCCACATTCCGGTACTGCCGTAGCCCGAAATGGCGGCATAGATCAGGCGCGGATTTCTCGCGTGCAGCACGTCCCAACCCAGCCCGAGTCGGTCCATCACATCGGGTCGGTAGTTCTCGACCACGACATCGATCTGATCAACCAGTTGCAACAGCAACGAAATCGCCTCAGGTTGGCGCAGGTCGAGACTGATGTTCTGCTTTCCGCAGTTCTGTTGTGAGAAGTAGGTGGCGATCGAGGCCACTTTGGGGAACGTCCACCGAGTGGTGTCCCCGTCGGGCGGCTCTACCTTGATGACAAGGGCTCCCAGGTCGACGAGCATGCGGGTGCAGTGCGGACCCGACAGCACGCGAGTGAAGTCCAGCACCCGCACACCGTCGAGAGGGCCGGGTCCACGGGCAATGTCCATCGTCAGAGGGTAGATGGCGGATGCCATGCCGTGGACATGCCAGAACTACCGCGCTTCGCCGACCTACCCCTTCGCAACGGCCATCCGTGCGCGTGGGATGTCTGGCCGACGCCCGACCACTTCGGCAGTCTCAATCTGCAAACACCCGAACGCGTCGTTGAAGCGGCCAAGCTCGTGACGCGCGGCGCGGTGTTTGCATTGAACTGGGAGATGGAACTCCCCAGCCCGCCGCTCTTCGGCCGGCAGCCGTTTCGACATGAGATCCGCGGACCAGAAGGAGCCTTGTGGGCGGACGACGTGCTGCACGATTGGAACACGCAGTCCTCGTCGCAGTGGGACGGCTTTCGTCACGTCCGCAATCACGACAGCGGTTTTTACGGAGGTCTGCCGGGTTACGAACACGGTGTGCATCACTGGGCGCGACGCGGTATCGCCGGTCGAGCGGTGGTTGCAGACGTCGGTCGCTGGCGCGCCTCAATCGGTCGGCCGTTGATTTACGACGCGCCAGATCCGATTGATGGCACAGAAGTCATCGCCACGCTTGCTGCACAGGATGTCGAGATACAGGAGGGCGATGTACTCCTGCTGCGCACCGGTTGGATTGGCTGGTACGAATCACTCACGCTCGAACAGCGCACGGCCTTCGCAGGGCAGGCTCGTCCGGCGACGCCTGGTCTCCGGCCCGGTGCCGAAATGGCCGAGTTCCTCTGGGATCTGCACATCGCGGCCGTGGCGGCCGACAACCCAATGGTGGAGGTCATGTCGCCCGGCTCGCTCCTCCCACCCGAGCAACGCGCGGCTATTCGAAACGATCCTTCTCGCATGCACGAGGTGTTCACCCACACCTGGTTCTTGCCGATGCTCGGTCTACCGCTCGGGGAGATGTGGAATCTCGACCACGGTGCGAGTGTCTTCTTCAATCTCGTAGATGACGCGGAAGTCACCACGGCGAGCCGACCGCATTCCCTCCATCTCACCCACAAGCAGCTTTCCCGCAAGCTGCGGATTGTCCGACAACACTCCCAGCATCAACGCGATTGCGAGTCTCGAAAGAGGACTAACAACCATGACCGCAACCGCTTTAGGTCAGCCCCAGCGCCGCCGGGTTCCACATGCCGGCCGAATGGGAGCCGCATGCCGGATGCCTTATGGCGTGGCCGTCGCGTGCTGACCTCTGGGGTAAGCGTTTGAGTGACGCGGAGTCAGCCGGTGAAATCCTGGAGCGGTGAGTCCAGGGGCCCATCGTCTCGATCCGTTAGCGCCGCACCATGATCAGGCGTCCGGGCCGATCGAGTGCGCTCATGTAGTTGTGCGAGGTGATCTCCTCGACTCGCCACACGTCACGTTCTACGAGCTTCTCGACGTGCTGTTCATAGTTGTCCGCGATGAAGTGCACTCCGTTCATGAAGATTACGATCGGTCCACCCGACTCAACGCAGCGGGCGATCTCAGCAAGGCTCGATGGGCCAAGGTGCCCGGGCGCGAACGAACCAACGCAGATGGCCCCCTGATACGCACCGTTCTCGATCGATGTCGGCGACGTCAGGTCGCCGGTGAACACCCGCCGATAGACACCCTTTGACCTTGCGATGTTCTGCATCGGCTCAGAGATGTCGACGCCGTCGAACGTGGCGAACCCGAGCCGAGCCAACTCGACGCCGACCAGTCCGGTGCCGCAACCCACGTCCACCACCTCTGCCGACCGGTCAGGGCACATCCGAGCGAACGCATCAACGGCGATCGAATGCGCCGTGTACCCGTAACGGACGAGGAGATCGTGTTCATAAGATTCGGACCACTCGTCGTACAACGTGGCCGTCGGCGCTCCGGCCTCCTCATACTCAGCGAGGCGGCCGAGCATCCCGTGTGCCGGATCCGGATCCATATGCCGACAGTAGCTCCAGAACGAGCCGGACCACTCGGGTACCGTGCGGGTGGCGGCATCGACGAGCTGTCTTCTGAAACCGGGCTTAACGCCGCTCAGGGGTTCAAGATTTCGGCTGCGTCGAGGATGAGGGCGCCAAGATCAACCGGCCCACTAGTCAGTGTGCGACCGGTGGCGTAGCGGGGTTCGGGATCGGACACGGGCTCGGTGTAGACCTCGACCGAGCCGCCGGCGAGGTTGACGATGATGTATCGCTCGATACCTGCGGCGGCGTAGATCCGCGCCTTGGTCGCACGGTCACGGCCCAACGACGACTCGGATACTTCGAGCACAGCCGCGATGTCACCGGCCTGCGGATGAGCGTCGAGATATCGAGCCGTGCGCACGATCGCAAGATCGGGCTCCGGTTCGGAGTCGGCGGTTGTGATGGGGTTTTGAACGCGCAGCATCCAGTCACCAAGGCCGAGACGGAAGCCGAGCAGCCGGGCCAGCATCGAGACCTGAAATGCGTGAGCGGGACCCTCCGTCATTTTCTCGACCACGACCCCTTCGTAGAGCTCCACCCGATCATCATCGGTCAGCAGGGCCGACGCGATCATTTGGTGGTAGCGATCGACGCTGAAACGCGCAACTCCGATTCCCGGATCATCGAGCACGGATGCCATGGGTTCATGCTACCGGGGAACCGAAGTCCGGCAACCCGACTACGGCTCAGCCACGGGGTCTACCGTCGATGACCCGGCCGCGTTGGCGATGAAGTGATCAGACCGTGGTGAGATCGACGACGGAGTCTTCTGTTCCGAATTCGTTCGGCACGTAGCCGTCGCAGTGAGCATCGTTTTCCCAACGCTCGTTATCGAGGCGATAGCGAAACCGGTAGTGCTTGCCCGGGTCGAGCGCCAGATGGATCTGGAAGCCGCCGTCGTCGGTCTTGTGCATGGCAACGGGGGTCCAGTGGGTGAATTCACCGAGGATGTCGGCCGTCTTGGCACCGACTGACTTGGGCAGGGTGAAGTGGACGGCAACGTACTCGGCGGTAGTCATATTTGCCTTGATCATGGCCCATAGTCTGCCAGGACTCCTGAGGGTCCTAAAAGCCTGCCCCGAGAAGGGTGATCAACCGGAGGAACGGGCGATTCGGGTCCCGGTTCGGTACGGTCGCGGGCATGCGCATCTTGGTGACCAACGACGACGGCATTGACTCCATTGGCCTGCACGTGCTGGCTCGATCGTTAGTTCCGTTGGGCGACGTGATCATCGTGGCGCCCAACACCGAGTACTCGGGATACGGGGCCGCGTTCGGGTCTCTGAACCTCAGCCGCCCCGAGGTGCATAAGGTGGAGGTCGATGGCGTGCCCGAGTCGTGGTCGGTGACGGGTCCGCCGGCGTTGTGCGTGCTGCTCAGTCGGCTCGGCGCGTTTGGCCCGCCCTTCGACCTGATCGTGGCCGGTATCAATCCCGGTGCCAACGTCGGCCGGTCCATCTACCACTCAGGAACTGTCGGTGCCGCCCTCACCGCCCGATCGGGCGGAGTCAGTGGCATCGCAGTCAGTCAGGCGGTTCGAGAGTTCGGCATCGAGGGTCAAGCGTGGGATCAGATGCTGCTTGACCAAAAGTGGGAGAGTGCCGGTGCCGTGGCCGCGCTGGTGGCAGCCGAGGTGCTGAGCGACCTGCCGCAGGATCCGGTGCTCATCAACGTGAACGTGCCCAACCTGCCACTCGATCAGATCAAGGGTTGGCGTCGCACTACCGTCGGCGTTTCTCCTAACCGGGCCCTATTTGACGCCAAGCTTGAGCCGATTGTCGGGATGCGTGACGCGTACAGCGTCACTATGAGTTGGGGCGACATCTTGGATCTACCGCCCGAATCCGATGGCGGCGCCATCCGCGCTGACGAGATCTCCGTCACATATCTGAGCCGCATGGTGAGCGTGGATGCTCCATGCGCGATGGCGATTGAGGGCAGGCTCACTGAGCTCGTTGGTACCAGCGCGCCGCTGTGACCGCGCTCGCCGTCGCCATCCTGATCGGCGTAGGGCTCGCGGCGACGGTGAATTGGATCTCGCGCTGGCGACCGAACAGCTCGCTCGAAACCATCACCAAGCCTCTTACCACTGTGCTTATTGCTGCACTTGCAATTAGCGTGAGGTCATCGCACCCGGGCGCGCGATGGCTGGTTGTCGCTGGTCTTGTTTTCTGTCTCGTCGGTGATGTGCTGCTGATGTCGGTGGTGGACAACTTCGTCGGCGGACTCGGGTCGTTTCTCATCGGCCACCTCCTGTTCGCCGTCGCCGTATTTCGCCGTCCTCACGGTCACATCGCGCTCGCCGGGTTGGCTTTGATTCCGCTGGCCGTGGTCGTTGGCACCTTCGGCCCCGCCATCGTGAAGGGCGCCCGCCAGCGTGCCGTCACCTTAGGCATTGCGGTCACCGCGTATCTCGTCGTGATCGCGTCGATGGCTGTGCTGGTGACGCTCACCGGCAGTCCCTGGGCCATCGTCGGCGCTGCATTCTTCGTGATGTCGGACACGCTCCTTGGCTATGACCTGTTCGCCAAACCGTTCGCATCGGCTCGTGTCGCGATCATGGTTACCTACCATCTGGCGCTCGTTGGTCTGACGCTGGGCCTGGTCTGGCAGTAGCCCCTCAACGGCGGGAATCGTGGGGATGATGTCCTTGTCGCCCGCACGTGGTCGGGCGCACACTGACGTCATTTCCGGTGGCATGAACGACGACATGGACGACCCGGTCGTGGACCGATTGTGGTCGCGCGTTTATTTGATGATCGGGTCGACGGTGAATCGGGTCTGAGCGGTGTCGGCCGAGGTGGCCGATCGGCCGAGATCGTCGACAACGGTGGCTCGGTATTGCCAGTCGCCTGCGCTGAATCGGGCCGTATGGACGCAGGGGCTTGCCGCGCAGGTCTTGACCGTGGTCCAATCGCCGGTCGGGCCTTTTATCGAGATCGTGATCGTGATCGGACGTCCTGATGGGTTCAAAGCTCGGGCTAATACGGTCACTTCGGTGTCGGAGTCAATCGAGTTTGGGGCGTGCCCGACCCCGGCGAGGCCTGGCGGTTCGCCGGGTGCGATGGTCGAGGTTGTGGTTGTCGGACGAATCGTGGTGGAGGTCGTGCTCGGCACGGTCGTGCTCTGTTCGGTCGGCGCGGTTGTCGTTGTCGTCGTGGCCGTCGCGATCGATGTCGTCGTAGTCGTCACCTCGGTTGTCGTTGTGGAAACCGCGTCGGTCGTTGCTACCGGTGTAACGGTCGTGGCCGGTGCCGTTGGTTTGGGCCCGCGTTCGGGAGCGGCGAGCAGCGAAGTGTCGTCGGTTACGACAATGGCGATGACCGCGCTGTCAACGATCGCGGACCCGACGCGTGCTCGGGCGAGGAGCGTGTGGGTTCCAGCTGTTGCGGCCCATCGGTTCGATCCTGTCGCCAGCCGATCGGTTTGGGACAGCGGGCCGAAGTCTCCGACCACCACGTCGTCGACGACGAGTTCGATGTGCGCGACGTCACTCGGACCGCTGGCGTGAGCGACGACGTCGAGCGGTTCGACCCGAACCGTCGCCCCGTCGAGAGGGTTGTCGATCCACGCCCGAACTTCGCCTGCTGGTTTTGAGGTGCGTGCCGACGCGGCGAAAGCAACCCCGCCGCATGCGAAGAGCACGACTGGAACGACCACCTTGGCGACGAGCCCTACAGGAAATCCCGACATGGCCAAAGCCTATGACCGCCGGACGATCATAGGCTCGCGTGATGTCAACTCGACGGTCTCGGCTCGTCTATGCAACGGTGCTCGTGGCCAGCGTGGCTGTTCTTGCTGGGGGGCTCACGCGGTACGTCACCCGACCGAACTCGTCTACGGCGGTGCCCGCCGCGCCCGAGCCGCGACCCCTCGCACCGTCGTCGAGCGCAGTTACCCTCACGGTGTCGCTGCTCGCGAATCAGGCCGCTCTCGGCTCCCACGTTGCTGTCGTCGTCGAAGCCGTGGGCCCGGTGACTGCCGTCGAGTTCTGGGACGGCGGCGTGCGCGCCGGCTCGGTCGAAACCGACGCCACAAAATCGGGTCGCCGAGCCGAGTTCACCTGGACACCTATGCGACCGGGCGCGCACCTGCTTGTCGGGCGAGCAGTCGAGAGTCCGACGACCGTGTCGATGTCGGCGCCGGTGTCAGTTGGTGTGTTCATCGGCCCCGACGCATCATCAGCGACAGTGCCGTTCGTCGTTCCCGCCGGCCCCGGCGTGACTATCGCGACCATCGCCGCGCAGGCCGGCGTCACCACCGACAAGGTCACCGTCGCGCCGGATGGTTCGGCGTTTGCCGTCGACAAGTTCGCGGCAGTGAAGGCTCAAAACGAGAACCTCACCCCGATCGAATCGCCCGTCACCCCCGGCGCATCGGGATCGGCGCTCGCAGCGACCACGAAAGGCTGCTCTGTTACCGTCAGGGGTCCGGTGGGGTCCGGCAGCGAACTCGTGATCTACGAGGCGTCAGGCACCGGTACCGGTTTTCATGAGGTCGGCAAGGGCGGTTCGCTAACCGTGAATGACCTTGGTCCCGGCGCGCACAGTTTCGTCGCGGGGCCGGCTGGTCAGCCACCAACCACGCCGCCCGTATCGGTGGTGTTGCCGCCATCGTGCAAGCAGTCGTGGTGGACCGGTGATGCCACGTTGGTCGATGGCATCGTCACGGTACCGAAGCCTGGACCAAACCTCTACATCTACTTGGGCGTCGACACGCAACCGTTCGTCCGGATCCCGGCCGAACCGAACACCTATTTACCTGGCGTGACGTCCCATATCGACATCTCCGGCATGCTGCCGGCGATCTCGGGTAAGAAGGTGCGCCTGGAAGTGTGGGCGGCGGGCAATCCGTCAGTGAAGGTGGCCAACGGTTCAGCAACGGTGCCCGACGGCAAGACAATCATCGATCTGATCGGCGAGTCGACGGCGACTCGGGTCACCACCACCGTGAAACAGGTCGACCCGAAGACCGATTCGATCGAGTTCTCGTGGGCGACACGTAACACGCACGCCGACGCAATCTTCTGGCAGATCCTGAACCGCCCTATTTCGGACAACGAGGAAACACTCGCTCCGGCCGGCCTGATCGCTACCGGTATCGCCCTGGCAAAGGCCGCGCCGGCCGGTGTTCTTCCGGGTGCTGTTGGCGGTGGCACGTTCTCCATCTCGCCGTCAGTGTTTCTTCCGAAGAACACCACCCAGGCGGTGTCGTTTGTCCTGTCACCCACGCTGAAGCTCGCCGATTTCGACCTGAGGACGCCAGCCCCGGTTGCTCGCTCCGACGTGAACCCGTCGTTGATAGTGTCCGAGGCCAACCCTGTGCTACTGGGTGATCGCATATGGATTCGGGTTGTCCCGATCGCGAAGGTGCAGCCCCTCGGCGCGTCGAGCCCGGCAATCTCGCTCGCAAAACCTCCGCCACCGAATCCGCCGATCGCGAATATGAACGTCGTGGGCTCGGTCCTCTACCCTGGCCGTGGCGGCAACGACACGCTGGCGGGCTGCATCCGCGTCACGAAAGTTCCGTGGACTCCTCAGGAAGTGACCAACGCGCTGGTCAGCTCCCCCGGCAGCATCTTCAACCCACCTGCGGGCGGCATCAGTACACCAGCGGGCGTGGGCGGCATCGACACATCCCCTCCCGGGAACGACGGAGTCGACCGGTCGGGGTGGCTGTGGGTCGCGCCGTTCTACCCGACTCCGGGCACCTACTGCCCGGCCGATTTCCCGCCGCCACCACCCGATGATGATGGTGGCGGTGGATGCGGCTTAAACCCGGTCTGTTACGGCGAGAAGGGCTTCGACGCTGTCGCCGGTGGCCTCAACGCTGCTATCAAGTGGACGGTCGAAACAATCGGGCCGATCTGGGACTACGTCGCGAAGGCCTACAACGGCCTGATCGACCTTGCCGCCAAGGTTGCCGGCACGCTCAACCCGTTCTGTCTTCAGGCGCGCGCCGCCGCCAAAGTGTCGGGGTCGGCCACGCTCGACAGCGCCGCCGATGAATGTACGAAGTACGCAACGATTGCGTCGAAGGCCGCGATCGGAGCGGTCCTCGCAGCGTACGGGCTGCCACCATCACTTCCGACAACAGAGCAGCTGAAAGCAATCGCGGCAGGGCGACTCGAAGATCTCGCTGTCGAACTCATGAAAGACCTCGGCGTGCCATGCGACGACCTCGTCGTTGATGCCGACGTGGCCGGCCCCATCGGCAACCAAACCGGATACGACGTACCACCAGAAGGTGTCGACATATGTCGCGCGATGGTAAAAAAGGTGATGGGCGCCATCAAGGACAAAGCCAAGGTCGCGGTGCAACAACAAGTCGGCGCAACGACCGGCATGCCGTCGCCATCGAGTGCGATCGCTGGTTTCGACATGATCATCGAACCACGCCAGTCATACCGAGGACCCACAGCCGGTGTGTCGACCACACCTGTCGATCCAAAAGTGCCAAAGAACGCCGTATGCCCAATCGCCATCAACGTGCAACCCACGTTTGCGCCCGCCGACGGTCTCATCACATTCCATGAAGGTGGAAGCACCACAACAGTTGACACCGACCTGTTCGGAAATGACCTCCCCCAAGTCACCGAAACATTCGAGCCATGGTGGGGAACTGCGGTCGGCATAGCCCCGGTGGTCGATATCGATGCCGGCCACCTGGTCAGCGCCATGATCACATCACCAAACGGCTGCCTCACCCCCGCAACAACCAAAGTGCTCGACCTCGTGAAACCGCCACTCGGCCGATGGTCACCCGGGCAATCGGACTGACGACAGACTTGGGCCGAGAGTCGGGTTGTGGCCCGCGACATCCACGGTGACCGGTTAGAGCGGACCGACGCGATCATTGAAACGCGTTGCGCCGCATTTCGATCGACAACGGACACCGGGTTGTCAGCCTTCTCGGGGGCAGATGCCGTAGGTAAGTGATCGCCGGGTGCGCTCCGGAGCGGGACCGAAATCGCGTTCCAGCTCGGCGAGGAAAGCGTCAAAACGTTCTTGGATCACGCGGTACTCAGCGTCGGTCGCCGAGAACACCTGCGAACCAAATGTGGATCGCCCCCATAGTCCAGACGAACCGAAGGCTCCTCGCCGGACGTTGTGCATCAGCTCGGCGGAGAGAACGGCGACGAGAGCCACGTAGTCGTCGGGTGACAGCTCTGCGGTCTCGTCGCCGTTGAGGTCGAGCGGGATTGCTTCATAGAGCTTTTCTCGATTGGGCCCATTCGGGCGTTCGCTGACGACGTGGATGAGGCCGACCTCGACCATCCGCGTGAGGTGGCGGAACAAGGTGGTCGAGGCCACGTCTTTGAGCTCGGCGTGGAGTTCGAGCCGCGACATGGCCCGATGATGCAGCGCTGAAAAAGCCCGCATGCGTTCGGGGTGGAGGAGCTCTCGGAGAGAATCAACCCGACCGCTGATTCCGAATTTGGATTCCATTTATGGAATCTAACTCATTGCTGAGGCCCCCGGGCGGGTCCGAGCCCCGTCAGAAATACCAATCGGCACTACGCGGACTGTTTGGCATCACAAGTACCCAAATTCCCGGTCTTACAGAGTTCTCACAGACTGCTCACCTTGTTCTTAGGTTCGATCGCTTGACTGTCAACATGACAATGCCTCAGGATCGGGTGCCAACCAACCCCAGCGGCTCTATCGACCCGTTAGTGCAAGCTCGACTCGACCGGCTCGCCGGCCGGCGCAGTGTCACGCCGTCACCCGCCTCACCTCGGTTTGCGCCTCCCGCACCGGCCGCTCAATTGAACAGGCCCGCAGCGCCGCCGGCGCGAGCAAAGCGAAACCACGCGGCACGCGGCAGTCGAGCTACCGCTCTCGCCGTCAGCCTCACGACCGCCGGCGCGCTGAGCGCGTTGTTTGCGCTGACTGATGGCACCTCGGGCAAGATTGCGACGGCCAGCCCGACCATTCCGACCATTCCGCCGACCTCGGCTGCGACGGTTTCACCGATCACCGCCGCCACCACCCCGATCAAGACCGCAAAGGCTGCTGCGCCAACGACCGCAGCGAAGGCACCGGTTGCGGCTGCCAAAACTCCGGTCACGTCGGCCTCTATCGCGGCACCAGGAACTGCAGCCCCGAAGGCAGCCTCCGGGCTGGCCGCAGGCACGTTTGACGGTGACGTCATTGATACTCGTTGGGGGCCGGTGCAGGTTGCGGTCACGATCGCGAATGGCAAGGTCACCAACGTCACCACATTGACCTCGCCGAACGACAAGCAAAAGAGCATCTCGATCAACAACCGGGCCACACCAATCCTCCGGTCGGAGGCCTTGTCGGTGCAGAGCGCCAACATCGACTCGGTGTCGGGCGCCACCTACACCAGTGAGGGCTATGCCCAGTCGCTGCAGTCGGCTCTCGACCAGGCCCGCGGCGGAGCAGCATCCGTTACCGCATGACCGCCGGACTCCACCACGTCGAGATGGTGATGGGCACGGCCGTCACTATCGATGTTCGCGATCCGCATGTCCCGGCCGGTGCCATCACCGAGGTGGTTGACTGGCTGCATCACGTTGATGCGACGTTCAGCCCGTACAAGGAGAGCAGCCCCATCACCCAGTTCGGTCGAGGCGAGATCAACCGGCGCGACCTGAGTGATGAAATTCGCGAGGTGCTCGATCTCTGCGAAGCGGTGCGAGTCGATACGGCTGGAGCCTTCGACATTGCTCGCGTGCCAGCGCCACACGGCACAAATTTTGATCCTTCCGGTCTGGTCAAAGGCTGGTCAATCGAACGGTCTGCAAGCATTCTCGAATCGTGGAGCGCCACCGATTTTTGCATTAACGCCGGTGGTGACATCGTGGTGAGAGGCGAGCCCTCACCGGGACGGCCGTGGCGCATTGGTATCCGCCATCCCGACTTCGCCGACAAACTGGCGACGGTTGTTGTCGGTGCCGGTCCACTCGCGATCGCCACGTCAGCAACGTACGAGCGAGGCCAACACATCATCGACCCTCGAAGCGGCCAGCCCGCAACGAGCTTGGCCAGCATCACCATTGTCGGCCCAGACCTGACGCTCGCCGATGCGTACGCCACTGCGGTCTTTGTGATGGGCATCGACGGTGTGCGGTGGCTGGCTAAGCATGACGGCTACGGCGCCTTCGCCGTCACCCCTGACGGCATGGCCCACAGCACCAGTATTTTCGACCAGTACCGCTAAGGCTGACTCAGCCCGGAATGGCTGATTCGGCCGCGAGCTGGGCCGACGAGATGGGCTCGAGCTTCCGGCGAAGTTCGGCGTAGGTGACGATCGCAGCGACCGACAGGAACATCGCGATCGGAATGTTCAGGAGGCTGGACGCAAAGATCGAGCCGACGCTGCCGGTGGTTGATCCGCTGGTGGCGATGGTGAACCCTCCGCTGAGCAAGCCAATCCCGCAACTAACGACGATGAGCCCGACGACTACGAGAAGGGCGCGACCGAACATCTCCCACCAGTTGCCCTTCATGAGTTCGAAGCAGCGGCTCACGACCGACGATGGGCGTTCGAACGCGACAACACCCGTGAGCGTTCCGAAGAAGATAACGCCGAGATAGATGCCTGGAACCAGGCAGAAGAGGAATCCGACACCGACCAGGAGACCGGTTGCGAGTGACCAGCCAATCATGGGCAACACTCGCGAGAAACCGAAGCGCAGTCCTTGCTGCCAGTCCACTCGGGCCGAGCTGCCCTGGCTTTCGGACAACGCGTCATGAGCGAGGACGTGGGCGGAAGCGGCCGTGGAAACGGCGTAGATCACGATGCTGCTCAGATATGACACCATCGTAAGAACAAGTGCACCCCCGCCAATCGTGAATCGGACGTTGCGTGACGGTTGGGCAATCTGTTTGGTGACACCTCTGAGGGCGATCGCTACGAGGATCGACGGCACCAGTGCAATCAGTCGATAGATCAGAAGTGACTTCCAGCTCCGCCGCATCCCCGCGAACACCTTCGAGAACCAGCTTGAAAGATCGGTGGACACCAGCGGGTCGTCCGCCCCCACACCGCCGTAGTAGTAGCCGGCAGGAGGAGGTGGTGGCGGTGGCGTCGCGAAGGCCCAATGCGCCTGAGGACTAGGGGGAGGGGGTGGTGGTGGGGGAGGGGCCGAGCCGAAACCTGGTCGGGTGCCCGAGGGTTCTGGGCCGTCTTGTGGAGGGGGCGGCGGGAAGGCATTGCTCACTATCGAAGTGTAGAAACTACCGTCGGGCCCGGGGGTGATACTGGCGTGATCGGGAGCCGAGTGCGGACGCGGAGGAGCCGCCACCGCGGGCGGTCGGTGGCGGCTCCTCGTCCTGGTGCGGGGGAAGGGCTAGTCCTGCTTGCCGCTCTTGCCCCCGCCGTCATTGCCACCGTGACGACCGCTGCCGCTGTTGCCTCGGCCCCCATCGTTGTCGTTGATGGTGGTGACCGTGGTAGAAGCCGAGGTCACCGTGGACGTGCTTGGCGACGGGGCTACTGAGGTGCTGGTGTTGTCATCGTTCCCGTCGCGGCCACTGCCGCCGTTCCCGTCTCGGCCATTACCGGAGTGATCATCGGCGGCGTTGTCGTTGTCGTCGACCGTGGTGGATGGTGAGCCGGCGGCTGCGGCCACGGCGTTGCACGACGGGTCCTTGGCGTGCTCAACCTCCAGGCAGCGATCGTCTCGGTGCACAGCGCTCGTGGAGGTGGTGGAGGTGGAAGGCCCGGTGACGGCACCGGCAACCGCCACGCAGGCGGGCTCGTTGACGTGCTCGGCTTCCAGACAGCGGTCGCGGCGGTCATCGATGGTCGTGGGGGTCGTTGATCGGGCCGTGGTCGGTGCCGACCCGTTGGTGCCTATGGGTGCGCTGACGTCGGAGGTGTCATCGGCGTCGACCGCTTCGATCGATGTCGACGAAGCGCTTGATGAACTCGGTGAACTGTTCGACGCCGCCGAGGTCGCCGAGGTAGGGATAACGACCTGGGGGATGTTGGTTCGAGGAGCGTCGTGCTGAATGGCGGCGGAGGCCGGCCCGACCAGACCGATGACGCCCGCTGCGATGCCGAGTGCGACGAGTTGTCGTTTCATGTTCTGCTCCGTGTTCGTTGGGGTATCTCCATGAGACTCCCAATCGAGGGCACGACGTAAGTGCACCTTGGTACTACGACCATCGACCCAACTTGGCCGGTAGCTAACCGACGCGTAACCGTGCCCTTACTCTGCCGCCTCTGCACCACCGACGTGCCGGTCTGAGGTCAGTGTGACGTCGGGTTGAGGCGGACCGGATAGCCGGCCTCGCACAAGGCAGCCGCGAGCTGGTTGGCGTGCTCGCGACCTCTGGTTTCCACCGCCAGCTCGAGCGCAGTGGACTTCACGGACAGGTCGGTGAAGAGTCGCTGGTGGGCCACCTCGACGATGTTGGCACCCATGTCGCCGACAATCGTTGCCACCTTGGCGAGGGCGCCGGGAAGATCGGGGAGGTCAAGGGTCATGCGTGACAGACGGCCCGACCGCACCAGGCCGCGCATGATGATTGAGGCCAACACTCGCGGGTCGATGTTGCCGCCGCACACGATGATGGCCACGCGCTTGCCGGCGAATCGCGACGGGTCGGCCAGGATGGCGGCGAGGCCAGCGGCACCCGCTCCTTCGCTCACGGTCTTTTCGATGTCGAGTAGCAGGTTGACCGCGTCTTCGATCTGCTCTTCGGTGACCGTCACGATGTCGCTCACGTACTGGCGAACGATCGGCGTCGTCAATACGCCAGCGCGGGCCACTGCGATGCCCTCGGCGATAGTCGAGCCGCCTGGCACGGGCGTTGGGTCGTTGGCCAGTGCACGCACCATCGAGGGGTAGCCGGCGGTCTGCACGCCGATGATCTTGGTGCTCGGTGAAGTTGCAGATGCAACTAACGAGATGCCTGAGATGAGCCCACCACCACCGACAGCCACGACAACGACGTCGAGCGGAGGTGCGTCCTCGAACAGCTCAATGCCGCATGTTCCTTGTCCTGCGATCACCCAGGGGTCATCGAACGGTGGAATGAACACGAGGTCGCCGTCAACCCGACGGCGCTCGGCTTCGACCATCGCCCCAGCGAGATCGTCACCGTGGAGCACGACGGTCGCACCCAAAGCCTCGGTTGCCGCGACCTTCACATTCGGCGTGAAGCGAGGCATCACGATCGTGGCCGGAATCCCCAAGTGTCGGGCGTGATGGGCGACACCCTGAGCGTGGTTTCCGGCCGAGACGGCGATAACGCCACGAGATCGCTCGGCGTCAGACAACTGAAGTAACCGCCAGCAGGCACCGCGGTCCTTGAACGAAGACGTGAACTGGAGGTTCTCGAACTTCAGCCAGATCTCGGCGCCGCAAATGGCTGACAACGTTTCGGACCGGACCGTCGGCGTTCGCACGACCCGCCCAGCCAGGCCAGCGGCGGCAGCCTGCACGTCGGCGAAGGTTGTTGTGGTCATCGGTGGAACAGTAATCGGACGCCGGGTTGCGCCACAGGGGTTGACCGGTTCGGCCTGCGGTGACGCCGGCGGAACGTCGTAGGATGACCGGCATGGCTGAATGGCACCCGGCAGCTGAAGAGTATTGCGAGTGCATCTTTGAACTCGCCGAGGACGACCTGGAAGTCATTCAGGCCCGCATCGCCGAACGGCTCAAGCTGTCCCGGCCGTCTGTGTCGGAAATGATCCGGCGCCTTGAAATCGATGGCCTTGTCGATGTAGTGGGGGGGTCCATCAAGCTCACCGTGGCTGGCACCACCCTCGCCGAACAGGTTGTGCGCCGCCATCGTCTTGCCGAGCGGTTTCTCACCGACATGCTCGGGCTGTCGTGGGCCGACGCCCACCAGGAAGCGGGCAAGTGGGAGCACGTCATCTCCGACTCGGTTGAAACCGCGCTGATCCGTGTGCTGGGCGACCCGACCACATGCCCTCACGGCAACCCCATTCCGGGTTCGCTCTACGAGGCCCCCGACGCCCGCCCGCTCAACGGCTTATCGGTCGGCAGTCAGTTCACCGTGTCCCGCATCCCCGAGGAACTGGAGTTTTCGCCGGGTCTCCTGCAATTCCTGGAGGAAGCCACGCTCACGCCGGGCAGCTCCGGAAAGGTCACCGCGTCATCGCCTGACGGCACAATCACCGTCGACATGGACGGCCGCACCGTTGGTGTCGGCGCCTTCGCCGGCTCTCGTATCTTGGTTACCGCCTGACCAAACGCGTCGGCCCAAAACGACAGGGGAAACCCACCTCGCGGCAGGTCTCCCCGATGCCAATTCGATTAGATCTTGCGGACGTCAGCCGCGTTCGGACCCTTCGGTCCCTGCGTCACATCGAATTCGACCTTGTCGTTTTCGTTGAGGCTGCGGTAGCCGGTTGACTGAATTGCACTGTGGTGCACGAAGACGTCGGCGCCCCCGCCGTCCTGCGCGATAAAGCCGAAGCCCTTCTCGGCGTTGAACCACTTCACTGTGCCTGTTGCCATGCTGTTTCACTTCCCTCCCTGGAACGGGCCGCTCGTCAGTGCAGGTCGGCGAGCTTGCCGTGCTTGTCGGCGAGCAGGTAGTAGAAGGTGACGCGGTGCTTTTCGCGGTCTTCTTTCATCTGGGCGCACACGGCCATCACGTCGGCATCAAGCGCAGCGTCGTCTTCAAGGCCGAGCTTCTTCTTCAGCCAGCTATCCCGCACGCGATCGCGTTCTGATGCATCCGAGCACGCCACCAGGGAAGCGTCCTTGGACGAACGAAGGGCGATACCGAGGTGCTTCACGATGCCAGCGAGGGCGTCTTCATCGACGCTGTCGGTGTAGCGGGCTACGTCGTCGGTGTATTCACTCATGTCTGTTTCCTCCATCACGTCGCTGGGTGCGACACAAGGAGGGAATGTAACACCCGTCACGACATGGTTGTCGCCAAGAGCGCAGTCGGGTGAAGATGTGTACGTGACCGAAGAAATGATCGCAGAGGGCGACGCCATGAGCTACATCCAATTCGACCTTGTCGGTCTGGATGCCGATGACACCCTGTGGCATTGCGAGAAGTACTTCCAGCAGGCGACAGAGCGGTTCTTGGAGATCGTCTCACCCTGGCTCGATGCGGTAGGACAGATGGCAGATCAGCACACGCTGGTGTTGGTGACCAAGGGGGATTTGTTGCATCAGCAACGAAAGCTGCAAAACAGCGGTCTTGCTGCGTACTTCGATCACGTCGAAATTGTCAGCGACAAGACCTCCTCGACCTACCGCAGCTTTCTTCATCGTCAGAAGGTCGAACCGGCCCGCTTCGTGATGGTGGGCGATTCGGTGAAGTCCGACGTGCTTCCCGTAGTGGCGATCGGCGCGCGTGCCGTGCATGTGCCGTCGCAACATCAGTGGAGCCATGAGCATGCCGAGCATGATGGCGACGTGCCTACTCTCGCCGGTCTGAGCGAACTGCCGGCCTGGCTGGCTACAACTTACGGAGCCTGACGTCGGTCACCAAGTGATTTGGGCCCATGTGGAGGATGAGCGATGACCGCTCGCGCGTGGGCAAAATGTTGTCGACCAGGTTCTTGCCATTGATCTCTGCCCAGATGCCCTTCGCGGTCGCAACGGCTTCTTCTCGGGACAGATCGGCAAAGTGCCGGAAGAACGAGTTCGGGTCCTGGAAGATGGTCTCGCGGAGTCGTAGGAATCGATTGACGTACCACCGTTCAATATCGACTTCGGCCGCGTCGACGAAGATGGAGAAGTCGAAGTAGTCACTGACGAATTCGCTGCTGCCGGTTGCGACCTGAAGCACATTGATACCTTCGAGGATCAAGATGTCGGGCTGGCGAACCGTGATCTCCTCACCCTCGACAATGTCGTACACGACGTGGCTGTACACCGGCGCGTGCACCTCAGCTTCGCCCGATTTCACGTCACGGAGAAACTCGGTGATGCGGCGAGCGTCGTAACTCTCGGGAAAGCCTTTCCGGTTCATGATGCCGCGCTCTTCCAATACGGAGTTCGGCAGCAGGAATCCGTCGGTGGTCACCAGATCGACCTTCGGGTGATCGGGCCACCGCGACAACAAAGCTTGCAGCACACGGGCAAACGTGCTCTTCCCGACGGCCACCGACCCGGCCACACCAATGACGTACGGCACCTTTGGCGCAATTGTGCCAAGGAAGGTTGCCGACACCCGGTGCAGGTTTTGCGTAGCCGAGACATACAGGTTCAACAGACGGGTGAGGGGCAGGTAGATCTCGGCGACCTCGGTGAGATCAAGCTCGCTGTTGATGCCGCGAAGCGCTTCGAGATCCTTCTCGCGGATGGTCAGCGGAGTGGCGGCGCGCAGGTCTTTCCACTCGTCCCGGCTGAATTCGATGTACCGCTGCATGCCTGGACGGTAGCGGGCGGTAACAATGGCACCGAAATGGATCGCGAGACGCAACGCCGCCTGGGCGCCTGGTACACCCCTCCGGAGCTCGTGGACTTCGTGCTCGATCGCGTTCTTTCACCTCGCGTCAGCGGCCCCGTGCGCGTGCTTGACCCGTCGTGTGGGGATGGCCGTTTCCTCATCGCTGCCGGGAAGGAACTGGGTTCGCGGGCGGTCCTGCGCGGCGTCGATATTGACGTGGACGCCGTGAGCGCGGCGCAGGCGGCTTTGCCCACGGCGACGATCGTCGAGGGTGA
>JANMCE010000145.1:0-4426 GCA_031360915.1 Actinomycetes bacterium | reverse complement strand
CGCGAGCCGTCATCGCGCAGTGGCAGGGCAACAAGGTCACCGTCTGGACCTCAACGCAGGTGCCCTACGCTGCTCGCGCCGGTGTGGCCACCACGCTGCAGATTCCTCAGTCAGACGTCCGCGTTGTAGTGCCGTTGCTGGGTGGCGGCTTTGGTGCCAAGTGTGATTTTCATTTCGAGGGCCACATCGCCGCGTTGGCCCGTGCGGCCAAGCGCCCGGTCAAGCTGGTGTTTACCCGGCACGAAGAGTTCTTCGCCATCGGCCATCGTCGCGAGGGCATGCTCATCGAGTTGGAGACCGGCGTGATGAATGACGGCACGCTCGTGGCCCGTCGCGCCCGTCTCGTGCTCGACAAGGGCGCCTACTGCGGTGAGGGTGGCTTCTTCGCCCAGATGGCCGCCATGCACGCGTGCGGCCCCTATGTGATCGATACCGTGAACGTGCACTCGTTCCTGAACTATTCGAACAACCAGCCGTCGTCTTCCATTCGGGCTCCAACGGCGCCGCAGGTGTGCTGGGCGCTGGAGCAGCACATGGACGCTGTTGCGAAAACTATCGGGATGGACCCGGTCGCGCTGCGGATGAAGACGCTGATCGAAGAGGGCGCGGAAGGCCCGACGCGCCAGGTGTTCGACTACATCGGCATGAAGGACAGCTTGGCCAAAGCGGTCGAGATGATTGGTTACGGCCAGCCCCTTCCCGACGATGAAGCGATTGGCATCGCGTGCGGCTGGTGGCCGTGCTTCGCAGTGGAATCGGGCGCGTACTTCAAGCTCAACCACGACGGAACCGGCACCATCGTGACGGGGGCGCAGGAGAACGGCACTGGCTCGGTCATGGCTATGCCGAAGTTTGTGGCCGAAGAACTGGGCATGGATCCGAAAGACATTTCGATCCTTTACCAGGACACCGACGCCGCCCCTTGGGACATGGGTTCAAGCGGTTCACAAACCACCTTCAATAGCGTTCGCGCTGTGCTGGCTGCTGCGTCCGAAGTGCGTGAGCAACTGCTCGATGCTGCCGCCGACGCACTCGAAGCGGCTCGTGAAGATCTCGAACTCCTGGGTGGCTCGGTCAGGGTGAAGGGCACGCCGTCAAAGGCGGTCACCATTGCCGAACTCGCAGCTGCTGGCACGTTCCACGGCAAGGGTTCTGGGCCGCTACCCGAGTCACCTGCGGTGCAGGCCGAAGGCTGCGTAGGCCGATTGGGCATGGAGTCATTTCTCGCCCCGCAGGTGTTCACCCACGCTGTTCGCGTGAAGGTGGATCGCGACACCGGCGTGGTTCGCATCGTGCAAGTCGCAGCCGCCCATGATTCGGGTGCCGTGCTCAATCCCATTGGTGCCAACGGCCAGGTGTACGGCGGCGTCGTGATGGGTATCGGCCAGGCGCTGTCCGAAGGCACCATCCTCGATAAGGACGGCAAGCAGCGCAACCCGGGTCTGCTCGACTACAAGCTCGTGACCTGCTCGGATGCTCCGCCCATCGATATTGCGTGGGTGGGCCGCTTCACGCCCGATGCCGGTCCCCGTGGCTCGAAAGGCATCGGTGAACCACCAAGCGTTCCGACAGCTGGAGCCATTGCGAATGCGATCGCCAACGTGATCGGGTCGCCGGTGTGCTCGCTGCCCATGACGCCCGAGCGCGTGTGGGAAACGATCCGGGGAGGTGCGAAGTGACCGCTACGTTTGTCGCTCCCACCTCGCTAGCCGACGTGCTCGCCGCCATGGCCGCTGGCGCCCGACCGGTTGCGGGCGGCACCGACCTTGTGGTTGGCGCCCGCCAAGGCAAGAAGCCGCTGCCGCAATCGTTGGTCGCCATTCATCAACTTGATGAGTTGCGAGCCATCACGCTCACCACCACCGGCGTGCGGATGGGCGCGCTGGTTTCGCACGAGCAGATCATTGCGGATGCAACTATCCGGGCGACCTACCCTGCGCTGGCCGATGCCTCAGCCATCGTCGGCTCGCACGCCACCCGGGCGCACGGCACGCTTGGCGGCAACGTCATGACCGCTTCCCCCGCAATGGACACCGGCTCACCGCTGCTTTGCTTCGGAGCAACCGCCATCCTGCAATCGGCCAGTGGTACCCGTTCCGTGCCAATGGACGAGTTGTGGACCGGCCCGGGTCGCACCGTCGCCGAGCCGCATGAACTGCTGGTCGCCATCGACCTTCCTGCACTGGCCCCCGGTACCAGTTCGTGCTACGTGCGTCTTGAGTATCGGCGCCAGATGGAGATCGCCATCGTCGGCGCCGGTGCTCAGGTCACTATCGTCGACGGTGTCATTACCGATGCCCGGGTTGCCATGACCGCGGTCTCGGCCACCATCCGCCGCATCGCAGCGGCCGAGCGGGCGCTTGTTGGTACCTCTGGCGATCGCGCTGCCGCCGATGCCGCTGGTGCCGCGGTGAGCGAAGCGTGTGCGCCTATTAGTGACGTTCGTGGCTCGGCCGATTATCGCCGGGCCATGGTTGGCGTCATCGCCCGTCGTGCCATTGAAGCTGCCGTTATGCGTGCCAACGGTGGCACGGTCCCCATCCCCGCGAGCCCGGCGCTTCACGGCGCGAGCTGAGGAACGAACATGAAGAACGAAACATCACTCACCGTCAACGGCATGACCTACCCCGTCGCCATCGACTCCCACGCCACGCTGCTGCGCGCCGTGCGAGACGACATCGGCCTCACCGGCACCAAGGAAGGCTGCGACGATTCCGAGTGCGGCGCTTGCATGATGCTGATCGACGGCAAGCCGGTCAACTCGTGCTCGTACCTCGCCATGCAGGCCGTGGGCCGCTCGCTGACGACGGTTGAAGGTTTGTCATCGGGCGAGGAGCTCAGCCCCCTTCAGCAGGCCTTCCTCACCGCAGGCGGCGTGCAATGTGGCTTCTGCACGCCCGGCATGTTGATCTCGGCCACGGCATTGCTCGCGGCCACCCCGCACCCGACCGAAGAAGAGGTCCGCATCGGTCTATCCGGAAACCTCTGCCGCTGCACCGGCTACGACGGCATCGTCAAAGCGGTGCTCCAGGTTTCTTCTAAATAACCAAACGATTCGGGAGCCGTCGCATAGCCTGGAAAGCCATGCGACAGAACCTGATCAAAGAGGGCGACGAACACCTGAAGTACGAGATTCGCGAGATTGTCGAAATCGCCAATCAGATCGTGCCACTCGGCGTACCGATGATCTGGGAGAACATTGGTGACCCCGTCGCCAAGGGCGAGATTCTGCCCGCCTGGATGAAAGACATCGTGGCCGCAGCCGCCTACGACGACCGCGTCTACGCCTACTCGCCCACCAAGGGTGACCTGGCCGCTCGGCAGTTCGTGCTCGACCATTACAGCGACGCTCGTATCTGCGGCATTGAGGACATCATCTTCTTCAATGGCCTCGGCGATGCCATCAACAAGATCTTCTCCACCTTGCGAACAACCGCTCGGGTTGTCGGCCCGAACCCCACGTACCCGTCGCATGCCACGGCCGAGGCCATTCATCACGGCGGCCACCACATCACCTATCCGTTGCAGCTCGACAAGGGTGGTCGCATCGATCTGGTTGCGCTGGAGAACTCGGTGCGCGAGCACGAAGACATCGTGGGCATCTTGGTGATCAGCCCCAACAATCCGCTGGGCGTGGCGCATTCACGGAACGATCTTGAGCAGGTGGTACGAATAGCGAAGGAGAACGGCTGCTTCCTACTTTTCGACGAGATCTATCAGAACATGGTGTTCGATGCCTCCAAGATCGTGCGTCTGGCCGACATCATCGGCGACGTGCCGGGCATCTCCATGAAGGGCGTATCGAAAGAGATCCCGTGGCCGGGCGGGCGTTGCGGCTGGATCGAGATTTACAACGCGGACAAGGACGAGAACTTCCGCGGTTACATCAACACCATCGTGGTGTCGAAGATGCTCGAAGTGTGCTCCACCACCCTGCCTCAGATCGTGTTTCCGAAGATCGTGCAGCACCCCGAGTTCCCCGACTTCCTTGCCGCCCGGCTCGACAAGTATCGCCGTCGCCTCGACCTCGCCCTCAAGATCTTCGACGGCTGCGATGTCATTCACCCCGTTGTGCCCGACGGCGTCTTCTATCTCACGTTCACCATCAACACCTCGGGCTATCCGAACACCAACAAGCTCACGCCGCCCAACCAGGCGGTTCGTGATCACCTCGACATGCTCGAAGCGAAATCGCGTCTGGCCATCGACAAGCTCTTTGCCTACGAACTCATCGGGGCAGAGGGCGTGTGCGTGGTACCGCTGTCGGGCTTCTCGTCACCCGTGCCTGGCTTCCGCATGACGCTATTGGAAGAGGACGAAGCGCTCTTTGAAGAGACCTGCCACCGTATCCGTCGTGGCGCCGAGGCTTTCTTCACGGCGTGACGTCGCTCCACGAGCTGGCGGCCGATCCGCATCCGGTATGGGA
>JANMCE010000124.1:0-11805 GCA_031360915.1 Actinomycetes bacterium | reverse complement strand
GTCATGAGGCGGCCTCGTCGGTTTCGTCGTCGGAGGAAGGCCAGAGGTCGCTGAGGGGTGCGGGGCGGAGGGAAGCGACGACCCCGGCGTTTTCCATCACGTGGCCGTCGCGGACCATCAGCACACGGTCGGCGAAGCTGGCGAAACGTGGCTCGTGGGTGACCAGTACAACGGTGCGGCCGGTGACGACCTGCTTGGTCAACAACTCCATGACCGACTCGCCGGTGATGGTGTCGAGTGCACCGGTTGGTTCGTCAGCGAGCAACAGGCGACGGTTACCGACAATGGCGCGGGCGATGGCGACGCGTTGTTGTTGACCGCCGGAGATGTCGTCGGGGTAGCGGTCGGCGAGGGCGGCGATGTCCATTTCGCCCAGTGCCGCTCGGGCTGCTGCACGGGCAGCCCGAGCGGATGTGCCGTCAAGCTCGAGGGGGCAGCATGACGTTCTCCACAACCGTGAGGGTGGGAAGCAGATTGAGCTTTTGGAAGATGTACCCGACCGTCTGGCGTCGAACCGTGGCGAGGCCACGCACGTTGAGTGACGCAAGATCGACACCGTCAACCAGCACGTGTCCGGCAGTCGGCACGTCGAGTCCACCAGCCAGGTTCAGCAGCGTTGACTTACCGCTTCCCGATGGCCCCATCACCGCCACGAACTCGCCAGCGTCGATGGAGAACGACGCATCTCTCAACGCGTAGACAAGGTCGTCACCGTCTTTGAAGCGACGTTCGACGCTGCGGAACTCAAGGATCGGACTCATCGGGCGGGGCCTTTCTTGGAAACGGAAATGCGTTGCTCGCAGATGTCGAGCCAGCGGAGGTCGGACTCCACTCGGGCCAGCAGTGCGTCGAACAGCAGGGTGGTCAACAGATCAGTGGCGGCCTGTTGACGACGGCGATGCGCTCGCACGACCGACAGCAAGCCGGCCCGTTGCGCGTCGATCACGGCGGCTGCGTCCACTTTGGGCGTCACGATGGCCAGCAACACTTTGATCATCAGGTCGTCCCGCGGGGGAGCGGCGTCCGCGGTCGCGGTATCGAACCAGGCGGCCAGTTCCTTCCGACCGGTCTTAGTGATGGTGTACGGCGTGCGGCCTTCCATGTCGGGCACGCCGGGCAGCACACATTCGTCCCGTGCCAACCGATCAAGCGTGGTGTACACCTGGCCCACATTCAGCGGCCAGACACCACCGGTGTGTTCCTCAAACTCACTCTTGAGCTGATACCCGTACTTCGGCTCACTGGCGATAAGTGCCAAGAGCCCTTCTCGAATTCCCATATACCCAGTATGCATACTGAGTAATCATGTTGTCAACACTCAGTATGCAATTCACCGGCCTTTCAGGTAGGCCTTGAATCGAGGTCAGAGAAACAAGCCGGCTATCTCAATGGTGACTGGCGGGCAGCTGAGGGAGAGTGTGCTGCCATTCGGTAACGAGGTTGATCGCCACGTCGCCGACTCGGTGGTCCGCACGTGCGCCTCAACGGCCTCACGCGAGGGATCGACGATGAGATAGGCAAGCAGCGTCGGGATTTGGAGGTAGGCAATGGCCTTCGTCTCGTAGTCGCGTTGGCGACTGGACGGCGAAACAACCTCTACGAGCAGGCACGGATTCCGCCGATACTGCCCATCGCCCGACTCCTCGCAGAACACCGCCACGTCTGGGTAGAAGCCGTTTCGATCACGGATAACCAACCGCTGATCGGAGGCTACGGCCCTGCAGTCGTGGTCCCGGGCTGGTTGGAACAACATGGACAGCATCGCAGCGGCAACGTCGTTATGTCGGTTGGACGCGCCCGCCATGGCATATACGACGCCCTCGATGAGTTCGTGCTTCAACTCGTGATCCTGCTCTTCGAACCGAACCCATTCTTCAACGGAAAGGTACAGCTGCGACGGCACGGCGTTCATGGCCTTAGGCTACCAGCGGCTGTTGCTCGATAGAACGGCCTCGTGTGCCATTCCGGTTGACGTATTAGTCGAGCAGCGTGCGCAGCTGATCGACGACCGACTCGAGTTCGACGACTCGCGCTTCCAGCGCGTCGACGCGGGACTGGAGCTCGGCGGTGCGGTCCATGCGAGGGGACGAGACGAGTTCATCTTCGTAGGCGGCTTCGTCGATGGGGCCGGACAGGAGATGCATGTAGCGCTCCTCCTTCTGACCCGGCCGGCGGGACAATCGAATGACGAGCGGATCGGGCCGCCCCGCCAACGAGTCCAACGTTGCTTCAACGGAGCGAAGGTCGGCGAAGGGATGCATACGCTCGGTCCGCGTTTTGATCTCGCCGACGGTCTGCGCGCCGCGCAACGCCAGGACGGTGAGCACCGCCTGGTCGGATGGCTCCAGTCGTAACGCCTCGTCCACGGTGTGGCGATGCTTGGCTGCCCGGTTCGATGTGCTGTACACGATGCGGGTCAGTTTGCGGTCACGAAGGGACACCAACGCGGCGTTGATGTCGGTTTCGGTGAGCTCCATAACGGGGTACCGGTTGGTGGTCTGGTTGCACGCCGACCGCAAGCTGTTGACCGTCAATGGGTACAGATCGGGCGTGGTCACCTGCTTCTCCATGAGGGCACCAGCCACGCGGAGTTCGACGGTAGACAGATCCATGGTCACCACCGTATGCCCCGAAAGGCAAGCGCGTGTTTGTAAACGCCGCGTGAACTACGGGCGCGTTCGCTCGCACCGTCTGGCCAATTCAGCCGATACTTACCGGATGGATAACCAGATTGACTTCGTGCTGCGATCGGTGGAGGAGCGCAAGGTGCGCCTGGTGCGCCTGTGGTTCACCGACGTGCTGGGTCAATTGAAGAGTTTTGCCATCAGCCCCGCCGAGCTGGAGAACGCCCTGGAAGAGGGCATGACGTTCGATGGTTCGTCCATCGACGGGTTCAGTCGCGTGTTCGAATCTGACGTGCTCGCTATGCCCGATGCCAACACCTTTGAGATCCTTCCGTGGACGCAAGGCAGCTCGCCCGAAGCCCGCGTTTTCTGCAACATTGCTCACCTCGACGGCTCGCCGTTCGAAGGCGACCCGCGCCAGGTGCTCATGCGCAACATGGAAAAGGCCCGCAAGCTCGGGTTCAGTTTCTACGTGGCGCCCGAGATCGAGTTCTTCTACTTCGATCCGAAGGACCCCACGCCGATTCCGCTTGATCAGGGTTCTTACTTCGACCTCACCACGGCCGACGTGGCGGGAACGCTGCGCAAGCGCACCATCCAAACGTTGGAGACGATGGGCATCCCTGTCGAGTACAGCTTCCACGAAGACTCACCCAGCCAGCATGAGATCGACCTGCGCCACACCGACGCGCTCAGCATGGCCGACTCGGTCATGACGTTCCGCCTCGTCGTACGCGAAGTTGCTGCCGTCGACGGTCTGTATGCCACGTTCATGCCCAAGCCGCTGGAAGGGGTGCAGGGCTCGGGAATGCACACCCACATGAGCCTGTACAAGGGTGAGGAAAACGCCTTCCACGACCCCGATGATAAGTACCACCTGTCAGAGATCGGCAAGGGTTTTATCGCCGGTCTACTGCGTCACGCTCCCGAGATCACGGCCATCACCAACCAGACCATCAACAGCTACAAGCGGCTCATCCCCGGCTTCGAAGCGCCCGTCGTGGTGAGCTGGGCCCGCAATAACCGCTCGGCCCTGGTTCGAGTTCCCACGTCGAAGAACAAAGCCACGGCCACCCGTGTCGAGTACCGATCGCCAGACCCGGTGTGCAACCCGTACCTCGCGTTCTCGGTCATGCTGGCGGCCGGTCTGAAGGGCATCGAAGAGGGTTATGAATTGCCGGGCGAAGCAGCCGGTAACGTGGGCGCGATGACCGACGAGGAGCGGGCAGCCGAAGGCATGTCGGCACTGCCGCAATCGCTGTCCGACGCGCTCAACCTGATGGAGCAGAGCGAGCTCGTGAAGGATGCGCTCGGCGAGCACATCTTCGAGTGGTTCCTCAAAAACAAGCGCAAGGAATGGCAGGAGTACAAGAGCCAGGTCACGCAGTTCGAGCTCGATCGCTACCTGCGGATGGTGTGATGGGACCGCTGCTGATCTATCCGGATCCTCCTCCACCGG
Organism: Actinomycetes bacterium; assembly: GCA_031360915.1. Taxonomy (GTDB): domain Bacteria; phylum Actinomycetota; class Acidimicrobiia; order Acidimicrobiales; family Ilumatobacteraceae; genus JANMCE01. Next base: position 7,722 of record JANMCE010000124.1, on the reverse strand, counting down.
AGTTGGCCCAGACGCTTGATCTGGCCGGTTACGCGTGGCGCGCCGCCGAGTCGGCCGATGCCGCGGCGGCTGTCGAGCCCGACGATGGGTGGACCGGCGCGATCGTCATGCTCGACAAGGATCCCGACGCAGGTTGGGCGTTCCTGCGTTCCATCCGCAAGAGCGACAATCCAATAGCCCCCGTCTTGGTGATGGTCGGTGGTGCGCAGCTCGCCGACCTCGCAATGCGCGACGACTTGTTCGAAGACTTCTGTTTGTCTCCGTTTCACCCCCGTGAGCTTGAGGCGCGCATTCGCCATCTGTTGTGGCGACGCGGTGAAACCGTGGCCAGCGAAGTGGTGGAGTACAGCCTGCTCGCCCTTAACACCGAGACCTATCAGGCCACCATCGCCGGTCGCCCACTCGACCTCACGTTCATGGAGTACGAGCTGCTGAAGTTCCTGGCTCAGCACCCGGGCAAAGTGTTTACCCGCGAGATCCTGCTGAGCCGGGTGTGGGGGTACGAGTACTACGGGGGCGCGCGCACGGTTGACGTTCACATTCGACGCCTACGCGCCAAACTCGGCGAAGAACACGCCAACCTCATCGAAACGGTCCGCAGCGTCGGCTACCGCTTCGGCCAAAGCCGCTGGGGTTCGTAGAGCGGGTGACCTATGTGAGGTTTTGGTCACAAGATCGGCCAAACTAAGCAGCATGGGAGCGGGTCGACGCGTGAGGCGGTGGGATGCTCCGTCGTTCGGCGCGTTTCTTCCGATCATTGGGCTCGCCCCCATTTGGCTCATTGCGGTGGCCGTGTTCTGGCTGCCGTTCAAGTTGCTGTTGCATCTTCCCTACTGGGCGGCGATGCTGATCCACGTTGGCCTCGGGCTCACCTTGTTGTACCGGCCGATTCAGCAACGGTTCCTCATGCGCCTCCTCAGCGCACGCGTTCCCACGGCTGACGAGCGGCGTCACCTTGAACCGTTGTGGCAGGGCGTGCTGGCCAACACTCGCATGGGTCGTCGTCACTTCGTGCTGGCCGTCACCGACTCGGACGAGCTCAACGCGTTTGCCAGCGGAGGGCACCTCGTCATCGTGACGACCGGCGCGTTTCACTCGTTGCCCGCCACCGAACTACAGGGGGTGATGGCGCATGAGATCGGACACCAGCAGGGTCTGGTCAGCACGGTTCTGGTGCTCGGTTACTGGTTGGCGTTGCCGGTGATGGCGTTGGCTCGCGTCGGATTCTTCCTCGACAACGTTGCCACTGCCGCGACCCGCGCCTTTGCCGACACGGCTGCCGCGAAGACCCTGGGGGGTGCCGCCGCCGTCTTGCTGCGCGGGTTGGCCTGGGTGTTTCAGGTGGGCATTCTGGTATGGCAATCGATTGGCGGCATCGTGAGTCGTCAGGCCGAGTTCCGCGCCGACGCGTGGGCCGTCAACGCTGGCTTCGGTGTGGAGCTCGCAGCGGCCATGCGACGCACGGCGTTCGACGAACCAACGGTCACCGGCCGGTCGTGGGGTGAGCGGGTCTTCGGCAGCCATCCACCGTTGCGAACGCGTATTGCCAAAGTGGAAGCGCTTACAAGGCGATCTGCTGCAAATCGGCGCTGATCCGCCGATGGGTGCGCAGCATCTCGTTCAGTCCGTTGTGGCGTAGCTGACCGTCTTCCACCACGACCCGACCGTTGATGACCGTATGCCGCGCCGCCGTCGGCCCGCAGCGCAACCATGCCTCGATCGGGTCCGCGATCGCACCCGCGTAGGCCGGGCCACCGAGCGGCCACACCGCAACATCGGCCACGGACCCAACCGACAGTTCACCCAGTTCGCCCAGCCGCCCCAGACACGCGGCACCGCCTCGCGTCGCCATCTCCAACGAGATTCGTGCGGTGCCGGCGTCGGCCCCGTTGCGTAGCTTGGCCAGCAGCATGGCTTGGCGGGCTTCCATCCAGAGTGATGCGCTGTCGGCCGAAGACGACCCGTCGACGCCGAGCCCCACGGCAACCCCTGCGGCCCGAAGTTCGACGATGGGCGCGATGCCCGACGAAAGAATCATGTTGCTGCTCGGGCAGTGCGCCACGCCAACACCGGCCGCGCCGAGGCGGCGGATCTCATCCGCGTTCGGCATCACGCAGTGGGCAACCCACGTGCGGTCATTGCACCAACCGGTTCGCTCAAGATATTCAATCGGCCGGCACCCGTAGGTCGCCAGCGAAAAGGCATCGTCCTCAGCGTTCTCGGCCGCATGGGTGTGGAGACGCACGTCGAGTCGTTCGGCCAAAACGGCGCTGCGCTCCATCAGTTCGGTGGTCACGCTGAACGGCGAGCAAGGCGCGAGCGCAATGCGAACCATGGCGCCGAACGAGCGGTCGTGGTGGCGAGTGACCTGCGCTTCGCACTCGGCCAAAATGGTCTCGTCGTCCTGCACGACCGAATCCGGTGGCAGCCCGCCGTCCTTCTCACTCAGCGACATCGACCCGCGCGTCGGATGAAAACGCACGCCCAGGTCGACCGCCGCCGCAATCGACGCCGACAACAGATCGCCCGCGCCTCGCGGATGGAGATAGAGGTGATCGGTACTGGTGGTGCAGCCCGACAGTGCCAACTCGGCCAGGCCGATCCAGGCCGAGACGTGCGCGGCTTCCTCGTCGATGCGCCGCCAGATCGGGTACAGCGATTGCAGCCAACCAAACAGCGGTTTGTCGGTCATGGTGGGCCAAGCGCGGGTGAGATTCTGGAAGAGGTGATGGTGCGTGTTGATGAGCCCGGGTGTCACCAGGCAGTCGTTGGCCGCCAGGATCTGCACGGCCGACGGACGCTCATCACGCGGGCCGCCAACGGCCTCCACCCGGCCGTTGGTGATGGCGATCCAACCGTCGGCAATTTCGCGTCGCTCTTGATCCATTGTTGCCACGAGAGTTGCGCCCGAAATCAGAAGATCGGTCATGATCTTGACAGCCTAAATTGTCCTCAACCGCTCACACCCGAAGACCACCTGCCGATTCTTCATTCATGATTGAGAGATCGGCAGATTCCGCAGTTGAATCCCGTATGTTCGGTGCTCTCATCTCCGGGCGGCTCCGCTTCATCGCGGAGCTGAAGGCCGAGGACATCGCGGCGCTCGACCAAGCCCAGTCAGGTGCGTCGGATCTGATGCGCGGTGCCGAGATCGACCCGCACTCGATGGCCAACCGTCGGGCCTTCGCGGCCGGTATTATTGCCGGTTCAAGCGACCTGACCGACGCCCTCCGCCTCGGCATTATCCGAGGGCTACTGGCTGTCTGATTCGGTCAACGAATCGAGGATCATCTGCACATCGGCCAGCGTGGTGCGGGGGTTGATGAAGCAGAACCGCAGCACATGTTCACCCTGCCATTTGGTGGCGACGGTGAGCGTGAGATCATCCGCGAGTGCCTTGTCGCTCCACGCGTCGTAGCGGGCATGATCCCAGCCGACCCGGCGGAACAACACGACCGAGAGTTCCGGTTCGAGCACCAGTTCGAGACCGGGAGTCTGGCGAATGAGGTCGGCTGTTTGTTGGGTGAGTTCCAGCGATTGCTCGATGGCTACCCGGTAGGCGTCGGTGCCGTGGGTAGCGAGTGAAAACCAGAACGGAAGACCGCGGGCGCGACGGGTGAGATGCACTGCGTAATCGCTTGGGTTCCACTCGTCATCATCGGCCAGCACATCGAGATACTCAGCCTCCTGGGTGTGGGTGCCCCTGGCCAGTTCCGGTTGCCGGTACACCAGCGCGCAGCAGTCGTAGGGAGCGAACAGCCACTTGTGCGGATCAACCAGAAAGCTATCGGCCTGCTCGATACCGTTGAACAGGTGCCGCACCTTCGGCGCAGCCAACGCCGCACCACCGTACGCCCCGTCAACGTGGAACCAGGCGCCCAACGCGTGGGCCACATCGCCAGCGGCGGCGAGGTCATCGACCACGCCGACGTTGGTGGTGCCGCCCGTCGCAACGACCGCGAATACTCGGGCGCGGTCGACGTCAGAAAGTTCGGAGACGGTCTGGTCGAGGGCCGCTCGTGTCAGCGCACCCCGAGCATCGGTGGGCACCTTGACGACATCAACGTCCATGACCCGAGCCGCCATGGCGATCGATGAGTGCGCGCCACCACCGGCAATGATTAGGCCCCGCTGGTTACCGGCTTCAGGATGCCATGTGCGCCAGGTCTGGCGAGCCGCTACCAGTGCGCTGAGGTTGCCGGCGGTACCGCCGGAGACGAATACGCCGCCAGACGTTTTGGGGAAGCCGACTAGGTCGCAGATCCATCGAAGCGCCTCGTTCTCGGCAAACACGGCGCCGGCACCTTCCAACCAACTGCCGCCGTAGATCGAACTGGCCCCGACCACCAGATCGAACAGGATCGACACCTCTGTCGGTGCGTTGGGTACGAACGCGAGGTACCTCGGATGATCGGTGGAGATGCAAGCCGGCGCGAGCACGTCGGTGAAGATGCGAAGCGCTTCGAGGCCGCCGAGGCCCTGCTTGGTTACCGATGAGCCAGCCATCGCCCGCAGCTCTGCCTCAGTACGTGGCCCGTCGAGCGGCGGCGGATCGAGACGCATACGTTGAACTGCGTAGCGCAACACCGCCTGGGTGAGGACCTCGATGGACGGGTCCTGCATATGCATGGCGATCAGCGATTCAGATCGATTAATTCGCTGCCCTCATGGCGGTCTTCGGCATCCTTCGTCAGCGCCGTCCCGAGAATGGCTGCGCCGACTGCGCCCGACATCAGAACGACGACGGGGATAAGCAGTAGGACAACGATTATGATGGCAGCTCCGAGCACACTCGCAATGTAGCGGAGACCACTGACCTAGCGCGGGGCGACGGTGCGCCGAGACGCCAGTTGTGTCACGGTAGCGCCATCCGTTGTCAGCAGCGGTCGGCGCGGCCAAAGCGTCGTGGCCGACCTCAGTAGAATGGCAAACTCGTCGGCCGGGACGGGTTGGCCGAACAGGAAACCCTGGCCGCGGTCGCAGCCGAGCCCGATCAGTACGTCGAGTTCTTCCTGCGTCTCGATTCCTTCGGCGACAACCCGGAGCCCCAGTGCGTGGCCGAGGTCGATGATCGAGCGCACCAGCATGGCGTCCTGGTTGCAGAGCCCGGCTACGAACAAGCCGTCAATCTTCAACTCATCAATTGGCAACTGCCGCAACAGCGACAGTGATGAGTAGCCGGTACCGAAGTCGTCGATCGACACCTCGGCACCCTGCGCTCGCAGTTGGGACAGCACCTTGGTGGCCGTGATCGGGTCATCAAGCAGCGCCTGTTCGGTGATCTCCACGCGCAGCGCGGTGGCGGGCAGATCAGCGAGGTCGAGCAGATGGAGTAGCTGTGAGGTGGTGCGGTGGTCCTGCAGACTGCGACCGGACAGGTTGATCGTGACGGGCATCGGTGTGCCCTGTCGATGCCAACGAGCGGCATCGGCGATGGCGGTTGCGGCGACGGCCTCGGTGAGTGAGCCGACCATGCCGGACTGTTCGGCCAGCGCGAGGAACTGGGCTGGTGCAAGCAGGCCGTGATCCGGGTGTTGCCAACGTACGAGCGTCTCGCCGCCGACCAGATGTCCGGTGGCCAGATCGAAGATGGGCTGATAGTGATTCGTCAGTTCCCCAGCGTTGACCGCGTGCTGAAAGTCGGCGAGCAGTGCGATGCGCGACGGTGAGGACTCATCGTCGCTGGCGACGTAGTGCATGATGCGGTCGGCGGACTTCTTCGCCTGGTACATCGCCAGTTCCGCCCGTTGCATGAGCGTGGTTGCATCGGTGGCATCGGTCGGGAAGGTGGCGATGCCGATGGCTGCTGTGGTCTGCACCTTGATGTCTTGGATGACAATTGATTCGAGGAAGACTTCCAGCACCGTTTCTGCCAGCGCATCGGCGCGGATGGCCGCATTCACGCCGGAGACGACGACGGCGAATTCGTCGCCACCCAGTCGAGCGACCACCTCGGACCGTCCGGCCTGCTTCAGGCGCCGGCCGAGTTCGATGAGAAGCCGATCGCCCTCATGGTGGCCAAACGTGTCGTTGACCTGTCGGAAATGGTCGAGGTCAATCATCACCAAGGACACTTCGTGACGGTCGTTCGGAACCGCGGCAAGAGCCTCGTTCAGACGCTGCACCACATTGGGTCGGTTGGGCAGCCCGGTAAGCGCGTCGTGGTTCGTTTGGTAGCTGAGGGCGGCGCTTGCGAGCTGGAAAGCGGTGGCGTCTTCCATGGTGATCGCGGCTGCTCTGCCGGCGAGCGGAAAGGCCCGCAGGCGCACATAGCGGACGTCCTCAGCCTGTACCCGGGTTGGCCCAAGCTCGACGATGTCGCCGCCATCGGCCACGGCGCTCAACGAGCGAATCATGCTCTCATCGAACAACTCTGAGAATGCGTCGGCGAGAGTGAGGTTCACCAACTGCTCGGGGTCGCGGGTGCTGAAACTGCGCATGGCCGGGTTCGCGGCCTGGACCCGCAGCACGCGGGCTTCGTCATGACCGATGATGACCATGCCGAGCCCGACGGACTCGACAAGGTTGGCGTACATGGCGACGCGATTCTCGGCTTCCATGCGTTCGGTGACATCGATGATGACACCCTGCACCTGGGCCGGATTGTCTTCTTGCCCGGCCCGCTTCACTCGAATGAGTTCGAGGAGCCAGCGGGTGGAGCCGTCGGCGTGCACCGCCCGGTACTGCAGCTCGTGATCGTGGTTCGCCGCAACCTGCTCACGATGGAAATCGAGCACGTGACGATCGTCGGGATGAATCGGTCGTCGCAGGTCAGCCGTGGTCGAAATGGCCGACGCCGGGATGCCGAGGAGGCCCTCAACGTGGATGTTGATGGAGGTCACCAGGTCGACATCGCCCTCCCACACCACGAGGCCGAGGCCGTCGATGACGCGGGTGTACTGCGTCGCCAGCATGGCGCCTGCTTCGTTGGCGTCACCAATGATGCCGATGGTGCAGGCCGCCGAGAATGCCCACAAGAAGATGCCCCCCGTCGCGCTTGGATCGTGGTGTGCGAACGCGATTCCGCCCATGAGAGCCAGGGTCAACACCATGGCTGCGATGGCGTATTTTCGTCCGAGCCAGCGGGTTACGAACGCGATGTTCGCGGTCAGCAAAACCATCGTCGGCACGAGCAGATGCGGTGCCAACAGTGAGGCGAGAACCATGGTTGCGAAGCCCACCAGCGAGAACCATGCGGCACCGCGCTTACCCCTGTTGACCAGGCGGTTGACCACGAGGTTGAACGTCACCACGAGCGGCGCTAGGGCGATCATGGTCCAACGCGCTCGGGCCAGCGGGAGGTACATCAGCGTGGGCACGATAAGCAGTGCTCCGATGGTGCGCCAGCCGTTCTCATTCACCCACGAGCGCGTGATCCGAACCGAGTCGGAAACAGTCGTGGTCGGACGCAACGAACCCGATGCTCGGGAGTGCGCTGCAGTCGGTTGGGGCAGGGAAGCGGACATGACTCCTCCCTATCGGCGCGCATCATCGCCTCTGGACTAGCGCCCTCACAAGATTTACTCAGGAGTGTTGGGAGCGCCAGGCTTCTTCAGCCTTACCCAGGTCGGTTTGGGAGGGGGTGTTGTGGCGATACTCGGACAGGATGCTTCGCCAGGGAGCGGTGGCGTGAAGGCGGCCCATGAGCGAACTGACGCCCCACACCACGCGGTCGAGAACCACAAAGCTCGGCGGCATGTTGACCGTTTTCATCACGTCGGC
>JANMCE010000116.1:0-15792 GCA_031360915.1 Actinomycetes bacterium | reverse complement strand
CGCTTTCCTGGAGCGACGATCAGCTCATGGCCAGCGTGGGCAAGCGCACCGGTGCCAACATCGGCATCCAGCCACTCGTCTCGTTGCTGTGGCCTCCCGTTGAGCCAGGCGGTTACAGCCTCATCGTCGACGGCTCGGCCGCTATCACTTCGGAGTCCGACGGCGGCGGCGCCGTCATCGCTATCACCCCAGCCAACGGTGTACGCCACCGCAACGCCGAACCGTCAGCCGACGCCTCCGCCTGCGGCAGCGACTGCGCCCCGCTGGCCTGAGCTGCCAACCGCCGCAAGTGTCGCAAAGCTATGGGGCGTCAAACCTCGCACTGTCGTCCCGGTCGGCCTCGGGAACACCACAGCTGAGTACGGGCGCCATGACCTCAAGCAATTTGCGAGGCCCGTCGCGCTCGAGAGAGAACGTCACTCCCCCCAGGTCTCGGCCCCGCAGACCGTCCTTGCCATCCACGAATGCCGTGAGCGCCATCCGCTGATTCAAAATGACGAGTGGGGAGTTCGTATCGTGCGGTTCGGTGTCCCACGATCGAAAGCTTAGGTCCGCCCACCCACGATGAACGCTCGCCTCACAGTGTGACGGATGATGCGGTGAGAGAGTCGTCCTTTCCCGTTCACGGCCCACACACGGGGGGGAAACAGCCGAGTCGCATGATCGACATATGCAATCCGTCTTGCGTCAGCTTCGTTCGCTCGTCTCGTTCAAGGGATCAGCACGCATCCTGCACCTCACGACCGGAGCGTTCTTCATCAGCTTCGTGGTGTGGTTCAACTTTGCGCCGTTCTCGAAAGCGATCGGTGCTGATCTGCACCTGTCGAAGGCACAACTCACCACGTTGACGCTGTGCAATCTGGCCCTCACGGTGCCGGCCCGCATTCTTATCGGCGCACTGCTTGATCGGGTCGGACCACGACGGCTGTACTCCGGACTTTTGATCGCATCAGCGATTCCGAACACGATCTTCGCCATGGCGCATTCGTACAGCACCCTGGTGTTCAGCCGCCTGGCGATCGGCATCGTAGGCGCAGGTTTCGTCGTGGGTATCCGCATGATCGCAGAGTGGTTCCCGAAGGAGAAGTTCGGCCTCGTCGAAGGCATCTACGGCGGATGGGGCAACTTCGGCGCAGCTGCAGCGGCAATGGCCCTTCCGGTGATAGCAACCGCGATCGCATCAGGGCAGGGCGCATGGCGCTGGGGCATCGGAGTATCGGGGCTGGCCGCTGCGCTGTACGGATTCGTGTTTCTGCTGACCACGCAGGACACGCCCGAGGGCGTTACCTACGCACGACCGAAGAAGGCATCGGCGCTTGCGGTCAGCTCCCCCGGGGCGGTGTGGTTGCTCGCTGCGCTGCAGGTTCCGGTCGCGGGCGTGCTCGGGCTGGTTGCGTGGCGCATTCACCGGGTTGGCATCATCGGCACCACCGGACTTGCCGCCGTGGGCATCGGCCTGCTGGCCTTGGCCGCGTGGCTCGTCTCCAACGTGCTGCGCGTGAACCGGCCCGTGCTGCAGGGCGAGTCCGTCGAGCAGTCATTCCCCTTCGCCCCGGTTGCGTTGCTGTCGCTGGCCTACGGTGTGACGTTCGGTGCCGAGCTTGCTGTCATTGCCCTCCTACCGACATTCTTCGCCGAGACTTTCGGGCTCAAGATCGCCGCAGCCGGCCTCGCGGGGAGCGCGTTTGCGTTCACCAACCTCGTGTCCCGGCCTGGTGTCGGTATTGCATCCGACTACGCCAAGAGCCGCAAGTCGGTGGTGGTGAAGTGCCTCATCGGCACCGCAGTCTGCTTCGGAATGTTGAACCTGTTGAGCAACCGATGGCCGCTGGTGTTGGGCATCGCCGCTGTCGGGCTCACGTCACTGTTCGTGCAGGGCGGCAACGGGGCCATCTTCGCCATGGTGCCCCAGATCCACCGACCGTCAACCGGACAGATCTCAGGTCTCGCGGGGTCGTACGGCAACATCGGAGGCATCATCTTTTCGTCCGTGCTGTTCTTCTTCCACGATGACGCTCACCTCCTCTTCACCGTTATCGCAGTGAGCGCGCTTGTCGTTGGTCTGCTCTGCGCATACCTGCTGCCCAGCGAGAGACTCGCCATCGTGAGCGAGCCTGGCACGATTTCCGCACTACCCGCACCGGCGCTGGTTGCCGGGAACTGATTCTGCGGGTTCGCCCGCATTTCGCAGATCGGAAACCTGTACGAAACGAGCAGGCGTCAGACTCTGACGATGACCAACGTTCCGTACCGCATCCGCGTCGAACTGCCGAACCGCCCTGGCGCGCTTGCCAATGTGGCCTCGATTATCGCCAATCACGGCGGCAACGTCGTGTCCGTCGACATTCACGAGGTGGAGGGTCAGCAGGCGGTGGACGAAATCATCGTGATGCTGCCCCCAGACTGGACGCCGGCAGAGCTCACCCGTGACCTCAGCGAGCACGACGCTGGCACGCTGCTTTCTTCTACGTCCGCGGCGCTCGCCTCCGACAGCATCGTGCGTGCCTTGCGGTGGGCGACCTCGCTCGTGCGATCCGGTGCGATGGACGGCGGATTAGAACTCGCTCGTGCTCTGGCCGAACTTTGTACCTCATCGGTCGCCTGGATCGCGACCATCGAAGAAGCCATGCAGCATGAGGTCGGCCGCCTCGCGATGGAACGCGGCGCGCCCTACGTCCAGTTGGCCAGTCCCCCGGCTCCCATGAGCGAGGGCCTACCCGAATCGTCCTGGATCCTGGCCGTGCCCGATGATGCGCTCCAGCCCACCCGCGTTGCCTTCGTCGGTCGGGCATCGTCGTTTCGTTTCACGAACTCCGAGATTGTCCGGGTTGAGGCGCTGCTCCACCTCGTGCGTGAAATGGCGTCTGTCGCGCTCTGAACACTTGAAGGGGAGCGCGCCGCCTAAATTTCGGGGCGGCCCACGGAACGCACGCTGAGTACCGGCCACTTCTCGAGAATCCAACGCTTGACTGCAACGGCGAGAGGGCGGTCGAGTTCGGCGTCGGCAGCGACAACCCAACTACGCACCTTCACCTCTGCCTCATGGGTTTCATCGGTCTCGATGTATACGCAGCCAACAACGTCTTCGTCCCGCAGAACCGAGTAGGCAAAACCGATGCGCTCGTCAAACTCTCGATGGTGATCAGCGAGGTCGGTCATGTTCTGCTCAAGCGTCATGGTCACCGGCCAGTCGTCGGTCCCCCAGTCACCCTTGGCGAACCCCGGCGTTGCTTTGATGTGCTTCACGCTGCCGCTCCATGCGGCGAAGTCGCGGTCGTTATGCACTTCTTCCAACCGCTCTAAGCGCACGTCCGCAAGTCGGTGGACAATGGGCGCGTTGAAGCCGGCAGAATCGAACATGGTTGCAGCTTAGAAGGCCTGCGTAACAACGGACCCTTCGCGACGTCTCCCCAAAGCAACGCTGATGACATCCGATCGGCGAGACTGATGGCGTGGAACAGCGTTCGTGGCCTCGCTCCCAACGGGAACTCAATGAGGGTCCTATACAAGTGCGTGTGCCGACGGTCGAACGCATCTTCAACCCAATGGACCCGAGCCCGCTCCACGAGCGTTCATTGAACGATGAAGTTGCACTGTGGATTGAGGAGTGGGCAGAAGACATCGACGGTGACGAACCGATCGCGCTCGAGATTTACATTGGTGACGGCAGCGCGGCCGGCAAGGAAAATGCCGTCGTGGCCGGCTTGCGGGACTATTTCGAGTATCGGGAATGGGCCGCGTCACGCCAGCTCACGGAGCTATGGCGAGACGGTCGTATCAGCCTGCTGATCGGCATCGTTGCGATCACGTTTTTCACATCGTCCTCACGACTCATCGGCGACACCACTGTTCCCGCTCTCCAGGTGGTGCATGAGGGATTGGTCGTGCTCGGCTGGGTATCGATGTGGAAGCCAACCGAGATCTTTCTGTACGCCTGGTGGCCAATTCGGCGAGAGCGAAACGCCTATCGCCGCCTCGCTGCCGCCGAGGTCACCTTCCCTGAGGTCAAGCCCCGCTAGCGACACCTCACAGTCGAGTTTCGGGCCCGGTGAGCGGGGCGTCATCCACCGTTCGCTGTTGGGAAACCGGGCCGAACCGTTCGCCTCGTACGTTGGTTGCTATGACCGCTCCCGACCGACCGACTGTTGTGGTGATTGGCCACGGCATGGTGAGCCAACGATTCCTGGAGTGTGCCGTTGCCCGCGGACTTCACGTGAGCCATCGACTCGTGGTCATCGGCGAGGAAGGCCGGGCTGCCTACGACCGGGTGCATCTGAGCGCATTCTTCGACGGGACAACGTCGGAAGAACTCTCTCTCACGCCTGACGGTTGGATGGCGGAGCACGGCATCGAACTCTCGCTCGGTACGCGGGCTCTTTCAATCGATCGTGTCAGCCGAGCAGTAAAGACCGACGTCGGCGAGCTGGTCGGCTACGACATGCTCGTGCTGGCGACGGGATCAAAGCCGTTCGTTCCCCCGATTGATGGCAACGATGCTCCCGGCACATTTGTGTACCGCACTATCGACGACCTAGAGGCCATTGCCGACTACGCCGCAGGATGCCGCACGGGTGCTGTTGTCGGCGGCGGTTTACTCGGGTTGGAAGCGGCCAACGCGCTGCGCCTCCTCGGGCTCACCACCCATGTTGTCGAGTTCGCACCGCGTCTGATGCCGGCCCAGCTTGATGAAGGCGGCTCTGCCCTTTTGCGCAAGGAGATTGAGGCCCTCGACATCGCGGTGCACTGCTCAAAAGCCGCCGCGGCCGTCGTTACCTCACCTGACCGCGGCGTCACGATCGGGCTGTCATTCGCTGATGGCTCCACGCTCGATACCGACCTGTTGTTGTTCTCCGCTGGCATCCGCCCACGTGACGAACTACCCCGCGACGCTGGCCTCGCCATGGGCGAACGTGGAGGCGTTGTGATCGACGATCAGTGCCGAACAAATGACCCGCACATCTTCGCGATCGGCGAAGTGGCATGCCACAGGGACAGGGTCTACGGCCTGGTCGCACCTGGCTATCTGATGGCCGAGACCGCCGCGTCGGTAGTGGCGGGCGATCCCGTTGTGTTCACCGGTGCCGATCTTTCGACCAAGTTGAAGCTCATCGGTATTGACGTTGCCAGCATCGGCGATGCCCACGCCGCAACACCCGGTTCGCAGGAGTTGGTCTACGCCGACCCCCGTGCTCGCACGTATCAGAAGCTGGTGCTTGACCAGGCAGGCAAGAAGGTCATCGGCGCCGTGCTTGTGGGCGATGTCACAGCGTTCACCGCGCTGGCGGCGATGGTCGCAGGCACGATGGCCACGCCCCGCTCCCCCGAGTCACTCATCCTTCCGAATGTCGCAGGCGCGAGCCCGCTTACCCCGGCCGCGTTGCCCGACGCCGCCACGATCTGCTCGTGCCACAACGTCACCAAGGGCCTCATCGTCAACGCCATCAAAGCTGGTGACCTCTGCGAGCTCGCTGACGTGAAGGCTTGCACCAAGGCAGGTACGGGTTGCGGCAGCTGCACCATGGTCGTGAAGGAGATTCTGAACGACGAAATGACCAAGGCTGGTCGCACCGTTTCCACTGCGTTGTGCGAACACTTCGCGCACTCTCGCCAAGAGTTGTTCGATCTCGTGCGTGTCCAACGCATCGGAACGTTTCGCGACCTCATCGCCAAACACGGAACCGGGCGGGGTTGCGAGATTTGCAAACCAGCGGTGGCGTCCATGCTGGCTTCCCTCGGCAATGGGTACATCCTCGACGGTGAGCAGGCCACGCTGCAGGACACCAACGATGCGTTCCTCGCCAACATTCAACGGGACGGCACGTATTCGGTCATTCCCCGCATTCCCGGAGGTGAGATCACGCCCGAGAAGCTGATCGTCATCGGCGAAGTGGCTCGCGATTTTGACCTCTATACGAAGATCACCGGCGGCCAACGTATCGACCTGCTCGGGGCCAGGCTCGAGCAGCTCCCGCTCATCTGGGAACGACTCATCCAAGCCGGGTTCGAGAGCGGGCATGCCTACGGCAAGGCGCTGCGCACCGTGAAGAGTTGCGTCGGCAGCACCTGGTGCCGTTACGGCGTGCAGGATTCCGTCGGCCTCGCCGTACGCACGGAGCTGCGCTATCGCGGGCTGCGCTCACCGCACAAGATCAAGATGGCCGTATCCGGTTGCGCCCGGGAGTGCGCCGAAGCGCAAAGCAAAGACATCGGCATCATCGCCACGGAGAACGGCTACAACCTGTACGTCGGCGGCAACGGTGGCCTGCGTCCGCAACACGCGGTGTTGTTCGCCACCGACCTTGACGCCGACACACTGCTCACCTACGTCGATCGCATCCTCATGTTCTACATCCGCACGGCCGATCGCCTGGAGCGGACCGCCACGTGGTTGAACAAGCTCGATGGCGGGGTCGACTACCTGCGAGAAGTCGTCATAGAAGACTCCCTCGGTCTGGCCGCCGACCTGGATTCGCAGATGGCCACCCACGTTGCGACCTACGAGTGCGAGTGGGCGGCTGCGCTCGCCAACCCCGACCGCCTCGAGCACTTCGTCACTTTCGCTAACACCCCCGACCCCGACTCCACCCTCGTCTTCGTCCGCGAACGCGACCAACGCGTGCCGACGCCGTAGGTCCCCGCCAACCTCGTCACACCCCCTCGTCATACTGAGGGCATGGCGAAATCGAACTCCACATATGCCCACTTTTAGAGAGCGACCGAAGGGTCTACGAGTTCAGGCGGAACGTCGCCGCACAATCGAGCGTCACCGCCATTGGGCGATGAAGCTTTCTTGGCCATGCCCGCCAGGAAGGGGATGGCTCACCGAAGTTCGCGTCGCCAGTGGGCTCAGCGCCAATGACGTTGCGACGCGAATGGCTGTCAGCAGGTCCGCCGTGAGCTATGCCGAGGCGTCCGAACGTAACGGCACGATCCAGCTTGATGTGCTCCGACGATATGCAGATGCCGTCGACGCCGACGTTCACTATGTGCTCGTTCCTCGCGCGAGCGTTCTCCAATCAGCGGACAGTAAGGGCAGACGACGACGGCACGTGTTACGGCTCCGCGCTCATCGACCTAGGCAGCCAGCAATTCTGTTTGAGTCCATCAGGGTTAACGTACAGTCTGAACTCACCAGCGATTCTCGCGAGGTGTGAACTGTGACTTGTCATTAACCCTGATGACCCAAAACAAAAACATCCGGTAGCAGCCCGTAGATGCTCCACCTCAGAAAGAACGAACTCAGCGGTCGCCTAGAGCGGCGCCCTATCCCTTTAGCACGAGCTCAAGAAATCGAAGGTCCACCGAATGGCTAAGAAGTTCGCAGATCTAGTGAAAGATCGACGTGGAGACCCGGAATACGAGAAGCGGGTCGCTAAAATTCAGGCCGAGTTCGACGCCGAACAGTTGGTCTGGACGCTGCATCAGATTCGTACTGAGCTTGGTGTCACGCAGGAGCAACTAGCTGAACGACTCGGCACTACGCAAGGCGCTGTTTCCCAAGCGCTAAGCCGGCCTACCGCTGCAACCAGCATCGAAACGGTCGCCCGCGTCGTTGAGGCGCTCGGCGGCAAGCTCTCACTCCACGTTGATATCGGCGAGCACCACCTCACCCTCGCCGTCTGACGGTCGGGTTCTTAGGTGCCGACTCACAGTGTGACGCACGACGGCGTGAGGACCATGTAACGGGGTGTTCTCGGTGGGGAAACCCGGCCGTAGGGGGCGCGGCGTACCTTCGGATCTATGGAACGCCTCAGTGTCGCCACCCTTGCCTCGAAGACGCAAACATGGGTGCCGGTGATGGCTTCGCATCGCCTCCGTGGCGATGTCGGGCGATGCGTGTTGATCGATGGCCAGCAGATTGCGATCTTCCGCATTGCCAACGACAACGAGTTGTTCGGACTCTCGAATGTTGATCCCTTCTCGGGCGCCGCAGTCATCTCTCGTGGCATCGTCGGCAGCATCAACGGCGAACCCAAGGTGGCCTCGCCGATGCACAAGCAGAGCTTCTCGCTGCGGACCGGCGTCTGTTTCGATGACCCAACCGTCGAGCTCACTACGTACGCCGTTCGCGAGGTCGATGGCTTTATCGAGGTCTGCGTATGACGCTCAGCCTCGACATGTTCGACACACCCGTGCAGCTGCTGCCGAAACCGAAAGGGCTGCACGGCATCACCGAACTCGGCCCTGACCGCCTCGCGCTCGAACCGGGCCAGCAGTACCGGTTCAGTTTCAACATGGGCGCCTGCATTGGTTGCCACTCGTGCGAGGTGGCGTGTGCCGAACAAAACGGCCTACCGCCCGAGGTGACGTGGCGCAAGGTGGGCGAGGTGGAAGGCGGCTCGTTTCCCACGACCAAGCGGTTCCATCTCTCGCTAGCCTGCAACCACTGCCTGGAGCCGGCCTGTTTGCAGGGTTGTCCGACCGGTGCGTACACCAAGCTCGATAACGGCATCGTGAAGCACCACGCCGATGACTGCATCGGTTGTCAGTACTGCACCTGGAACTGCCCGTACTCGGTTCCGGCCTTCCAGCCTGATCGCCGCATCGTCACCAAGTGCGACATGTGCCAGCCTCGACTCGAGTCCGGCGGAACGAGCGCCTGCGTGGATGCCTGCCCGACCCACGCCATCGGTATCGAGGTGGTAGATGTCGCCGCGTGGCGGCTCGACCATCACGAGGCCGACGGACCGAATATGCCACCGAGCGAACTGACCATCTCCACCACGCGCATCATCCTGCCCGACAACATGCCACTGGAAACGTTCGCCATCAGCGACCACGATCTGAAGCTGGAGCACCCGCACTGGCCCCTGGTGTGGGTAACGCTCCTTACCCAAATGGCAATGGGTGCCATCGGGTCCACGTTGCTCGTCGGTGTCGAACGCCACGGTGCGATCGTGGCGTTCTTGGCCGCGTCCATTGCGTTACCCGCGTCGCTGCTGCATCTTGGGCGCCCGATCATGGCGTGGAAGGCACTCCGTGGGCTGCGCCGATCATGGCTGAGTAGAGAAGTGCTTTTCTTCGGGTTGCTCGCCGCCGCAACATCGATCGCGGTGGTGGCCCCATCAACGACGACAGCCGCCGTCGCTCTCACGATGGGCGTTGCTGGGGTGTACTCCAGCGGCCGGTTGTACGTCGTGCCCGGCCGCCCAGCCTGGAACACGCCATTGACCATTGGCGCTTTCCTCCTTTCCGGTGCCGCAACGGGCCCGCTGCTGGCGATGACGGTCACCGGTAGAGAACACTCACTGCAACCCCTCAGCGCCCTGGCCGTGATTGCACAAATGGTTGTACTTGCAACCAACCTCATCAGACTGAAGAACAACCCGGCCCGCGAGTATCGGGGCAGTTACCGGCTGATGACCCAACACTGCAATCGACTACTGACGGCTCGTGTCGGGCTGACAATCCTGGGTCTCGTCCTCGTCTTCAACGCACCGGCGTTCGTCGCCATGGCCGTCGTCCTGGCTGCCGAAGGGCTCGGTCGCTACCTGTTCTTCGTGACGGTGGTGCCGGTGGCGACACCCGGCGGATTCTTTACGGGTCGATGATGGCAATCAACACTCGGCTCCCGGCATGGCTCGGGCTCAACCACGGTGGCGACCGCTACACGTACGCGGCCGACGAGCAATTCGGCATGATGCAGGCCGACCACGTGCCCGATGTCTGGGTACGCACGACATGCGGCTACTGCTCCGTTGGTTGCGGCATTCTGCTCGGCGTCAAGGACGGCAAAGCCGTGACCGGGCGCGGTGATCCGGGTCATCCGGTCAACCAGGGACGCCTGTGTCCAAAGGGTCAGTCCGAGCATCTGACCCTGAGCGCCGACGGACGCCTGCTACGACCAACGGTGAACGGTCACGAGGTCACCTGGGATCACGCCCTCAACGTGATGACCAAACGGATGTCGCTGCATCTGAAGGAACACGGCCCCGAGAGTGTGGCCATCATCTCCACCGGCCAGTTGGTGACCGAGGAGTTCTACGCGCTCGGCAAACTGGCCCGGCTCGGGTTGGGCGTGAGTCACTACGACGGCAACACCACCCTGTGCATGGCCAGTGCCGTGAGCGGCTACAAAATGACACTCGGCTCCGACGGCCCGCCTGGCGCCTACGCCGATCTCGAACAGGCCGACTGCATCGTGTTGTTCGGCGCCAACATCGCTGACAACCATCCCCTGCTCGCCCCTCGCGTGTTGGAGAACAAGGCCGCGACCGTCATTGTGGTGGACCCTCGCGTCACCAAAACGGCAATGATCGCCGATCAGCATCTGGCCATCAAAGCTCGTTCCGATATCGCGCTGCTGAACGGCATCATCCACATTCTCGTTGCCGAAGATCTTCTCGACCTCGACTACGTGCGCGCTCACTGCGACGGCTTTGATGCGCTGGTCGAGCACGTCAAACCGTGCACTCCGTCCAAGACTGCTGCGGCGTGTGGCATCACGGTGCAGCAACTCCAAGAAACGGCTCGGACTATCGGCAACGCGAAGGCCGCGACGTTGGCCTGGACGATGGGGGTGAATCACTCGGTGCAGGGCGCAGAAACCTCCGCACTGATCGTCACGCTGGCGGCGATCACGGGAAACATGGGGAAACCGGGCGCATCCCCGTTCTCCATTACGGGTCAGTGCAATGCGATGGGCACACGCGAAACGGGCTTCACCGCGTCGATGCCGGGTTACCGCGCCTATGACAACGCCAACGACCGCGCCGAACTGGCTCGGCTGTGGAACATCGATGAGTCCCGACTGCCGACCGAACGGGGCCGGGCCTACCCCGACATCATCAGCGGCATCACCGAGGGGGTTATCAAGGCGGTGTGGATTATCGGCACCAACCCGGTGGTGTCATTCCCGAATCGGGACGAGTTGGAGTACGCACTGAGTCGCCTCGACCTCCTCGTGGTGCAGGACGGCTTCCATACACCCACGACGGCAATGGCCCACATCGCGCTACCCACCGCTATCTGGGGCGAGAAGGACGGCACCTTTACCAACAGCGAGCGACGCGTCTCGCGGGTGCGTAAGGCCGTTGAACCACCCGGCGAGGCCCGCACCGACTTCGACATCTTCCTCACCCTGGCCGATCGGCTCAACATGAGGAACGAACTCTTCCCGGGCTGGGTCACGCCCGTAGATGCGTTCGTTGAATGGACCCGAGTGTCGAAGGGTCGGCTGTGCGACTACAGCGGCATCACCTACGACCGTATCGATGCCGCTGGTGGCGTGCAGTGGCCGTGCCCGCAGGACGAGGACACCCCACTCGGTGGCACCGCTCGCCTTTACAGCGACGGCAAGGTGCCCACCGCGAGCGGCAACGTACAACTGGTACGCATCACCCCGCGCGAAATCGCCGACAAACCCCGTGTCGGTTTCCCGTACCTGCTCAACACCGGCCGCACGGTGGAGCACTGGCACACCCGCACCAAGACGGGCCGGGTTGAGATTCTCGATCGTCTCGCACCCACGGGGTGGATCGAGATGAGCCCCACCGACGCCGAGGAGTTGCGGGTGCTGTCCGGCCAGATGGTGAAGGTGAGTAGTCGGCGGGGCACGATCGAAGAGATCCCCGTGCGCGTGACGGCCACCATTCGAGCAGGCGAGGTGTTCATTCCGTTCCACTTTGACGACATGTGTGCGAACCGCCTGACCGTGGCCGAGTTCGACCCCATCTCCCGCGAGCCGAACTACAAGCAGTGCGCGGTCGCAATTGCGAAGGTGTGATCAGCTGGCAATGCTCCCGAAACACGATTCGATAACAATGGCGACATGAGCATTCCGGCCCTCGACGGCTTCACTGTGGGCATCACCGCCGACCGCCGGTGGGAGGAACAGGCCGAACTGCTGCGGCGACGTGGCGCGAACGTGGTGCACGGGCCCTGCATCCGCACATTGCCCCTCGACAGTGAAGCCGCGTTACAGGACGCAACAGACGGCATCATCACCGAACCACCCGACATTCTCATTGCCAACACCGGCATTGGCATGCGCAGCTGGTTCGCAGCAGCCGAAAGCTGGGGTCTGGGCGAAGCACTGCTCGGAGCACTGTCCGAGACCACCATCTTTGCCCGAGGGCCAAAGGCCTCGGCCGTGATCCACCAGGCCGGATTGCCGGTGACGGCACGAGCCGCCAGTGAGCGGTTGAGCGAGGTGGTGGAACTCGTCATCGCGCACGGGGTTGCCGGTAAACGGGTTGCCTTCCAACGCCACGGCGAGGATGCGCCGCTCCTCCTCAACGCGCTGCACGCGGCGGGAGCATCTTTGGTGGAGATCCCGGTCTACTCATGGAAGCTCCCGACCGATCTCAAGCCGGCTCACCGGCTGATAGAGGGCATCATCAGCGGCAAGATCCAGGCCGTCACGTTCACCAGCGCGCCGGCGATCCGCAACATGATCGCGATCGCCGACGAGCTCGATCTCGCGGCTGACCTGTTAGCAGCGCTGAATGGCGGCGTGGTGGCGGTGTGCGTAGGACCGGTGTGCTCCGGTGTAGCGGTCGATGAAGGCATCAAGCACCCAGTGGTGCCGGCCAAGGCCCGACTCGGTCCGATGATTCTTGACCTCGCAACGGCGCTGACCCGCAGCCGAACCAGCGTCGTTCTGGCCGACGGGCACGAGATCGCGTTGCAGGGCAACACCCTGTTGGTCGCCGGCGCACCAACCGAACTCGCCGAACGCGAGGCCGCACTCTTGGCCGCACTCATCGCTCGAAGGGGTGCCACCGTGAGTAAGGCCGCGTTGCTCGCCGACGTCTGGGGCGCCAGTGGCGACGATCACGTCGTAGAGGTGACCGTTGCCCGATTGCGCAAGCGACTCAGCCCCACGCTCACGTTGATTATTTCTGTTCCGCGTCGGGGCTATCGGCTGGCGTTGTAGTTCAACCGATGGCGACTGCTCGCCACACCTTCAACGCGTCGACAGTTTCGGCCACGTCATGTACCCGCACGACCGACGCACCTCGCTGGGCGGCCAGTAGCGCCATGGCTACACTCGCCACGACGCGCTCCCCCACTGGGCGGCCGGTGATCAGCCCGAGCGTTGCCTTCTGCGAGAAACCCACCGCTATCGGGAAACCGCACTGCGCCAACACGTCGAACTCGCGCATAAGCGTGAGGTTGTGGTCAGCGGTCTTGCCGAAACCGAAGCCGGGATCGAGCACGATGCGAGCCCGCTCGATTCCACCCTGCTCGCACGCGTGCGCTCGCGCCACCAGGAAGTCACGGACCTCGACCGTGACATCGTCGTAATGCGGCGCGAGTTGCATCGTGCGCGGCGTTCCCTGCATGTGCATGAGGCAGACGGCAACACCGGTGGCGGCGCACAGCTTTATGGCGCCCTCGGCTCGCAGCGCCTCCACGTCGTTCACCATCACGGCGCCAGCGTCGATAGCTTGACGCATCACCTCGGTCTTGCTGGAGTCGATCGACACGCACGCGCCGTCGGTTACCAGTCCTTCGACCACCGGCAACA
Organism: Actinomycetes bacterium; assembly: GCA_031360915.1. Classification (GTDB taxonomy): domain Bacteria; phylum Actinomycetota; class Acidimicrobiia; order Acidimicrobiales; family Ilumatobacteraceae; genus JANMCE01. The sequence continues at coordinate 2,321 of JANMCE010000116.1, read as the reverse complement.
CGCGAGAAAGTTCATCGGCCGTCGACACCTCGGGCGCGCCGGGACGGGTTGACTCACCACCGATGTCGATGATGTCGGCTCCCTCGGCCATCAGCCGTCGACCGTGCGCCAAAGCTCGATCGGTTGAGTCGTAGCAACCACCATCGGCGAACGAGTCAGGCGTGACGTTCACGATGCCCATCACCAGCGGGCGGGCCGGGTCCGAGCACGACGGAAACCGAAGACTCAAGGCCGCACCGTTCGAAAAAAGGTGCGCATGTCATCGACCAGTTCGACCGGATGTTCCAACGCTGCGAAGTGGCCACCGTGCGACATCTTGGTCCAGTGGGTGATGTTGAAGCGGGCCTTCGCCCAGGCGAGCGGCGGTCGATAAACCTCTTTCGGGAACAGAGCTGCTCCAACCGGGATTTCCACTCGGTCCTTGCCGGTTCGAAACGACGACTGCTTACCGAGCGTCTCGTAATAGAGCCGCATCGAAGAGTTGATGGTGTTGGTCACCCAGTAGATGGTGAGGTTTGTACAGAGCTCGTCACGGGTGACGCTTGAGAACACGTCGCCGTCGTTGTCGGTCCAGGTCTGGAACTTCTCCACGATCCACCCGGCGAGGCCGGCGGGTGAGTCACTCATGCCGTAGCTCAGTGACTGCGGTTTGGTCTGTTGAATCTTCTGGTAACCCGTCTCCTGCGCCTGGAACTGCATCATGGCCGTCACGTCGTCCATCTCGTCAGGCTCGACCCCAACGAGCGGATTGGCCGGATCGGGTGGCCCGACAGCCACCATGTTCAGATGGATGCCGAACAGGTGCTCGGCCGCAATGACACCCATGCGCGCAGTAGCAATCGCACCCCAGTCACCGCCCTGCGCGCCGTAGCGCTCGTACCCGAGGCGCGCCATGAGGGCCACGTTTGTCTTCGCTACCTCACCAATGTCGAAGCCACGTCGGGTCGTCGGGCCCGAGAAGCCGTAGCCAGGCATCGACGGTGCAACCACGTGAAAGGCATCCTTCGCCTCACCGCCGAACGCAGTCGGGTCGGTCAACGGGCCGAGCACCTTCAGAAACTCGGCGATCGAACCCGGCCAACCATGGGTGAGACACAGCGGCATCGCATCAGCGTGCTTCGACCGGGCATGGATGAAGTGGACATGGGTGTCGTCGAGGGTCGTCTCGAACTGGGGCCACGCGTTCAGTGCCGCTTCGGCCTGCCGCCAGTCGTACTGGTGGAGCCAGTAGTGGCAAAGGTCCTGCACCGTCGCTAGGTCGGCGCCGTACTCCCGACCCGTTCCCGGAATCTGATCGGGCCAACGCGTGCGTGCCAACCTCTCCCGCAGATCGACCAATACGTCATCGGCCACATCAATGTGAAAAGGGATGATCTCGTCGTCCATCCCGGTGATCGTAACGCCGCTCGCAACCCCTGACCTACGGCGGATACAGCGGTGGCACAGCCGACTCTCATCGACAATGCGTTGCGTTGGTGCATACTTTTGGAGTGCCCCGTAGCGTGAAGCTCCGCAAACCGGCCATCGACCCGGCGGTCGCTGACCGGACGAGCCGCGCTGCCGATGTGCTTCGCCCGCACATCGGACATTACGTCGCTCGCCGCAACGACGAGATCCTCACCTCGGCGGAGACGCCCGGCGAAGTCGTTATGTGGTTGCGTGAACAAGACATTCGCGACGCGGTCGTCTTTCTGGTACCTGTTGATCCGGTCGCCGCCACCAACGTCGCTTAATGCGGTGCGAGTTCACCTCGCTGCCAGGCTCGGCGAGCGACATTCCCCGACCCGCCTCAAGATCGACCTCGACGGCCTTCCTGTGACACACATCGGGCTTGGCGGTCATACAACTGCTGCGAGAACCGTCATCGTCAGCTTAACGATTGGCGGATATACGGTGGGAGGCGCCCGTGTCGTTTTGCGATCCCTGGCCCTTCGCATTCCATCTGCTCGGTCAAGAGGGTTTCCTAAGGTGGTTCACCGTCATGATTAACGCCGCCGCCCGAACCGTCGACATCCACCCAATCGAGCAGTAACCCTCGAACCCGACGCGCTCAAGGGCAAAGCCCTGCGCACCTGGATCAACGAGGGCGTTGCCTTTGCCGAAGCCCAGCCGGTGAAAGCACCCGGCGCCAAAAAGAAGATGGCCCCCAAGAGGAAGGCCACGACGGCCTGAGGCGGGTTGCGGTCCGGCGCTGCGTGACAGGGGTGCGGATCGGTCAGACGGCATATAAAGCCTGTCAGAGCGTAGATTTCTTGACAAAACTCTCACCCGTCTACATAGTATTCCTATGCGAACAGGTGTATGCTGTTGTCATGTCGGCG
>JANMCE010000093.1:0-17055 GCA_031360915.1 Actinomycetes bacterium | reverse complement strand
GGACCACCCATGTCGGGGGCGCGGCGGTCGAGCTGGCCGCTGCCGAAGTCAGCCGCAGCTCGTTCGAGTGCCTTTATCGGGCGGGCAATTGATCGGGAGAGCACCACGCCCAACGCAGCCACCAGCGCCAACGAGATCAGCCCTGTCACGCCGATAATGAGCCAGTAACGATTGATGTCAGCCCTGGTTGCGTCGCTCGGGAACGTCAGTCGTACAGCGCCGATGATGGTGCCATTTCGCACGACCGGTGCTACCACGAACGTCAACTTCTTCCCGAGCGTGTTGGACAGTCGTTCGCCGGTCTGGACAGTTCGTTCGGCGAAGAGCGCAGCGATCTCCGGTCGATCAGCCATATTGTTGGCCGGGCCGACCAGCGTCGCCTGCTGGCTATCGAGCACCACGGTGCCATCACTGGTGACGGCGACGACTCGTAGTTCGCTGTTCGCGGTGAAGGTCCGGACCCACTCCTCGTTGGCCGGTTCGGGTGTTCCCTGGTCGACCGATTCCTCCACCTGACTAGCGATCAAAAACGCTCGTTGCACAAGGCTGTTGGTCAACTCCTGTCGCTTTTGGCGCTGGAACGTCGCTCCCATCGGGATCGTGAGGATCACCAGCACCGTCAGCGTGATGGCGAGGTAGCTCGCCAGGAGCCTTCGGGTCACTCGATCGGTCGAAGTCGGAAACCGACACCGCGGACGGTCTCAATCCACGCAGTGTCACCCAGCTTTTTGCGCAGCGATGCAATGTGGACGTCGAGGGTCTTGGTGGGTCCGTACCAGTGGCTGTCCCACACCTGGTCGATGATCTCCCCCCGAGTGCGAAGCGCGCCGGGGTCCTCCGCCAGAATGGCGAGCAGATCGTATTCCTTCGGCGTGAGGATCAACTCGACTTCACGAAGCAGAACCCGGTGTGATCGACGGTCCAGGGTGAGGATGCCGAGACGCTGGACGTTGTCGACGTCGGCTCCATTGGCGTCGGCCGCCCCCTCGGCATCGGGCGGGGCAGCATTGGTGCGCCGAGTTACCGCCCGGATGCGAGCGATGAGTTCGCGGCTTCCGAAGGGCTTGACGACGTAGTCATCGGCGCCGAGCTCGAGACCCAAAACTCGGTCGATCTCCTCGCCGCGCGCCGTGAGGACGATGATCGGCGTGGCTGACGTCGAGCGGAGTGCTTTGCACACGTCAAGTCCGTCCATATCGGGCAGCCCGAGGTCCAGCAGAACGAGGTCAGCTGGTTCGGCCGCAAGGGCTGCGGCGCCGGTAGATACCCACGTCACCTCGTAGCCGTCGCGTTCGAGGGCGCGCTGCAGTGGCTCGCCAATGGCTTTATCGTCTTCCACAAGCATGATCCGCACTGGTCAACCTTTACACGAAAGGGACCGCTGTGCAGGGAATTCACTGATTCCTTACCTTGGCTTGGCCTGGTCTTGTCACGGTGCCTCATAGAGTTGCAGCATGCCATCCCGTCGAAATCTGCTGGCCGTTGCCACGATCTGCAGCATTGTGATGGTTTCCGGTGCCGCCGCCGCTGCTAACGCCGCGCTCCTGAGCCAGGTCGGTGAGAGCAAGCAGCTTCCCACCGGCAAGCTCGCGCTTCCCCGCTCATCGCCACAAACGACGGTCGTCGACCCCAGCGAAGAACCCGCAGATTCGTCGGTCCAACCGGTAACGACGCCTGCTGCCGCGACCACCACGACCACCAACGCGGCCGTCGCCACCTCCGCTGACCCCACCGCAAGCACGGTGGCCGAGCCAACCGACCTTCCCAATGGCGCTCCCAACGTCCCCGGAAAGTCGTCGTCGGCCATCACGACACCTCGGAATTCCTCGTCGGTCACGACTTCGCCCGACGAAGTCAAGGGTAGTCAGGTGACCGCACCCTCTTCGCTTACTCCGGTGGCCACACCGGTGCGTGGTACGTCCTCGGCCACCTCCACGGCGCCGCCGGCCCGTCCCGTGTCCACGCCATCTCCCACGAGCGCTCACGAGCCGGAGCCGGTCGTGTCGGGTTCGCCTACCACCACGGCCCGCCAGCGAACCGTCTCCACTCCGCCCACCAGCCAGGCCCGCGCAACATCGACCACCCATCCCGAAGGCGACGGCAGAGACGGACACCCGGACGACTGATTTCTTTATCGGCTGGGCTCTCGTTCTAATGTCGAGGCATGGCAGATATTGATCGAGTTGGTGTAGTCGGAAGCGGCCTTATGGGCTCGGGTATCGCTGAGGTGTGTGCGAAAGCCGGCCTCGATGTCCTGGTTCGCGAGATCAACGCCTCGGCAGCCGAGGCCGGCCTGGCTCGTCTCACTGCATCGTTTGATCGGGCGGTTCGAAACGGAAAGCTCGACGAAGCGGCGCGCGACGGCGCGATGAAGAATATCCGCTTCACCACCGAGCTCGCCGACATGGCTGACCGCGAGCTGGTTATCGAGGCAGCAGTTGAGGACGAGGCTCTCAAGACCGACATCTTCCGGCAGCTCGACGCCATCGTCACCAGCCCCACCGCGCTCCTGGCCTCGAACACAAGCTCGATTCCCATAACGCGCCTCGGCGCGGTCACCAACCGCCCCGACAATGTGCTTGGAATGCATTTCTTCAACCCGGTGCCGGTGCTGCGGCTGTGCGAAATGGTGCAGGGTGCACGCACATCTTCTGAGTCGATGGATCGCGCCGCCGCGTTTGCCACCGACCGTCTCGGCAAGACAGTCATCCGAAGCAAAGACCAGGCCGGATTCATCGTGAACGCTCTGCTGGTCCCGTACCTGCTCGCCGCGATTCGCATGCACGCCAACGGCTTCGCGTCAGCCGAAGACATCGACGCCGGCATGATCGAAGGATGCGCACACCCCATGGGCCCGTTGCGACTCTCCGACCTCATCGGGCTCGACACGCTGGTGTTCGTCGCCAACAGCCTCTACGAGGAATTCAAGGAGCCCCTTTACGCTGCCCCGCCAGCCTTACTCCGCATGGTCGAAGCCGGCCTCCTCGGCCGCAAGTCCAAACAAGGCTTCTACACGTACTAGCTACCTCGCTGGTCGCTACCGTTTGCTACGCAATGGCGGCTCTTCAAGCCTACAGGAGCCCGGCTTCGCCGTTCTCCATTGGCGTTCGTTCTCGCTTTGCTCGGCAATGCTGCAAGCAGCGCCAGGCTGTTACGCCTGACGGACCTTTTTGGAGCCCTAGCGGCCAGCGAGGTAGCTGCACAGTTACTTTAAGAATTTGCTGGTGGTGTTGTCGGCGAGGACTTTGCCGTCGGTTTGGCAGGTGGGGCAGTAGTTGACGGTGTAGCGGGAATACGACACTTCGCGAACCCTGTCGTCGCAGTCGGGGCAGGGTAAGCCAGTGCGGTTGTGCATCGCGGCGGGCCGCTCCTTGGACGAGCTCATGTTGTTTTGCTCGCGCTCGAACGCCAGGCCTTCCTCGCAACAACGATGAATGGCGTCAACGACGGCCGCAGCACCCGCAGTGCCCAGCTTGCCGGTCATGGCGAACGGCGACAGGCGGGCCGCGTGGCAGATCTCGTTGGCCAGCAATCGGCCGAGGCCGGCGATGCAGGCCTGGTCTCGCAAGAAGCCATGTAGGCGCATGTTGTGACTGGCAAAGCGCTCGGCCAACGCAGCAGCCGTGAGGTCAAGTGCGTCAGGACCGAGCCGCTCGAGCGGCGGGCGGTCGAGCCGACCCTCGGTCTCGACGCACCACACGCCCGCCTTGCGTTCCGTCCCGGCCTCGGTCAACAGCCAGGTGCGTCCGTCGTCGAAGGCCCAGCGGGCCTGAGCCGTCTTGGGTTTGGCGTCGGGCTTTATGTCGTCTTTCAACCGTCCGCCCTGCATGAGGTGCACCACGAACGTGGTGGGGCCGAAGGTGGCCAGCAGGTACTTGCCACGGCGAGCGACCTCGCTCAGGGCGTGCCCCTTGGCGGTGGCCGGGTCGGGCGAGGCCGTCTTCAAGGCCGTGAAGCGCAGCGGTTCGAAGCGCTGCAGCACCGCACCTGAGAATCGGGACGTCAGCCGCTCACAGTGCGCCTGCACTTCGGGCAGCTCAGGCATAGTCGGTGTGTTCTCTCACCCGGCTGAACACGGGTTCAAGGGCGGCGAGCACCGGTTGATTGGCGACCAGTTTGTCCTTGTCTCCCTGCAGCTTGATGAGGCCCTTCAAGAACGCCTCCTGCGCGGCAAGGGTTCCGGTCGCGACCCCGACCGCGGTCTTCCAGGTCTGCTCGAATCGCACGTCCTCGGGGTCGGCGGGGCCAGGTCCGAACGCGACGCTGTCATCGTCTACTTGGAGGTGGTAGATGATGGTTCCCTCGGGGCCCTTGGTGACGACCTGGGTGATGCCGATAGCTAGTTCGCCGATCACACCAAGCACTGCGGGGTCGGCCCCCACTTCTTTAGAGAGTTCTTCCATCCAGGCCAGAGACAGGTAGCGCGCCACGCCTCTAGTCTGCCTCACATGACTGGCCCGGACCGAGTGTCGCTGCCTTGGTCGGCCGTCGACGAGATGCGCCACACATCTGATGGCCAGCCCGGTTGGCGGGAGGAATGGGCTTTCTGGTTCTGGTCGGCCGATGGCTTGACCGGCGGCTACACCGGTCTCACGGTGGTTGGTGGTGGCACCTGGTACTGGGCCGCCCTCACTCGACCAGGCCAGCCGCTGCTGCACGTCTGCGACTTGGGTGGACCAACGCTACGACCCGGGTCGTCCTCCCTGTTGCTGAAGGCCGAAGGTTTGTGGGCCGACCACGACTGTGAGATGCCGTTCGAGCAGTGGACCGTCACCAACGAGTGCTACGCCGTCGCGCTCGATGACCCCGACGAAGTATTTGCCCGGGCGTACGGGGTTCCAACACCGATCGCCTTCGACCTCGAGTGGTACGCCACCGACACTGTGCACGAGGTTGCAGGAGGCTACGGGCAAGTCGGTGCGGTGCACGCCGTCATCGAGCTACCGGGTGGTCCGATGCATGGAGAGTTCCTGGGCTACCGAACCCATCGATGGGGGCAATGGTTGTGGGGGAGCGACCTACTGGCCGACGGTGCACGGGCACCGCTCCTGGTCGATGGCATTCGAGTTGAACGTCGACTCACCGAACGAGGTTGGAGCGAGACAGCGCTCAGACCTTGACGGCAGTCCGGCGATGCTTCACGAACTCAAGTGCAACCGGAAGCAGGCTGAGGCAGATGATGCCAATAATCGCGAGGTCGATGTGCTCACGGATGAAGGTGACCTTGCCCAGGAAGTAGCCGAGCAGTGTGATGCCAACCGCCCACATGGCGCCACCAAGGAGATTGAAGGTGACGAACGTGCGATACCGCATCTTTGAGACGCCGGCCAGCACCGGCGCAAACGTGCGCACAACGGGTACGAAGCGGGCCATCACGATGGCCTTCGGGCCGTGCTTATCGAAGAACACCTGGGCTTTCAGAACGTTGCTCTGCTTGAAAAGGCGGGAGTCTTCCCGTTTGAACAGTGCCGGCCCGACCTTGCTGCCGAACAGGTAGCCGACCTGATCTCCGGCGACGGCGGCGAGGAACAAGATGAGGAGCACGACCGGTAACGGAGGGAACTTCACGTCCTTTATCCCGGCCGGCAGCGTGGCTGGTTTGGTCAACAGGAATCCGGTGATGAAGAGCAGGCTGTCTCCAGGGAGGAAGAAGCCGATGAGCAGACCCGACTCAGCGAAAATGACGGCAGCAACCAGCACGAGTCCGCCGTTGGCGAACGTTGCGGGGCTGAGGATGCTGGCGAGGATGGTGGAAAGCACGGCGGAAGGCTAGTGGGCGCGGAGTTGGAGAACTATTCAGGTACCGGGACGGTCACGCGCCACGGGTGCGCTGCTCGATAGCGTGACGAACCAGGGAGATCAGTACCTTCTTTGTGTCGATCCGCTCCCGCACGTCAACGGCCAGTACGGGGATGGTGTCGACAATGCCGAGTGCGTCCCGAACCTCGGAAATCTCGTGGTGCAGCGATCCGTCGAAACGGTTCAGCACCACCACGTAGGGAACGCCACGCTGTTCGAAGAAGTCGAGCGGAGCGAAGGAGTCGGCCAGACGGCGGGTATCGGCGATGACGACGGCTCCGACCGCACCGCGGACCAGTTCGTCCCACATGAACCAGAACCGGTCTTGACCGGGTGTGCCGAACAGATAGAGCATGGTTTGCTCGAAAGTGATGCGACCAAAATCCATGGCGACGGTGGTGGTCGTCTTGGTTCGCACCTCACCGGTTTGGTCAATACCGAGCCCGAGGCTGGTCATGGGTGCTTCGGTGGTCAGCGGTTGAATCTCGCTGATGGTTTCGACGAAGGTGGTCTTGCCCGACGCGAAACCGCCGGCGATCACGATCTTGAGCGGCCGGGTGGTGAGCGGCGCCGGTTTATCAAGCAGGTCAGTAGGCCTGGAGGTCATTGAGCAACCTTTCTAGGGTTGGAAGATCGGGTCGGCCATCACCGGTGATGGCTTCGCTCACGGCAACCAAGCCGGCGGCGGCAAGGTCAGAAACGATGACTCGGGCGATGCCGAGGTGGACACCGACGCGAGCGCTGATCTCAGCAATCGACATCGGGCTGGACACGTGACGAAGGATCGCCGCTCGCTCGGCCATTTCCCGGGGCAGTGCGCGCTCGCCGACCGGGGTGATCTTCACCAACGTGTCGAGCGCCAGGTCCTCACCGTGCGAGCGCGCCCGTCCCTGCGTCAGCGCAAACTGACGCACGAAACGCGGGGCCACGCCCCCCGATGGCGGGGTGTCGGACAAAGAACTCAGGTCCGGGGTAGGGATGTTTGAAGCTCAGCGATGAGTAAGGGCGTGAGCACGGTGCGCATCCGCTTGGTGAGCATGGTCATCTCGTAGCCGACGACACCGGCGTCACAGTGCTTGCTGGCAAGGACCGCAAGCGAGCTGCCGTTGCCGATGGACATGAAGAACATGAACCCGGCGTCAAGCTCCACGATGACCTGGCTCACGTTGCCACCGCCGAAGCAGCGCGCCGCACCCTGCGTAAGGCTGGTGAGGCCGGACGCAACGGCCGATAGTTGGTCGCCGCCGGCGCGCCCGATGCCGCTGGACATGGCCATGAGTAGGCCGTCGGCCGACACCACGACGGCATCAACGACACCCGTGATGCGCTCGACGAACGATTCGAGCAACCAGTTGAGGTTAGTGGCTTCCGAACTCATGGTGCTCATGGTGCATCTCCATCTGTTTCTTGGTCGTCGCGTCCCGCGTCGACGCCTTGGGTGAATGACTTCAGCATGCTGGCCCGACGGTAGGCGTCGTCGCCTTCGATCGGCTCGTTCGCCTGCGGGAACCGGCGGATGACAAGGGTCCCGGCCGCGGCGAACGTGTCGCTGAGCGCGCCTCGCCGGGGGAGGCCCGCCGACGTCAGCGCCGCCGGGCTCGTGGTTGGTTTCGGCGCGAGCCGAGGGATGACGGTGGGCGGCGGTTGGGCGGTCCGGTCGGCTCGGCGGGGGAGCGCTCCCGGTGTCTGCGACCACGCGTGTGTCGCCGGTGAAAGTGTCTTGGGCAGCACCCCTTCGTCGAATTTCATGGCCGGCGATGGTGCCCCGGTACGGCTCTGTCGGACGGGGGTAGCGGGTGCCGTGGTCTCGGGGTAAACGGTGACGCGGGGGGTTGGCGTATCGTCAGTTGGGGGTTGCGCGGCGCGAACGGCTTCTTCGGCTTCAGCGACCACGGGCACGTCCTGGTTCAGCACATCGAACAACGAGAACGGCAGATCGACGCTGGCCGCAACGCCACCGGCTGGATTGTTCTGCAATCGCACCCGCACGCCGAACCGTTGCGCCAAACGTCCGACGACTTGGAACCCGACCCGATCGGTGGCGATGTCTTCGATCAGCGGCGGGGACTTCACGACTTCGTTGGCCGCCAACAGTTCGTCCTCGGTCATACCGACGCCGGAGTCGATCACCCACACGCGGAAATGTGAGGGGCCGCGCTGCAAGCGGACCGTGACGGACGTCAATGGATTGGAGTAAAGCGTGGCGTTCTCGATGAGTTCGGCGAGCAGATGGGAGAGGTCAACCGCGTACTGACCCGACAGCAGTAGGTCGTTGCCCGGTTGCGCTTCGAACCGAACGCGGTTGAGGTCTGCCACCTCAGACGCGGCGCCGCGGATGACTTCGGAGAGGGGAACCGACGCCGACCATGAGCGCGATCGGTTGCTGCCGGCAAGAATCAAAAGACTCTCGGCGTTGCGTCGCTGACGGGTGACCATGTGGTCAAGCTTGAAGAGGCCCTCCAGCAGGTCGGGGTCCTGCTCGGACGACTCCATCTGATCGATCAGCTCAAGCTGACGATCGATCAAGGACTGGTTGCGGCGACCGAGGTTCAACAGCAGGTTCGTCATGGTGGTGGCCTGGCGCTGCGAGTGCTCCAGTGAAGTTTCAATCGAGGTACGCAGGATGGTGTTGAAGTCGGTGGCGAGTTGGCCGATCTCGTCGTTCTTGTCAGAGGTGAGCTGCGGGAGGGCACCGGCGAGTGCTTCGGGGGTGGGGTGGCGCAGTGTCTCCAAGACCTGTGGGAGTTGGTCGACCGCGATGTTGTGGGCGTCGCTGGTGACCTTTCGCATACGGCGGGTCAGGCTGCGGCCCACGACGAACGCTGCGAGCGCAGCTGACAGGAGACCGGCGAAGGCAAGCAATCCGTAGAGGACGGCGGAACGACGCTCCGACGACGCGATCTCGCCCGCCTTCCGGTTGTACTCGGTGAACTGGTTGTCGTCCAGGCTGTTCACCGCATCGAGGGCCTTGGTGGCGCGTTGTACCCAGGCGTCGCTGGCCAACGTGATAGCTACGTTCTTACGACCGGCTGCGACGAACTCCCTCGCCAACTGATCGGTTTCGGTGACCTCGGGTTTGCCGGCGAGAGCGCCGTAGACGCGCAGCGTGTCGATGTCAGCGGTCGCTTTGAACGCGGCGAGCGCCCGGTCGGCGTTGTCCTGCAGACCGACAAAGGTGGTGACCTCGCTCGGCGTCCATTGGGTACCGTCGAGGCGCCCGGCCGGGTAGGTGTAGACGAGGCCCTTGAGTTCTTTTGCCTCGAGATAGGAGGTGATCAACGATCCAAGATCGATCAGGGACTTATCTCCGGTGGTGCGGGTGAGTGCTCCGGCCAGGAGCACGAGCGATCGTTGGACGCGAGCAAAGGAGGCGAACGACTGGTCAGGGCTGATACCGACGTTGTCAACTGAACCGCGTAACGGGTCGATGTCGTTGGCGGCGCTGGCTCCGGGTTTGCTCAAACCGTTCACGCCGTCGACCGGCACACTCACGAGGGGAGTAACAAGGGCGCGGAATGCAACTCGGCGCGCATCGGTTTTGGCTCGTTGCAACGTGAGGTCGGCTCTGGCGGCCTCGGCCTTCGTGCGCAGGTAGCGCGACGATAGGGTCGACTCCTGCTGCACCTCATCGAACAGCAACATGGCCGACTCGGCCACCTTGCCGTTGGCCGCCGCCTTCTTGGCGATCCGCGCCGCGGCCACACGCGGCAAGGTGGCCGCGAATCCGAGGGCACCAAGTACCAAAAGACTGGGTAATACAACGAGAAGCAACCTGCTTCGAAACGAGAGAGCCCGCTTCATGTCACACTCAACTTTCACGCCGGCGTTGTTCTTTGGAGAGGCGACCCGCCGCGCCGGATCGCATTGTATGGTTGGGCTCAAGGCGAAACCAGGGACGGATGGACCATTGCTATGGTCGCGATGGCTCGTTTCGTCGCCAGAATTGCCGTAGAACAACGAGAGGTATCGGTCAGGTCACCTAGAGTGCGGGTAATGGCGAACGACTCGTGCCCATTTTCTCAAGGGTCGCGCCCACCTGTTTTGGCCGGGCGGGCAAACGAACTTGAGCTTTTGAAAGAACGGCTGGCCGCGTTGCGCGACGGACGACCGTCGTCATGCGTGTTAGTGGTTGGGCAGATTGGCAACGGCCGCACCACACTCGTGCGAGAGTTCGCCCGCTCGGCCGCCGACACGGGTTGGTCGCCAGCCATCGTGACCCTGTCGGCCGCCGATGACCTCGGTCAACAGGTCGCCCGCGGGCTCGCCACTGCGGCACTCCACCTGCGTCAGCATCGCCACGATCCTTCGTCCACCAACGCGCTCCTGCGAGCCGCCCATAGCTTCGGCCTGGCCTATGGCGTCGATCTTCCCGTTGGGGCCGATTCCGTCGGACCTGAGATCGGGTGGTCCGGTCGGTTGCACGACGACGTGGCGGTTGTCCTCGAGGAGGTCGGCACACTCTGTCGACAGCTCGAAAGCGGGCTCGTCCTGATCTTCGATGATGCCCCCGGTTCGGTTGCCGATGAGCTCACGGTTCTGGTGTCTGCTGCTGCCAACGCCGCGCAGGCCGGTCTACCGGTCATGGTGGTGGTGACGGGCCTCGCGTCGCTGCCCCGACTGCTCGCCGATCGATGGGTGGCCGAAGTTGGCGTCGAGACGGTTGTGGTGTCCCAGTTGGGTCCGGACGACATCGCCGAAGCGGTGGTCGAACCGGCGCGCCGTAGCGGCCGGCCGTTCACCCTCGACGGCCTCGAATCCTTCGTGCGTCGCTGCCGCGGCTTGCCGACCTTCGCTCAACTTCTGGCTCGTCACGCGTGGCTGGCGTCAGAGGGACCGATCACCGAGCACGACGTTGCGATCGGTGCGGCCGCGGTTGAGCGGCACCTGGTCACCAGCGTGTACGAGCCGATCCATCGCGCCCTCTCGCCGGCCCACCGCCGATTCCTGCAGGCGCTGAGCGAAGAAGGTGGCACGGCCAGTTTCGAAACGATCCGTCGGCGGCTCGGTGACACCAACCGCTTCGACCCGAATGCGTCCGGCCTCGTCGCCATGCGAGACGATCTGTTCGCCCGTGATGTGCTGGCCAGCCCCGATGGTCAAACGCTCGAGTTCACCCTCGCCGGCTTCGACCGCTACATCCAAAAAGCCCCCTAAAGACGAAGGCAGCCCCGCACACGAAGTCCGGGGCCACCTTCAGTGGTGCTAGGCGTCCATTGCGTCGGTTTTGCGCTTCGAGAAGGCGACGGCGCCGATGAGTACCACGGTGCACACGGCAGCAATGGCGTAGCGGGCAGCGTCATTGTCCTGCAGCTTGATGACCGCAGGCAGGATCAACAGGGCCACCAGGTTCATCACCTTGATGAGCGGGTTGAGCGCCGGACCAGCGGTGTCCTTGAACGGGTCACCAACGGTGTCACCAATGACGGCGGCCTTGTGAGCGTCGGAGCCCTTGCCGCCTTCATGGCCGTCTTCGATGTACTTCTTCGCGTTGTCCCACGCACCACCGGCATTGCTCAGGTAGTTGGCCATGAGTTGACCGGTGAGGATGACGGCTGCAAGGAACGCACCGAGCGCGTAGTAGTTGATGCCGAAGCCGATGATAACCGGGGTCAGCACCGCGAGTAGCGCGGGCGTTGCCAGCTCGCGCAACGACGCCTTGGTGCAGATGTCGATGACCGGGCCGTAGTCGGGCTTCTTGGTGCCGGCCATGATCTTGCCATCGGCGAACTGCTTGCGTACTTCCTGCACCACGACGCCGGCGGTACGGCTCACCGCACGGATGGCGAGGGCGGAGAAGAGGAATGCCACCGAGCCACCGATGAGCATTCCGATGAACGTCTTCGGGTCACCGACGTTGATCTTGACGGCGTCGTAGGCATCCTTGAACGGTAAGCCCTCGCCGATCTTGCCGATGAACTTCTTGTCAACGTTGGCGATCGTCTCGATGTACGAGGCGAACAAGGCGACCGAGGCAATGACAGCGGAACCGATGGCGAAGCCCTTGGTGACGGCCTTGGTGGTGTTGCCGACGGCATCGAGCGACACCATGATGCGCTCGGCTTCACCGTGGAACTCGCCGGACATTTCGGCGATACCAGCGGCGTTGTCCGATACTGGGCCGAAGGTGTCTTCCGACACGATGACGCCGGTGGTGGCCAGCATGCCCATTCCGCACAGAGCGACCAAGTAGAACGAGAACTGCAGGTTGCCGCCGCCCATCGCCAGCGCAATTCCGATCGCGATAGCAATGGCGATGATGGCGTACACCGAGCTTTCGAGACCTGATGCGGTACCCGATAGCACGACCGTGGCGGGGCCGGTGCGGGCCGATTCGGCGATTTCCTGCACGGGGCCGTACTCGGTGCCGGTGAAGTATTCGGTGAGCCGGCTGACCGCCTGAGCGAGCACAAGGCCAACCACGACGGCGCCGAAGCACTTCCAGCCGGCGTTGGTAGAGGAACCATCCGTGCCCGAGTTGCCGACGTAGCCGAGCGCCAGAGCGCCGACGCCGACAACCGTGAGCAGACCGGCAACCAGGAAGCCACGGTTGATCGGCTTGAGGGCGTTGGTCTCGCCCTCCTTCGCCTTCACCGCGAACACACCGGCGATTGAGGCAATGACGCCAACCGCACGAGCAGCGAGCGGGAAGACCAGGCCGAGCGCCGGGTTCATACCAATGGACTTGAACGCAGCGACACCAAGGATGATGGAGGCAACGAGCGTGACTTCGTAAGACTCGAAGAGGTCGGCTGCCATACCGGCGCAGTCGCCGACATTGTCGCCCACGTTGTCGGCAATGGTGGCCGGGTTGCGAGGATCGTCTTCGGGAATGCCTGCTTCGATCTTGCCGACGAGGTCGGCGCCGACGTCGGCGGCCTTGGTGAAGATGCCGCCGCCAACGCGGAGGAACAGGGCCAGCAGGGAACCGCCGAAACCGAAGCCGATCAGGATGGCCGACGACGTGTTCTGGAACAGCATGATGATGATGGTGGCGCCGAGCAGGCCGAGGCCGACCGTGAACATGCCAGCCACGCCGCCGGTGCGGAAGGCCACCTCAAGGGCGGCAGGCATCGACGGCTTGCCGTTCGGGCCGATGCCCTTGGCTGCTGCGGCCGTGCGTACGTTGCCACGCGTTGCCAGCTGCATGCCGATGAAACCGGTGAGGCCCGACAGGAACGCCCCGGCCACAAAGGCCAGGGTGCGGACGGTTCCGGACAGCCCGAAGCTGAGCGCCTCGGTGCCGTCAGGCTTGACCACGGCCGCCGAGGTAAGGAACACGATGACGGCAAGCGGCACGAGGATGATGAGGATGGTGCGGAACTGACGCTTCAGATAGGCAAGCGCGCCTTCCTGGATAGCTAGGGCGATCTCCTGCATCTTGGGCGTGCCTTGATCTTTCGAGAGCACGTCCTTCATCAAGAACAGGCCAACGCCCAAGGCGAGGACGGCAGAGACGGCCGAAAGGATCAGGACGACCCATTCACCCCCGTGCAATACGAAGTCCTGATAGCCGCCTTCTGCGGCGAAAATACTTGTCACCGGTGTTGCCCCCCGGGGTGTCGATACGGAGCGCGCCCGCCGGGCGCGACTCATGGGTGAAATTGCTGGACGGGATACTAGGGAACCCGGAGCCGATCGCGAAAACTCCGCGTTCTGGCAGGAGGCACGGTGAAGTTCGTTCGTCAAGCGAATTGGAGCTACCTTTCGCCATATGGCGTTGAACGCTGAGACGAGAAGGGCATCACGCTGATGGCTCAAGTAATGAAACGCGGCCCGGTTACGGGCACTGCGGTGCGACCTAGTCGCAAGAAGGCTCCGTTCCTGGTTGAGTTCTATCGATCGGCGGTGGCGAAGAAGTGGATCATGGCGATAACGGGACTCATGCTCATGGGTTTCGTGTTTTTCCACATGATCGGCAACCTCAAGATGTACATCGGAAAACTGCCCGATGGTCGCTACGACATCGATGTGTACGGCGAGTTTCTTCGTGAGCTGCTGGTGCCGATTCTTCCCCGTACGGTCACCCTGTGGCTGCTCCGCCTCGGCCTGATCGGCGCTTTTGCCCTCCACATCGAGTCGGCGTATGCCTTGACTGTGATGAACCGAAAAGCCCGTCCGGTGAAGTACCAGTCGAAGCGTGACTACATTGCGGCCAATTTCGCCAGTCGCACTATGCGGTACACGGGCGTCATCTTCTCCCTCTTCCTGCTGTGGCACCTCGCCGACTTCACGTGGGGCTGGTTCAACAAGGGCTACGTGCGTGGCGAGGTCTACCGAAACGTCGGTGCCAGCCTGTCGTACTTTCCGGTCGCTCTGATTTACATCATCGGCAACGTGGCGCTCGGCGTGCATTTGTTCCACGGAGCATGGAGCTTGTTCCAAAGCCTCGGTATCAACAACCCACGCTTCAACCGCTTCCGTCGTTACTTCGCCACCGGCTTCGCTGCCGTGATTGTCCTCGGCAACCTGAGCTTCGTGTTCGCCTGGCTTTTCCGCATCCTCGATAAGGCGGTCTGATCATGCTCGAGTCCAAAGTTCCGTCCGGCCCGATGGCTAACCGGTGGGAGAACTACAAGGCTGACGCCAAGCTGGTGAACCCGGCCAACCGTCGCAAGTACGAAATCATCGTGGTCGGCACCGGTCTGGCCGGTGCATCGGCGGCGGCAACGCTGGGCGAGATGGGCTACCAGGTGAAGGCGTTTACCTTCCATGACTCGCCCCGTCGCGCCCACTCCATCGCGGCCCAAGGCGGGATTAACGGCGCCAAGAACTATCGCGGCGACGGTGACAGCGTCCACCGCTTGTTCTACGACACCATTAAGGGCGGCGACTTCCGCGCTCGTGAATCAAACGTGCACCGCTTGGCCGAAGCATCGGTACAGATCATCGATCAGTGCGTGGCTCAAGGCGTGCCATTTGCCCGTGAGTACGGTGGTCTGCTCGACAACCGCTCCTTCGGCGGCGCGCAGGTCAGCCGCACGTTCTATGCCCGTGGTCAGACCGGTCAGCAACTTTTGCTCGGTGCCTACCAGGCGCTGGCCCGTCAGGTCGGTCTCGGCAACGTGAAGCTCTACAATCGTTCCGAGCTGATCGACGTGGTGACCCACGATGGCGTGTGTGCCGGCATCACCACCCGAGACCTGGTGAACGGGCAGATCGAAAGCCACTCGGCCCACGCCACCATCCTGGCTACCGGTGGCTATTCCAACGTGTACTTCCTGTCGACGAACGCCATGGCCTGCAACGTCACCGCGGCGTGGCGGGCCCACCGCAAGGGCGCCTATTTCGCCAACCCGTGTTACACACAGATCCACCCGACGTGTATTCCGCAGTCCGATGAGTTCCAGTCGAAGCTCACGCTGATGTCTGAGTCGCTGCGTAACGACGGCCGTATCTGGGTGCCGAAGAAGATGGATGATCCTCGGTCGCCCGACCAGATCCCCGAGGAAGATCGGGACTACTACCTTGAGCGCCGCTACCCGTCGTTCGGCAACCTCGCGCCTCGTGACATCGCAAGCCGCGCGGCCAAGGTCGAGTGCGACAAGGGCATGGGTGTCGGGCCGCTGAAGAATGGCGTCTACCTCGACTTCGGTCCAGCCATCGATCGTCTCGGTGAGAACATCATCCGTGAGCGGTACGGCAACCTGTTCGAGATGTACGACCGCATCACCGATGAGAACCCCTACACGGTTCCCATGCGTATTTACCCAGCCGTGCACTACACGATGGGCGGCCTGTGGGTTGACTACGAGTTGCAGACCACCATCCCCAATCTTTATGCCGCAGGTGAGGCCAATTTCTCCGATCATGGTGCCAACCGCCTCGGTGCCTCCGCGCTTATGCAGGGCTTGTCCGATGGATACTTCGTGCTGCCGGCCACGCTGGCCAACGGTCTTGCCGGGCGTCTTTCCGAGAAGCCGCTGCCGACCGATCACGCGGCGTTCAAGCAGGTTGAAGCAGACGCCAAGGCCCGCTACGACGGCTTCCTAGCGGTCAAGGGCACCAAGTCGGTTGACTACTACCACCGTGAACTCGGCAAGCTCATGTGGGACTACTGCGGTATGGAACGCACCCAGGTCGGCCTTGAGAAGGCGCTGTCCGAACTGCCTGCGCTGCATGCCGAGTTCAAGGCCAATATGAACATTCCCGGTACTGCTGGCACGCTCAACCAGTCGCTTGAAAAGGCCGGCCGGGTGGATGACTTCTTCGAGCTCGGCACGCTCATGTGTAAGGACGCGCTTGACCGTGAAGAGAGCTGCGGCGGCCACTTCCGTGCCGAGCATCAGTACGAAGACGGCGAAGCCAAACGTGATGACGAAAACTTCGCGCACGTCTCGGCGTACGAGTTCGCGGGCGACGGCAAAGCCGAAGTGCTGCACAAAGAGGCTCTCGAATTCGAAGCCGTCCACCTCGCCGTCCGCTCCTACAAGTAAGGCCTTTGATGAACGCATTACACGGCAGAAAACTCGCAGCATTGTCTGAGCGAAGCGAGTCCGCGCGACACGGAGCGGTAGCGACCGAGCGAGGCATGACATGTCTAAAATTCTGAATCTCACGTTGAAGGTGTGGCGCCAGGACGGCCCGACCGCGGCCGGTCATTTCGACACCATCGCCGCGCCGGGCATCAAGGACGACATGTCATTCCTGGAGATGATGGACGTGGTGAATGAGAACCTCACCAACTCCGGCAAAGAGCCCATCGTGTTCGACCACGATTGCCGCGAGGGTATCTGTGGCACGTGTTCGCTCATGATCGATGGCCAGGCCCACGGGCCGGAGAAGCGCACCGCCACCTGTCAGCTTCACATGCGCAAATTCAACGACGGCCAGACGATCACCATCGAGCCGTGGCGTGCTGCTGCCTTCCCGATTGTGAAAGATCTCATGGTCGATCGCTCAGCGTTTGACCGCATCGTCGAGTCCGGCGGTTACATCACCGCCAACACCGGTGGTGCGCCGGACGCCAACTTGATCCTCATCCCCAAGACCGTCGCCGACGCGGCCATGGACGCCGCCGAATGCATCGGTTGCGGTGCGTGCGTGGCTGCCTGCCCGAACGGCGCGGCCAACCTGTTCACCTCGGCCAAGGTTGCGCACCTGAACCTCTTGCCGCAGGGCCAGTCGGAGCGATTCGACCGGGTGGAGGCAATGGTGGACACGATGGAGGAACACTTCGGTTCCTGTACCAATCACGGTGAGTGCGAACAGGCCTGCCCGAAGGCCATCAGCATCGATTGGATCGCACTGATGAACAAG
>JANMCE010000078.1:0-16791 GCA_031360915.1 Actinomycetes bacterium | reverse complement strand
CGGAAAGCTGCAGCACAACCGGCAACACGACATCTATCTGCTTGCGCTGAAACACGGTTCGGTCGACGTGTCGGAGTTGGCCGAACGGTTCGAGGTCACCACCGAGACCATTCGCCGCGATCTCTCCGACATGCAGGATCGCCAACTGCTCCGCCGCGTGCACGGTGGCGCGGTACCGATCGAGCGTCTCAATCATGAGCCCATGGTCGCCGCGCGCGACATGCTCAACGCGGAGGAGAAGCTTCGCATCGCGCAACTCGCGATCGCCGAGGTGCCGCGGCAGGGTTCGGTCATTCTCGATTCCGGTTCCACCGGGCAGCGCCTCGCCGAAGTCTTCCCGCTCGACCGAGACGTTCATGTCGTCACCAACTCGCTGATCTCGGCCATCACTCTGACGCGCCGCGGCATCAACGAACTCACGGTGCTCGGGGGCGGGGTACGCACCAACACCTTCGCAATGATCGATGCCAGCGCAGTCACCGCCGTTCGCCAAATGCAGGTCGATGTCCTGTTCATCAGCTGTGATGGCCTGTCGTTCCGTCGAGGGCTCACCACCCCGTACCGGGAAGAGTCATTCATCAAACGGGCCATGATCGAAAGTGCCCGACGGGTCGTGGCCATTGTCGATCAGAGCAAATTCGGCAACGGTCAGATGTTCAGCTACGCCTCGCTCGACGAGATCGATGTGCTGATCACCGATTCACGAGTCGACGACGACACCGTTGGCATCCTGGCCGGGCATGACATCGATGTCCGTCGTGCCTGAGTCCGAAGGCATTCCCAGCCCGGTTGAACTCGAGCGAATGGCCACAGAGACGGTAAGAGCCGCGTCGGCCATCATCCGTGCGAGCTACGGAAGCGCCACATCGCTGCGCAGCAAGTCCTCCCCCACCGACATCGTCACCCAGACCGACATCGACTCGGAGAACCTGGTGCGACAACTGCTCAGCGCCGCCACGCCACAGGCCGGGTTGCTCGGGGAAGAAGGCGGTGGCACTAACCCGGGTCAACCGTTGCAGTGGATCATCGATCCGCTCGACGGCACCATCAACTTTCTCTACGGAGTACCCATCTTCGCGGTGAGCATCGCCGCAGCGGTGAACGGCCAGGTCGTGGCCGGCGCAGTGATCGACGTACTCAGAGACGAAGTCTTCTCCAGCCACCTCGGTGGCGGTGCCCGATTGAACGGCGAGTCGATCCATGTCCCGCCGTGCGATGGCCTGGCCCAGGCGCTCATTGCCACCGGGTTCTCCTATCGGCCCGAATTGCGTGAACGGCAAGGTCGCGTCGCTCACGCGTTGCTCCCCAATGTGCGCGATGTACGCGCCTTTGGTTCTGCCGCGCTCGAGTGTTGCTGGGTTGCATGCGGGCGATTGAACGGCTATTTCGAGCGGGACATCAAGCTGTGGGACTATGCCGCGGGAGCACTCATCGCCACCGAGGCCGGTGCACTGGCCGAACTTCCCTGCCCGGAGAACGCTGACCTTTGTGTCACCGCAGCGCCCAACATCTTCGGCGCACTTCGCGCCCTGTTGCAGGATCCGTCGCCCTAGGCAAGGTCAGCCAGAACCGAGGTCGCCACGTCGATGAACGATGTGAGCGCGAACGAGGGAGTCTTGTCGGCCGCCCAGGTCAGGCCAATAGCTCGGTGGATGTCTTCCACCAGTTGCACGATGACGCCACCGCTGCGCAGCCCGGGCTCGACGGTGAGACCTGGCTGCACGGCACAGCCAAGACCGGCGTCCACCATGCGTTGGCGCATCATGTTGTCGAGCGCACGAAACGCCACCTTCGGTTCGAGCCCGATCACCCGCATCGCCGTCTCCAGACGCAGTGAGCAGGTGTCGTGCGACGCGCCAAACAACATGTCCTCACCGGCGAACTCCTCGAGCTTGATCGACTTGCGCTTCGCAAGACGATGGCCGGGTGGAACTACCGCCACGTACGAGTCCTTCATCAGAGTCCGATACTCGAGTCCGGGAAGTTCGTTCTGCGCTTCAACGAACGCCACGTCGAGCGCCCCCGACCGAACCAGGCCGGGCAACTCGCCGTCGTCAACCTCGTTGTAGATCGAGACCGAGATCGAGGGCCATTGAGCGCGGAATTCGGCCAATACTCTGGGCAACAGCCGAGCGCCGGCCGACTGAAAGGTACCGACGCTGATACTGCCGCTGCTGCCCGAGTCGAGGCTGTGCAGTTCAGCTCGCGCCGTTTCCAGGCGATCGAGAATCCACAGTGCGTGCGGCAACAGAGCCGCGCCCGCCGCCGTCAGCGTCACCGGTCTCGGTCCGCTCCCGCGGTCGACTAGGCGGTGCCCGACGACCCGTTCCAACGACGCCAACTGCTGCGATACCGCGCTCTGTACATAGCTCAATTCCTCGGCGGCCCTGCTGAACGACTTCGTCCGGGCTACGGCCGCGAATGCATCCAGCAGGCGGGTGTCGATGGCCCAACGTTCATCAAGGTTCAGCATGGTCACTAGCATATACATTCGTTGGACAGATAGATGCTTTGGCGTGATAATGAACGCAAGGTTCATCACGAAAGGTGCTCATCATGTTCTTCCTCGTTCTCTTCGGCCTCTTCCTCGTCCTTGATGTCGCCGCCCTCATCTGGGGTGTTGACAGCCGCAAGAGCCGCGACTGGCGGTCACGCTGCGATTGATCAGAGCTACCGTTCCCGTGTGGCTCTTCTCCATGTTCACCAACTCGGCACGCCAACCGGCCCGCCTATCCTCGCCATCCACGGGATCACCGCCCACGGGCAGCGATTCCGTCGGCTCGCCGAGGAGGCGTGGCCCGAGCGACACACCGTCGCTGTCGATCTGCGGGGCCACGGGCGGTCGCTCAGCGACGGGCCGTGGAACATCGGGCAGCACGTCGCCGATCTGGTCGACACGCTCGATTCCCACGGCCTATCTACGGTTGATGTGGTGGGGCACTCCTACGGAGGTGTGATTGGCCTCGCGCTGCTGGCCATGCATCCCCAGCGCGTCGCCCGACTCGTCATGCTCGATCCGGCCTTTGCTCTTGCGCCGGACACCGCCAACCAACGGGCCGCTGAATCGATAGCGGACCCTGGTTACGGTTCGGTGCAAGAGGCCACCATTGGCCGCAACGACGGCCTCGGCGATGCCATCAACCCGGCCGTCATAGAGGACGTCGCTGCGCATCTGGTTCAGGACCCGGACGGCCGGTTTCGATTCCGGTTCCATCGGCCCGCCGTGATCGCTGGCTGGGGTGAACTCTGCACGCCACTGCCCCCCATCGCCCATCCTCGCCCGGCATTGCTCGTCGTGGCTGAGAAGGCCGGCATCGTAAAACCTGCGGTGGAGAAAGCCCTTGCCGACCTCTTCGGTGACCAGCTGAAAACCGAGCGAATCGACTGCGGTCACATGCTCTACTGGGAACGCTTCGACGAAACGGCCGCAGTGGTAAATCACTTCCTTGCGTGAGTCAGGGCGTCGCTCCCTGCAAGCGACCCGGTCCGACTCCGCAGTACAGTGCCGACATCTGCGCCACACACGCTAAGGGGAGCACACAATGAGTACCTTCGTCTCGATTGCAGCCGCTGACGGGAGCGGTTCGTTCGACGCGTACGTTGCCCGTCCGGCCAAGGGGTCCGGTCCCGGAATCGTTCTGATCCAAGAGATCTTCGGCGTGAATGGCTATGTGCGACGCACCGCCGATCGGCTGGCCGAAGAGGGTTACGTCGTTTATGCCCCCGACCTGTTTTGGCGAACCAAGCCAGGTATCGATCTTGGCTACAGCCCGGAGGAATGGCAGCAGGCATTCGGTCTGTTCCAGCAGTTCGATGTCGACAGGGGCCTCGACGACATCGGCGCGACGGTCGCAGCGTTACGGAATGACGCTGATCAGGTCGGCGGAGTTGGTGCCGTTGGGTACTGCCTCGGCGGCAAGCTGGCCATGCTCACTGCGGCCCGCACCGATGTCGACTGCGCGGTCAGCTACTACGGCGTCGGACTTGAAGCCAATATCGATGAGGTCGACAAGATCACGTGCCCGATCCTCTTTCACTTTGCCGAGCTCGATGAGTACGCGCCAGCCGATGCAAGAGATGCGGTGCAGGCTGCGTTCGCCCACAAGACCAACGCCAGCTTCTTCACCTACGCCGGCCAGAACCATGCCTTCTCCCGACCCGAGGGTGACCATTACGACAAGCCGTCATCGATGATGGCCTACGACCGCACCATTGCGCTGTTCCGCAAGGTGCTCGGCCCGATCTACGACCTGTCGACGTTGTGGGATCAGCACTGCTACTTCGAGTTCGCCACCAGAGAGGTGAACAACACCATGGCCACTATGGTGGCCGAGCCCTACGTCAATCACATCCCCACGATGACCGGTGGCGTCGGAGCAGAGCAGCTGAGCCGCTTCTATCAGTGGCACTTCGTGAACGCGAACCCGCCCGACACCAAGTTGATCCCCGTGTCGCGCACCATTGGTGCTACCAGCCTGGTGGATGAAATGTTGTTCTGCTTCACGCACACCTGCGAAATCGACTGGATGCTGCCCGGCGTCGCGCCTACCGGCAAGTACGTCGAGATTCCGCTCGTCGCCATCGTGAAGTTCCGCGGTGACAAACTGTTCAACGAACATATCTACTGGGATCAGGCATCGGTGCTCGTGCAGATCGGCGCCCTTGACCCGGCCGGGCTGCCGGTCGCAGGCATCGAGACGGCCAAAAAACTCATGGACGAATCGCTGCCCTCCAACACCTTGATGGCCGCATGGGCCTCCAGCGACGGAAAGCCGGTCGGCTGATGAAACTCAAGGGAGCGGTCGTACTCATCACGGGTGCAGGCGGCGGTATTGGCCAGGCAGCCACCAAGGCTTTTCTCGACGCCGGCGTCGCCAAGGTCTACGCAGCCACCCGCGTCGACGGGGCCGAGGTTGGCCTCACCCACGACAGAGTGGTACCAGTGCATCTCGACGTCACCGACGGCCAGTCGATAACGCGAGCGGCCGCGCTGTGCAGCGACGTCACTATCTTGGTCAACAACGCCGGCGTCAATCACAACGCACCGGTCATCGGGGCATCCGACGACGAGTGGGCCCGCCATGAGATCGAGGTCAACTATCTCGGCAACCTCGCCGTAGCCCGGGCCTTCACGCCCACGTTGGCCGACAACGGCGGCGGCGCCCTCGTGAACGTACTGTCGATCCTGAGCCGCATCAATCACCCGGGCATGGCGACGTACTGTGCATCAAAGGCCGCTCTGTACTCAGTTACCCAGGCTCTTCGCGCGCAGCTGCGTGGCCAGGGGACATTCGTCTGCGCGTTTATGCCGGGCGCCGTCGACACTCGACTGACCGCGCACCTGCCGATCCCCAAGATGACAACCGAAGAGACCGCGGCCGCATTGATCAATGCGCTGTCGAACGACATCGAGGATGCCTATCCCGGCGATATGGCCGGGGGTGTGTCAGCGGGACTTGCGCACGATCACAAGGCAGTCGAAGCCCAGTTCGCCGAGTTCATCTAGTGCCAACCGAAGCGCTGGAGTTCCGTTCGCATTTCCCGATCTTCGAAGATCGGGTCTACCTGAACTCCTGCTCGCAAGGTGCCCTTTCCCACCAGGTGCGGGCCGCCTACCTCGAGTTCCTCGATGGCTGGGAGCGCGAAGGCGCGCAGTGGGGCGCATGGATTGAACGCAACGAGCTGGTACGCAACGCGTGGGCGCAACTTGTGAACGCTCCGCTCGAGTCGGTAGCTGTCACGACATCGGTTTCGGCCGGTCTGTCGGCTTTCATGTCAAGCCTCGACTTTACCGGTGAACGCAACCGCATCGTGATCACCGATTTCGAATTCCCGACGGCCGGCCAAATCGCGCACGCCCAGGCCATGACCGGCGCCGAGGTCATCGTTGTGCCTGCGCGGGATGGCACGGTGACTCTGGAGGACATCGAGGCCGCGGTGGACGAGCGCACGGCCATCGTCATCATGACGCATGTCTGCTACCGCAACGGCAGCAAGCTCGACCCGAAAGCCGTGGCCAAGATCGCCCACGCCAAGGGGGCGCTGCTCGCCCTCGACGCGTATCAGGCGGTCGGCTCGATGACCATCGATGTCATCGACCTCGATGTCGATGTGATGGCATGCGGCGCGCTCAAGTATCTGCTGGGTTCGGCCGGTCTCGGCTTCCTCTATGTGCGGCCCTCGCTCATCGCCGGGCATACGCCGACAGCTACCGGCTGGTTCGCCGACTCGAACATCTTCGCTATGGATCACCGCCGTTACGCGCCCTCGGCGACCGCAAGCCGATTCGAGTCGGGCACTCCCCCGGTCCCCAACCTGTTCGCTGGTCTGGCCGGTCTCAAACTGGTGCTCTCGGCTGGCACTGACACCATCGAGGCGCACGTGCAGAACCTGATCGACCGGTTCCGATCCGGGCTGGACGAACTCGGCGCCACCATCGTCACCCCCGCCGATCGCTCCCAACGCGGCGCCATGCTGGCTGTTGCGTCCACCGACGACAACGCGCTGGTGGCCGCCCTCGATGCGATGGACATCGGCGTGTCATGCCGGGATGGCAATCTGCGCATCTCGCCGCACCTTTA
Organism: Actinomycetes bacterium; assembly: GCA_031360915.1. GTDB lineage: Bacteria > Actinomycetota > Acidimicrobiia > Acidimicrobiales > Ilumatobacteraceae > JANMCE01. The sequence goes on along the minus strand of JANMCE010000078.1, from coordinate 10,210 downwards.
CAATTCCGACGAGGACGTCGACACCTGCCTCGCCGGGCTCCACAAGCATCGCTGCTTGTTGCGCTAGCCCGTCGACGTGCGTAGGCGAGATTGGCCGGTCCACGCCTGTGGTACCCTGGAAACGACCCGTTTTTGCGGCTTTGCCGTGAAAATATGCCGCCACCGGCCCGGTTCGGCCGCACCGAAAACGACGACCTCGCTCGTCTATCTCAAAGGGGAGATCATGACCAAGGGAAGAATTGCAGCGACGCTGCTCGCAATCACGCTTGCAGCAACCGCCTGCGGTAGCAGCAAGAAGACAGAGACCGCTGCCACAACCGCGGCTCCGGCCGCATCCACAGCCGCAGCCGCCACAACGGCAGCTGCCGCTGCCACGACCGCCGCACCCACAGCAACCACTGCGGCCAAGGCTGCGGCCGGACCATGCTCGGCCAAGATCGGCTTCATGGGACCGTTCACCGGCGACGCCGCCTCTATTGGTCAGGAGCAGCTCAACTGGGGCAAGCTCGGCTTGGCCGATTACAACAAGGCCAACGGCACGGACTTTGCGTTCGTTGAAACGGACACCAAGCTCGACCCGGCCGAAGCCACCACCGGTGCGCAAAAGCTCGTCTCCGATACCTCAGTCGTCGCTATTCTCGGGCCGGCCGGTTCGCAGGAAGTGGAGGCCGTCGGGCCCGCTATGACCGCGGCCAACCTCGCCTACGTCTCACCCTCCGCGACACGCACCAGTCTAACTGGAGGGAAGCTTCCGTCGTTCGCCCGCGTCGTTCCGAACGACGACGCGCAGGGCCCGACCGTGGCGAAGTTCATCGCCGAGAAGATCGCGGCCAAGAAGGTGCTCATCATCGATGATCAGACCTCGTACTCCACCGGCCTGGCCGATTCCGCCACCGCTGCGTTCAAAACGCTGAACGTCACCGTTGCCCGTGAGTCCATCGCCCAGAAGTCCACCGACTTCTCGTCCCTGGTCTCCAAGGTCACCGACGACACCGGCGCCGTCTTCCTGCCCTGGCAGCTTGCGGCCAACGCTCAGCAGCTCGGCACCCAGTTGAAGGAGCAGGGCAAGAAGGCTGTCGTTGTCGGCAGCGACGGCGTGTATTCGCCGAAGGACTTCTCGCTCGAAGGCGCCTACGTCACCTCGTTTGCTCCCGACGTGCGCGGCGTCGCCAGCGCGGCCACCGTTGTCGCTGCCTACCAGAAGGCCTACGACGACAAGTTCGGCACCTTCGGTCCCCCCGTCTACGTGGCTGCACAGCTTCTGGCCACCGCAGTGAAGGCCACCTGCAAGGACGGCAAGCCCGGCGCCCGCGCCGACGTCACCGCCGCCATGAAGAAGGTCAAGCTCGACAACACCATCCTCGGTGGCCCGGTGGCCCTCGACGACAAGGGTGACGTGGTCGGCGCCAAGTTCTACCTGTCACAGGTCAAGGGCGGAAAGTACACCCTCGTCGCCTAAGTCAGGCCACGAACAACCACCCATACACGCCGTGAACACGCTGAACCACTGATGGCCCAATTCGTCCAACTGGTCGTCAACGGTCTGACACTGGGGAGTCTCTATGCGCTCATCGCGCTGGGGTACTCCCTGGTGTACGGCGTGCTCAAGCTATTGAACTTCGCCCACGGCGAGGTCTACATGATCGGATCCTTCATCGGATACGGCGTGTTGCAGGTGCTCGGCGGCTCGGCCAACCCGTCGGTCCCCGTCGGGATTCTGCTGCCGCTGCTCATGCTCGTTGCGGCGCTCGGCGCCGGCCTGGTCGGCGTTGCCATCGAACGTTTTGCGTATCGCCCGCTGCGCCAATCACCGCGCATAGCGCCGCTTGTGTCGGCCCTGGGTACGTCATTCTTCCTGCAGGCCACCATGCTGTTGGTAGTCGGTGCGCGCATCGTGCGGTACGAGAGCGAGAAGCTCATCGACGTCAGCAGCGGCATTCACGCGGGTGTCCTCAACATCAGCGTCATGCGCATGTTGGTCATCGGCGTCAGTGCGGTCGTGATGATCGGGCTCAACATTTTCATGAGACGCAGCAAGCTCGGCAAGGCGATGCGGGCAACGTCCTATGATCCTGAAGCCGCGCAGATGATGGGCATGGACGTCAACCGTGTCGTGATGGTGACGTTCTTTATCGGGTCTGCGCTCGCGGGTGTCGCCGGAGTAATGAGCGGCCTTGTCTACAACCGTGTGTTCCACACCATGGGCTTCGTGGCCGGCCTCAAGGGTTTCACCGCATCGGTCGTTGGAGGCATCGGATCAATCCAGGGAGCCATGGCCGGTGGCCTGATCATCGGGTTCGCCGAAAGTTTCGCCCAGGGCTACGTATCCACCACGTTCTATGACGTGGTGGTGTTCGTCGTGCTCATCGGCTTCCTGCTGACCCGACCACGCGGACTGTTCGGCGTTCCGGAGTTGAAGAAGGTCTAATGGCCAACGAAGACGCCCCCCAGACCGGCACCCGCTCCATTGGAAAAGACCAGTGGGTCGAGCAGGCCGCTGAGCGTATCGACAACCGACCCTTCGCCAAGCTCCGTCGGCGGCTCGTGCAGACCCCGGTGCAATGGCGCGTGCTTGGCATTGGGGCACTGGCGCTGCTCTTCGCCCTCGTTTCACCTACCGACTACACCACTCGTGTTGCCTTCACCGTTGCGCTGTACACGTTGCTCGCCACCGGTTTGAATGTCGTGGTCGGTTGGTCCGGTCTGCTTGATCTCGGTTACGTCGCCTTCTTCGGCTTCGGCGCGTACGCGTATGCGCTGCTGTCGTCAGAGAAGTTCGGCCTGCATTGGCCCACGCTCGTGTCGGTGCCGGTCGTCGTGCTTGGCACCGCAGTGCTTGGCTTCCTGCTCGGGTTGCCGTCTCGTCGGTTGAGTGGCGATTACCTGGCCATCGTCACCCTGTTCTTCGGACAGATTTTCGTGAGCATCGTGAACAACGGTGACCGTCTGCAGCTCAGCCTGAACGGTCACAACGTGCCGAACAAACCCTTCAACCTCACGGGGGGCCCGAATGGGGTGACGGGAATCGACCCACTGTCGTTGTTTGGTAAGAAGGTCCACACCATCACCGGCTACTACGTGGTCACCGTCATCGTGGCCGTGGTCGTGATGTTGTTGCTTTACCGACTGCGTAACGCGCGGTCAGGTCTCGCCCTTCGCGCCATGCGCGAAGACTCTCTGGCTGCCGAGATTCTGTCGGTACCCGTGCGCCGTCTGCGCTTGGTGGCTTTCGCCATCGGTGCGGGCATAGCTGCGCTGGCTGGCACCCTGTTCGCATCGGTCCAGCTCTCCGTGTTCGGCAGCAACTTCGATCTGCCCTTCCTGGTGCTCATGTACGCAGCCGCCATTCTCGGTGGGCTCGGCAACATCGGCGGCGGCTTTGTCGGTGCACTCATCGTGGCCGTGCTACCGGAGATGCTCCGCACACCGTCCACCGGACGGGCACTCGTTTACGGCGCGTTGGTGGTGTTCGTGGCTCTACGGCTTCGTCCGTGGGGACGCCTCGCCCAGTACCTCATTGCGCTCATCGCGACGGGGGTGCTGGTCCGCCTCGGTCTCGCCGCGTTCGGCACGTCGATACGACCAAGAGCAACGGGACTCGCAGGTATGACGGGTGCGCTCGTGCCCCACCTCACAAGGAGCGTGTCGTTCGGCAACGTGGCCTTCCTTACTCTGATCGCCGGCGGACTGGGCCTCACCCTTCTCCAACCGAAATGGCGGCCGGTCGCCGCTGGTGTCGTGAGTTACATCGGCATGCTGGCATGGGAGAACCGACTGGCCGAACAGGGTTCCATCACCCGTCAATTGCTGGTGGGGGCTGCGCTCGTTGCCATCATGGCCAGTCGCCCGCAGGGTTTCTTCGGCATCAAGCGAGTCGAGGTTCTGTAATGGGGCTGCTCGATCTCTCCGAGGTGTCGCTGAGCTTTGGCGGCTTAAAGGTGATGCAAGCACTCGATCTCACCGTCAACGAGGGTGAGATCGTGGCCGTCATCGGACCGAACGGGGCAGGCAAGACCACGCTCTTCAATCTCATCACCGGCGTGTACAAACCCGACAAGGGCGACATCTGTTTCGACGGCACGAGCATTGCGGGCATCGACCCCAACCGCAGAAACGATCTCGGCATCGCCCGTACCTTTCAGAACCTTCGCCTGTTCCTCAACATGACGGTGAAGGAGAATGTGTTGGCCACCATGTACGGCCGCAACACCTCAGGCATCGTTGCCGGTGCACTCGGGCTGCCAAAGGCCCGCCGGGAAGAAAAGGCCATGCATGCCCACGCCGAAGAACTGCTCGCCTTCTTCGGCACCCGACTGCAAGGCTATCGCTGGGACCAACCCGCCTACTCGCTGTCATACGCGAACCGTCGCCGACTTGAAATCGCTCGCGCCCTGGCCACCCGGCCCCGGCTCCTGCTGCTCGATGAACCCGCCGCGGGTATGAACCCCACGGAGACCAACGAGATAACCGAACTCATCGGGCGGCTACGCACCGAACTCGGGCTCACCGTGCTCATCATCGAACATGACATGCACGTCGTGGAAGGCGTGAGCGATCGAGTCGTAGCACTCGACTACGGCACCAAGATCGCCGAAGGAAGCTTCGAACACGTCGCGTCCGACCCTGGCGTGATCCAGGCGTATCTCGGCAAGGGATCAGCCACCAAGTGACCCCCGAACCCATCCTTCGTCTCTCTGGTATCAACACGTACTACGGCCCGATCCACATCCTGCAGGACGTCAACCTTGAGGTCGGCGCCGGCGAGTTGGTGTGTCTGCTGGGCGGCAACGCGTGCGGGAAATCCACCACGCTGAAGACCATCATCGGCCTCGTCTCACCCACAACCGGTTCGGTGACCTTTGACGGTAACGACGTCACCAAGCACGGCACGCCCAAACGAATCACAGCGGGCATGGCGGTCGTTCCCGAGAACCGCCGGGTCTTTGCGCCGATGACCGTGGTCGAGAACCTCGAGATGGGCGCCTACATTCGCAACGACGATCTCACCGACGATTTCGCCCGTGTCTATGACCTCTTCCCGTTGCTGTCCAAGCGTCGTGAACAGTTGGCCGGCACGCTGTCGGGTGGAGAGCAGCAGATGCTGGCGATGGGCCGAGCGCTCATGAGTCGCCCGAAGCTGATCCTGATGGACGAACCGTCGATGGGTCTCGCTCCGGTGCTGGTCGAACGCAGCTTCGAGATCATCCAGCAGGTCAACCAAGCAGGCGTCGCCATGCTGGTGGTTGAGCAGAACGCCAATCAGGCGCTGTCTATCGCGTCACGTGGCTACGTGCTCCAAACCGGCCGCGTCGTGCTGTCGGGCGCTGCGGCCGATCTTGCCAACGACCAGGAACTCCGCCGCGCCTACCTCGGCCGCTAAGAGGTGGGCCCTCGTAGTGGTTCAGGTGTTGTGCAACTCTGATGCCCATGACGGGCAGGAAGAAGTACAGCACTATGACAACGAACAAGCGCCAGCGGCATACGCCGGATCAGATCATCCACAAGCTTGCCGAGGGCCACAAGTGTTGGCCGCTGGTAAGGACCTCACGGATGTGTGTCGACACTTGGAGATCGCCGAGTCGAGTTGGCATCGCTGGCTCGCACAGTACGGCGGGATGAAAGCGTCCGATGCGAAACGGTTGACCAACCGGGTCCCCCTCACTCGCTGCCGCGAATCTTGTTGCCGCAGCGATCATCGTGCAGCGATTGGCTCTCGTCGTGCCAACTGAACCGCACCTCCACCAAGAGGCACGCTAAAGGCTCATGGATTATTGTGCACGTTGGTGCATCCGGCGAAAGCTTCGATCGGCAGCGTTGACCGGAGAAAATCTTTTTGAACGATGTTTCCGACCGCGAGGCCTGCGAGTGGTCGGAAACTGTCGTAGTGGTGAGCCAGGCGACGCGGCCAGCAATTATTCGGGTACAACTGGGTGAACTCGGCAACGTGAGTTCATGGTTGGCAAGGATGACCGACAGATCGCCGTCCTCGAAGCATCCTTCGGCTATTACCGGCTCTCCCTCGTCGGCAGCTCTACTTCGGTGACGGCGGCGCGTTAGGTTCTCTGTCGATGCAGTAGCGAGCGTCTCGCGGGAGGCGGTTGACGAGGTTAGTGGCGACGGCGTCAGTTGGGTTCGCCAGCATTACGACCACTCGGTTTAGATACGCATTTCCAGTGATCATTGTGATGTCGGTTGGGAGTTGGTTGTTGGAGAGCTTGTCGTTGAGCTCCTTCGTTAGCTGATCGAGCGATGTTAGCGGGTACTGGACTCGGACTGCCCGCACGTTCCAGGTCGATCCTGCCATGAGCGGAGCAAGTTCCTTGTCGACTCCCTCGATGCTCCGAGCGAACGCCACGACAAGTTCGTGGCTCGCGGAAAGTAGCCAGAGATCACCGAAGTACGGGTCACTTGCGAAGCGGGAACGGATAGCTTCGACCTGTTGGAAGGGCTGTGTCGCCATGTCTTGCTTGGCGGCAGCGATGGCTGCGGCGTCTAACGTTTCCTCGGAGACACGCGGCTCCTCGGGGATCGAGGGCAAGCACCAGGGGACCGACGCGTTCGGTGCGTCACGGGTTGTTACCCCCTGTCGACCACAGGCCGACAGGGGGTAGCCGGCAAAGACAACGAGTCCTAGCCAAGCGTATCGTGCGGAGGCTCTCACGCCTTAAAGCCTACTTGACACTGGATGTCCAATCTCGACGGCGGTGGTCTTTGGCGTCGCGAGTTAGCAATGCCGGTTTGAATCGCTTTATGAATAGTAATACCCCTCAACATCGACGATAACGTGGGTCGCTCCTGAGGAATAGACATTTATCCGGCCTGAGCAAAGCGGAACTACGGTGTGGTTCGAACGATCGGCTCCAAACTTGTAGTTCAATGTGGAATTTTATCCAACTGTACCGCCACAGCTTACTGTCAAGAATCCGTCCTGTGCAGCTCCGGTTGCCACAACGTTGAGAAGGACAGCGGTAGCGCCGTCTGGTATTATTCGCGCAGCGCTAGCCGGTGCTAACGTAATGTCTCGGCTGGACCCGGCAGCCCAAGCGCCGAAGCTTGTCCCGAGATTACTTCGGGAGTCAACCAGACGTACCGATGGCGTGCCCACGAACTGAGATAGGGTCGCCAGTAATGTCGTAAATCAGGGCTCGGAGTGGGCCGAGTGGGAAACGTTGGCAGCGACGTACGACATCGATATCTGGTTTTGTGATCCGCATTCGCCGTGGCAACGCGGTCAGATCGAAAACCAGAACCGGCAGTTCCGCTGGTGGTTTCCCCGTGGCACACGCCTCGACATCATCAAACAAGAAGACGCCGACAACACTGCCAACATACTCAATAATCAGCGTCGCCGCAAATTTAATGGACAGTCACCTGCGATGATGTATAATAGTCATATCACCGTGCAGTGATCACTGGAATTAGCCGTCCCGTGCATCAATAACCGCGGGTTCATTGCTTCAACAGCGCGGGTAACCTATTCGATCGACCGAGCACACGCCGCCTGTATCGCGTCATCACCGAACGGCTTGAAACCCGGTGGCAACACGGGCGCGTCATGAGTGAACAACACCTCAACACCATCAGGACCGGCCGCTCGACCAGAGCATCCACCTCGACATCGGTGATCCCTTCGGTCGCCCACCACGAATAGCCCTCAGTGCGCAGATGCCGGTCGATCGACACGCCGCCGCCGAGCGCGCCGAAACGGGTGTTGCACCACTCCCACAATGCCACGCAAGGTTTGCTGATCGTGAGCCGTCTCAGTCTGGGGTGCTGCCGTTGAGAATAGTAGCGAGGCGGGCCGGGTCGATGTTGCCGCCCGACACGATGCACACGATGCGACCGGTGCCGGCACCGCCGGTGAGCGCCGAGGCCAGTGCGAGCGCGCCGGCGCCTTCGGCGACAACGCGGGCGCGAGATGACAGAAGGCGCACGGCCGCGGCCGTGTCATCGAGCGAAGGAGCAAAGGTGCCGTCGACGAGGTGGCGACCGATCTCCCACATGGCTGGCAGCAGCGACTTGCTGCCCGAACCGTCCACAAACGAGGGCGCGTAGTCGACCGGGGTCGGCACACGCGCTGCGAAGGAAGCGTGCATCGGTGCACCCGAGGCCGGCTCGCAGGAGTAGATCCTGGTGTGCGGGCTGCGGGCGCGGAAGGCGCTGGCGATCCCGCAGGTGAGTCCGCCTCCGCCCCATGGCACGATGACGGCGTCGATATCGGCGAGGTCTTCCATCAACTCGAGGCCGATGGTGCCGTTTCCGGCCATCACCGCGTTGTCCTGCACGGGGTGCACGAAGTAGCCGTCGACACCTGGGTAGGAGCCCTCGACCATGGCCTGCCACCAGCGGTCGAGGTCAACCTTGATGACCGTGCCGCCCAATCGTTCGATGGCATCGAGCTTGGTCTGCGGGGCATGTCCGGGAACGACGATGGTGGCCGGAATGCCCAACTCACGCGCCATCCACGCCACGCCCTGGGCCATGTTGCCGGCGCTGGTCGTGAACACACCCCGGTCAAGAGCGCCTGCGGGCGCGCTGCGCATTGCGTTGGCCGCGCCGCGGATCTTGAACGCACCGATCGGCTGCAGACATTCCAGCTTTAACCAGATCTCGGCGGGCGACTCGGGCGCGTGCAGTCGCACGAGCGGTGTCCGGATTGCAACATCCTTGATCCGCTCGCGGGCTGCCTCAATCTCTTCAATCGCTATCACCATGCCACCTCCGTACCGATGCCGCGCTCTCTCGCTCGGCGCACGCAAAGCTCGGCAGCAGCGAGATCTTCTACCGCTATGCCGAGCGACTTGAACAGCGTGACCTCATCGGGCGAGGTCCGACCCGGGTGCGAGCCAATGAGCAGCTCGCCGATCTCGGCCCGAATGTGATCCGGGCCGATGCCCGCTTGACGCACCGCGCCGAGATAGTCGCCCGACTCGTTGATGGTGGACTCACGTCGGTCGACGAACAGGGAAGCAGCGGCAATTGCGGCGCCATCAAACTCGCGAGCGTGCGAAACCGAGGAGCCCACCGCGTTGTAGTGCGTGCCGGCTCGCAACATGGGTCTGCTGATGATGGGGTCCTTGGCCGATGTTGTCGTGCACACGACATCGGCACCGTCGAGTGCCTCCTCCAGCGTGTCCGCAACGCTGCAGCCCGTTGCGGCGGCGAGCGCTTCGGCATGCGCTCGCGTGCGGCTCCAGATCACGATGTCGGCCCCCTCGATCGCAGCTTGCATGGCGGCAACGTGCGAGCGCCCCTGCACCCCCGACCCGATGACGGCGACCCGACGGGCATCGGGTCGGGCCAGTAGCCGCGTCGCAACCGCCGACACTGCGGCCGTGCGAATCTCGGTGATGGCGCTGGCATTCAGCATCGCCCGCAACTCGCCCGTGACGCCGTCATGAAGCAGTACACCGCCCTGATGCGAGTCGAGGCCGCGCTCGTGATTTGCAGGCGCGATGACGACTTCCTTCAACGAGAACACGGCGTCGGCACCACCCCGGTAGGCGGGCATGAAACCCATGAAGGTGTTGGCCGGCGGGCGAACCACAAAGCGCAACGGGTTGAACAGTTCGCCGCGCGACAGGTCGGCAAGCACCGTCTCCATAGCCGCCATGCACGACGGCATGTCGAGTAGTTCGCGCACGTCGCGGTCGGACAGGATCAGTATGGCCATAAGAACAACTCCGAAAGGTGATCGAGCAGGTCGGGCGAGAGCGTCATCTGCATGGCGTCGAGCGCTGGGGTCATCTGCTCGACCCGGTTGGGGCCAATCACGATGGCGGTGATGCCGGGCTGCGCGAGCAGCCACGCAAGAGACATCGCCGCCATCGATGTTCCTTGTTCGGCAGCCAATCGTTCCAACGCCTCCAGCGCGTTGAACACGCCGTCGGCCTGGTACGGCGCATAGGGCTCGGGTCGCAGGGTCATGCGCGAGCCAGCCGGCAGCGTGGCGCCGCGCCGGTACTTTCCCGTCAGCCAACCGCCCGCCAACGGACTGAACGGCGTGTATCCCAGTTGCTGTTCTACACACAGCGGCAGCACGTCTTTCGCATCCCCCCGTTCGAGCAACGAGAACGAATTCTGCACCCACGAATAGCGCACCACACCACATTGTGTTGAGGCGTCCAACGACCGTTGCAACTGATCGGCCGAGAAGTTCGACGCGCCGACAGCAGCGACCTTCCCCGCCCGAACGAGTTCTTCAAAACCG
>JANMCE010000047.1:0-2244 GCA_031360915.1 Actinomycetes bacterium | reverse complement strand
ATCATGGCCAAGTTCGGTATGGACCCGATCACCCAGCGCGAGCGGCGTATGGAGGCGATGGCCGCCAAGCGGGCCGGAAAGGCCGCCGAGAAGGCGGCCGGCCCCGGCGTGTCGAAGGGCAAGAAGACGGCGGTGGCCGACCGTCCCCGGCCTCCGGCGACATCACGTACCAACGCCGGCAATCGTCAGATACCTCCACGTAAGTAGGCCCCATGCCTCTTGTTATTGCCATTGATGCCGGTACCACCGGCGTGCGTTCTATGGCGGTCAACGAAAGCGGTGTGATTACCGGTTCGTCGTACCGTGAGTTCACGCAGCACTTCCCTCAACCCGGTTGGGTCGAGCACGACGCCACCGAGATCTGGGAGGCCGTCAAGACGACCTTCAACGAACTGCATGCATCAGTGTTCGACGAGATCGTCGGCATCGGTATCACCAACCAGCGCGAAACCGTCGTGGCCTGGGATCGTCGCTCCGGCGCCCCATTGCACCGAGCCATCGTGTGGCAGGACCGGCGCACCGCAGCCACCTGCGAGCAACTGACGGCAGCGGGGCATCTGCCTGAAGTACGCCGTAAGACCGGGCTGGTGCTCGACCCCTACTTTTCTGGCACCAAGTTCGGCTGGCTGTTCAACGAGGGTGGCGTGGCCGACACGCCCGACACGCTGATCGGCACCATCGACTCCTGGATCCTGTGGAATCTCACCGGCGGAACCGTGCACGCCACCGACCCCTCGAACGCCAGCCGCACGATGCTGTTCGATATCCGCACCGGCGTCTGGGATCCGTACCTCTGCGACCTGCTCGGCGTGCCGTTCCACGCGTTACCTCGGGTGATGCCGAGTTCGGGACGTTTCGGCGTCACGTCGCACAGCTGCGGTATTCCTGAAGGGTTACCGATCTCGGGTATCGCCGGTGATCAGCAGGCAGCCCTTTTCGGCCAGGCGTGCGTATCGCCCGGCATGACCAAGAACACCTACGGCACCGGCAGCTTCGTGTTGATGAACGTGGGCGACACCTGTCCCGAACCAGCCGACGGCATGTTGACCACCGTTGCATGGCAGCTGGGTGACGGACCACTCACCTACGCACTCGAAGGGGCCGTGTTCGTTACCGGCGCCACTATCCAGTGGCTGCGCGACGGACTCGGCATCTTGTCGTCATCGGCCGAAACCGGTCCTCTGGCATCGTCGGTTCCCGACACTGGCGATGTCTATCTGGTGCCAGCCTTCACCGGTCTGGGCAGCCCGTGGTGGGACCCGTATGCCCGCGGCACCATTGTCGGACTCACCCGCGGTACGACCCGTGCTCATCTCACTCGGGCCGCCGTAGAAGCAATGGCCTACCAAACTCGCGACGCCATCGAAGCGATGACGGCTGCGTCGGGGCGACCAGTGACTGCTCTGCGGGTTGATGGGGGCGCCAGCGTGATGCCGCTTTTGCTGCAGTTCCAGGCCGATCAGCTCGGCGTGTCGGTCAGTCGCCCTCGACAGCCGGAAACCACGGCGTTAGGGGCCGCGTTCCTGGCAGGTTTGGCCGAGGGGCTCTGGCCTTCACTCGATGCGGTTGGCAACACGTGGAAACTCGACGTGGAGGTGCAACCATTCCCCGACCGCACGGTGGCCGACCGTCTCCACGCCCGTTGGCTGAAGGCCGTGGCGCACTCACGAGCTTGGGCCTCCCCCGAGTGAGGCAGCCTCAACCCGCACCAACGCGTCGGCGATAGCGGCCAGGCCGTCCACTTCGCTGCGCTCACGCCACCGGAACGGATAGTCCTGTCGGCCGATCACCAGGGCCGCGCCGTTGTCAGGCAGGCGGGCCCACACCACCCCGGTCGGGGCCGGGTCGGACTCACCGAGATGGCGAGCTCCCTCAACGAAGCCCGCCAGCCACAACGCGGACGGTGCGTCGCCTCGGGCATGCAGGATGTGGGGCGGGTCGAGGTGCACCACGACCGCCCAATCGGCGCTGAGTTCGGTGGAGAGACGGTCGACAAGAACCGCGAACACGTCGGCATCCCGCTCGGCCAGGGCGGCAGCAAGGTCGAGCGCGCTCAGGTCACGGTCGCCACGGGCCGAGTCGATCGGTCGGATGCCTTCTACCTCAACGCCGTCCACTTCGCTGATCTGCACCCGTAGCTGCCCGATCAACTCCTGGTCGGGCAACGCCACCACCAGGTCGTCAACCGCTATGCCGGCGCCGCGCTCCATGATCTCAATGCCGACGACGTCACCGCCCACCGAA
>JANMCE010000017.1:0-18603 GCA_031360915.1 Actinomycetes bacterium | reverse complement strand
CAGCCTCGACCTAGCCACTCTCGACGAGCGCGCCCCGAAGAACGCTAGGAAGCGAGCGGCGCTAGCTGCGGGTCACGGGGCTGCCGCCGGGTTCGTGGCCGGCGGCGCCACCGCTGCCGGTGCCGCCACCGGTGGGATGGGGGCACTTCCAGCGGCGGGGATTGTTGCACTGGCCATCGTCGCCGACACTGCCGCTGTGTCCGTGGGTTCCATCCAGGGCACCGCCTACGTGGGCGCTCACTATGGCTATGACCTGACCCGACCCGACCCGCTGAGCGAGCGATGATGATCGGCCTCCTCGCAGGCACACTTGCAGCAGACGCTGCCAAAGCGCAGGCGCTCCGCCAGGTTCGGCAACTGGCGCTGGACCTTGCGGCGAAGCGCGCTGTCCAGGACCTCAGTGAAGGCGCCCTCTACAACATGATGCTCCGCATCTATGGAGCGTTGATGCTCAATACGGCGAAGCGAAGCGTCGCCAAGGGCGTACCGGTGCTGGGCGCCGGGATCGGAGCCACGGTGAACTATCACACGGTCAGGCGGACTATCGCCTCTGCCGATCACGCCTATCCAGAGCGATGGTTGATGGACAAGTACAACACAGCGACTCTCGAGATTGTTGACCTCAAGGTCGTGGAGGCAGCCGTGGACGCAGCCGTCGGGGAAGAGGACCGCGGCATCCTCGACCGGCTTGAGCATGTTGACGATGTCGACGAGCCCGGCGTGTGACGGTCCACACGCCTAGGTCATTGCCTCATCGGATGAAGGGTCGGTGGTCCGTGCACCCGGCCACCCCCTACCAGAGGTACGGAGCGATAACGGGGCAGTCGAACCCGGACGTCACCACCATGAGCGTCTAGTGCGGCGAAGGCTACGTTGGCCGCCAATGTGCAAGTTGTCGCGGCTACTGACAGGGAGGGAGTTTTCACCCGTCAGACTTATCGGTGCATCGGAGTGCACCATGACACTCCGTTCGATGTGGTGCATTGGAGCGCACCGGTAAGTCGGATGCACTCAACGCGAATCCTCCGGTCGGAGGCGTCAAACAACACCTTGACGAGAAATTTTCCGCACCTTGTTAAAGGAAGCCGAGATTCTTCATCGGGAAGTACAGCACAAATGCGCGACCCACGATCAGCTTCTGGCTGATCGGTCCGAACACTCGTCCATCGGTGGAATTTGTTCGGTTGTCACCGAGTACGAGCACTTGGCTCGGAGGAACGGTGATCGAATCTCCCGTCTCAGGCTTGGACTCAGTGGTGATACCTGGCGCAAGGTACGGCTCATCCAGAAGGTGACCATCGATAAGGATCCGGCCCTCGCGAAACTCGACCGTCTCACCCGGAAGCCCGATGACCCGCTTGATCAGGTCCTTGACTTCCGGCGCATCCTTCAGCTCGGGGGGACGTTCGAACACCACCACATCGCCGCGATGCACGTCATGCAGGCGGTACGCCAACTTGTTGACGAGCACCCGATCACCGTTGTGCAGCGTGGGGGTCATTGATGGGGACGGAATGAAGAACGATGCGAGCAGAAACGCTCGGACGATCAGCGCAATCCCGATGGCGCCAGCGATGACCGTGGCCCACTCGCGCAGGCTGCGGACTCGACCGAGCTTTTGCTGACGGCGCGCACCGGCGACACTGCTTGAGCGGGAGCTAGCAGTGTCAAAAAAGGCACTGTGGGCTGCTGATTCTTCGTCAGGACGCAGGTCTGAGGACACCAACTGAGGCTATGGGGGCGCGATCAATTGCAGTGTTAAAGGCCGCCGGCGCGGCTGAACGGCCACACAATCACGAAGGCGCGACCAACGATGAGCTTCTGATCGATTGGGCCAAATATCCGCCCGTCGGTGGAGTTCGTGCGGTTGTCACCGAGTACCAGCACGTGGCCCGGCGGGACGGTGATCGAGTCTCCCGTCGGATTCTTGGGTTCGGTGCGGATACCCGGTGCAAGATAGGGCTCGTTGAGCAGATCACCGTTCACAAGCACTTTGCCGTCTTTGAACGAAACCACGTCACCTGGCAAACCAATGACTCGCTTGATGAGGTCTTTGATGCTGAGGTCAAGCTCGAGGGGTGGGCGTTCGAATACCACCACGTCCTGACGGTGGACATCGTGCAACTTGTACGAAAGCTTGTTGACCAGCACGCGGTCGTTCACTTCGAGCGTTGGCACCATCGAGACCGACGGAATGAAGAACGACGCGAGCAGGAAGGCCCGGATGAGCAGTGCAATGCCGAGCGCGCCGACGATCACATAGGTCCACTCGAGCAGATTGCGAACCTGCCCGTCGCGTTCCCTTTCCGGCTTCACCTGCACAGCCGTCGCAGTGGTACCGCCGCCCTCAAGATGCTCGGACCACGAAAATGTTGATGATCCGTCGCGCTGTTCCGTCACAGCGAGTCAGGCTATACGCGTTCACTACAAAGACGCGATCAGCTTCTCTACGCGTTCATCCTTGCTACGAAACGGATCCTTGCAGAGCACCGTGCGCTGGGCCTGGTCATTCACCTTCAAATGGACCCAATCGACCGTATAGTCCCGTTTTTTCTCCTTCGCCGCCTGAATAAAGTCGCCCCGAAGCTTCGCTCGTGTGGTCTGGGGCGGGGTTTCCATGGCGGTGTCGATCTCCTCATCGGTCACCATGCGCTCGATCAAGCCCCTGTTTTGCATGAGGTAGAACAGGCTGCGATCCCGATTTACGTCGTGATACTGCAGGTCCATCAGCGCGATCTTGGCGTGGCTGAGGGGCAGGTCGTGCTTGGACCGGTAGGCCTCCAGCAGCTTGTACTTGATGACCCAGTCGACCTCGCGGTCGAGTTCCAGCGGGTCACGTTCAATGGTGGTGATGACGTGCTCCCACATCTCGAGCGCCTTCAACTCTAGGGGCCGGAAACCGCGAGTGTCCCGGTAGCGCAGCGCCCGGTCGAGGTATTCACGCTGGATGTCGAGCGCGGACAGGTCTCGCCCATTGGCCAACCGGACCTCTCGCTTGCAGGTGATGTCGTGACTGATCTCACGGATGGCCCGTATGGGGTTCTCAAGGGTCATGTCGCGCAGCACGCAGCCCGGATCTTCCAACATACGGAGCAGGCACGCGGTGGCACCAACCTTAAGGAAGTTGGTGTACTCGCTCATGTTCGAGTCACCGACGATGACATGCAGCCGCCGGTACTTTTCGGCGTCGGCGTGCGGTTCATCGCGCGTGTTGATGATGGGCCGGCTGCGGGTGGTGGCCGAGCTGACGCCCTCCCAGATGTGCTCGGCCCGCTGGGCGATGCAGTAGGTGGAGCCACGCGCAGTCTGCAATACCTTGCCCGCGCCGGCGTAGATCTGACGGGAAACAAAGAACGGAATCAGCACTTCGGCGTAGTGGCCAAGATCGTCATTGCGGCTGGTGAGGTAGTTCTCATGGCAGCCGTAGCTGTTGCCCGCTGAATCCGTGTTGTTCTTGAAGAGGTAGATGACGCCGCGGATGCCCTCTTCCTTCAACCGGTCCTCGGCCGAGCCGAGCAACTGTTCGAGAATCCGCTCCCCCGCCTTGTCGTGCACCACGAGGTCGTGGATGGAATCGCATTCGGGCGTGGCGTACTCGGGGTGCGAACCAACATCGAGATAGAGCCGGGCCCCGTTGACCAAAAAGACGTTCGAGCTGCGACCCCATGAGACCACCCGACGGAACAGGTACCGGGCCACCTCATCCGGGCTCAGTCGACGCTGCCCGCGCAATGTACAGGTAACGCCGTACTCATTCTCGAGCCCGAAAATCCTCCGCTCCATGCGGGCACCTTACCCACGTATTCCGCACGAAGGAGATATGGTCGCAGCCGTGGTTGATGAGTTCGCGATGAGCCGATTGGTGACAACGTCGCACTACGACGCGCGGGTGCTCGTTGCTCGCCTGGGTTCCGAGGGTTTGGTGGCTGAAGCTCGCGAGAGTGGCGGCTTGGCCTACCCGGGTGGACCGGTTCAGGTTTGGGTACTGACCTCGCAGCTGGAGCACGCGAAGGAGTTGCTCACACCCGAGCCTCTCGATCGGGAAGACGACGAGGAGCACACTCGCCGCGTCACCAAGCGGTTCGGTCTGTTCCTGCTGTTCGGCTTCATCCTCATGATTGCGATCCCCCTCGCCCGAGTACTGCTCAGTTAGCGGGAAGCGCGGCGGTGACGTCGTCGTCGCTGAGGCGTTTGAAGCAACGCCTACTCTCGCCTCGCGACAACGTGGCCACTTCGAGGTCGGCTGGTGCCAAGGTGCGATCGGGGCCGGCGAGCGCAGTGATAGACATGGCGAGCGCGTCACCAAACGCGAGATCTGCCGTCCACGTCTCGGCCAGACGGGCGGCGATGGCCTCGGCCTCTCCCCCGAGCACGCTGTAGTTGTGCTCGTCCATCACGGTGCCGTCGTAGAGCACGTGGAACAGGCGGCTGTCGGCGGTGGCATAGCCCACCTCGGCGACCAGGATTTCGACTTCCATCGGCTTCATCTCGTGAGTGAAAATTTGGCCGAGTATGCCGGCGTAGTTGTTGGCGAGGCTGCGGGCGTCAACGTCGTCGCGGCTGTACTGAAAGCCCTTCAGATCGGCGGCTCGAACTCCGGCCACCCGCAATTGGTCGAACTCATTGTAGCGACCAACTGCAGCGAAGGCGATGCGGTCGTAGATCTCGGACACCTTGCGCAACGTGTTGGAGGGATTCTCGGCCACCAGCGCAATGCCCTCGTTGTACACCAGCGCGCAGAGGCTGCGGCCGCGGGCGATGCCTTTGCGGGCGTAGTCGGCGCGGTCCTTCATGACCTGTTCGGGCGAAACGTACGACGACATCATGCTCATTTGGCCTGCACCTCCGGGGCGATGGCTTCGAAGCGGGTCTTCAGTTCGAGGTCCGATACCGCGACGTATCCGTCAGTCGTCACCGTGGCAACCGTCGGGTAGATCCCACGCAGCGGATCGGGTCCGCCGGTGGCGGAGTCGGCATCGGCCGCTTCCCACAGCGCCTTCAGACACAGGTTGATCACCTGGTCTCGGGTGAGGTCGTTCTTGTACCCGATCTTCACGACGGTGCCGGCGTGCAGGCTGCCCGAACCCGTGGCCACGTAGTCGGTCTCCTCGTAACGGCCGCCGGTGACATCGAAGGCGAACAGGCGGCCGGTAAGACGACGGGCATCCCAGCCGGCGAAGATCGGCACGACGACCATGCCCTGCATAGCGGCGGGCAGGTTGCCGCGGATCATGGCCGACAGCGTGTTGGCCTTACCTTCGAGGCTGAGCGCCGCGCCTTCGACCTTCTCGTAGTGCTCCAGCTGCAACTGGAAGAGCTTGACCATCTCCATGGCCGGACCAGCTGCACCGGCTATAGCGACCGCGCTGAACCGATCGGCCGCGACGACTTTTTCCATGGCTCGATGGCTGATCAGGTTCCCAGAGGTGGCCCGGCGATCGCCCGCCATCAAAACCCCGTCGGCGAATCGGATGGCCACGCACGTGGTGGCATGGGGAACAGACAACTCGCCCCCGTCACCGGTCGGCTCAGCAGTGAGACCCATGCGCTTCAGCAGCTCTGGGAAGTTCGTACCGGGATCGGTGGCAGGTGTGAAGAACGGCATCGACATAGCGCACGCAGGCTACCGGGCGAAACCGCCAAGCGCTGCGCCGTCGCCATTGGCTTACTGGCCGCCCTTTTGGACGTAGCTCTTCACGAACTCTTCGGCGTTGTCTTCAAGCACGCTGTCGATCTCGTCCAGCAGGTCATCAAGATCGGCCTTGATCTTCTCGCCCTGCTTGCCGGCGGCAGGCGCAACTTCCTCGACCTCGGCGGTCTTTTCTGGTGCCGGTTTCTGCTTCTGGGTACGTTCGGTCATGTTCGCTCCTAGGCCCCGAGTTTGCGGAGCAACTCGTTGGCCGTATCACTTTCATCAATCAACCTACCCACATGGGCCTCGGTTCCGCGCAGCGGTTCCATCATCGGCACTCTCCGCAGCGAATTGTGACCGGTGTCGAACACCAGGCTGTCCCAGTTGGCAGTGACGATGTCGTCGGCAAACTTGTCGAGACAGCGGCCTCGGAAGTAGGCGCGGGTCGTAAGCGGCGGGAAGTGGACCGCCCGGTCGATATCTTGGTCAATCGTGAGCCGCTCGAGACCGGCCCGGGCCGACACACTGCGCTCGGGGCGCACGTCGTGGTACTGAAGATCAAGGACACGCATCTTGGCGTCGTTCCACCCGATGTCATGCCGCTCCTGGAAGGCCCGCAGCACCCGTTCCTTGGCCACCCAGTCGATCATGTGAGACACCGTGGAGCGGTCGCCTTCCAGGCCGGTGAGGGCCTCTTGCCACCGTTCAAGCACCAGTTTGCCGATACTTTCTTCACCGAGGCATTCAAGTCCGTGGATCTCCTGGTAGACGCGTGCCCGTCGCAGCAGTTCCCACTGCACTTCGAGGCCGGTCATCTTGCGGCGATCCTTCAGCGTGACCAGTGCCCGTAGCGTCGGGTCGAAGCTGACGGCGCGGATGTCGCAGACCGGATCGTGCAGCGCAAGGTCGTCACCCAGTTCGTCGTCTTCGATCATGGCCAGAAGAATGGCGGTGGTGCCGAGCTTGAGAAAGGTGGAGACCTCGGCCATGTTGGCGTCGCCCACGATCACATGGAGACGGCGGTACTTTTGGCTGTCGCAGTGCGGTTCGTCACGGGTGTTCACGATGGGTCGCTTGACGGTGGTTTCCAGCCCCACTTCCTCCTCGAAGAAGTCGGCGCGCTGGCTGAGTTGGTACGGCACCTGTTTGGCCGACACGCCTGGTGATTCGCAGCCGACCTTGCCGGCACCGCAGATCAGCTGGCGGGTAACGAAGTGCGGCGTGATCTGACTGACCAGGCGACCGAACGGAAGCTCACGGGCCAGCAGATAATTCTCATGGCAGCCGTAGCTGTTGCCCTTGCCATCGGAGTTGTTTTTGTAGACCACCACTTCGCCGTTCGGCAGCGCCGCGTTGGCAGCGGCCATGGCCCGGCGCATGATCTCCTCCCCCGCTCGATCGAACACCACAGCCTCCACCACGTCGCGGCATTCGGGTGTGGAGATTTCCGGGTGCGCATGGTCGACGTAGAAGCGCGCACCATTGGTGAGCACCGCGTTGGCAAGGTGGGATTCGACCTCGGGTGGCATGGCGTCGAAGGCCCGGTAGCCACGTGCGTCGACGCCCGGCGTCTCGTCTTCGAAGTCCCAGGCAATCTTGTCGGTATACTGACCGAGGTAGGCGTTGACGAGCAGGGACGACGACGTGATCGGGTTGGCATCGGCGACGCCGCGCACCACGATGCCGTACTCCGTTTCGATTCCGATGACCTTCGGCAGCGCCATATTCCGCACCCTATCTGTGGTTCTCGACCGTGTGTGGCTACAGGTACTGCCCGGTCGCAACCCGTTCTATGGCGCGACCGCCCTTTGCGTCATCGGCTTCCACGTTTTTCACCAACGTGCGGATGAACACGATGCGCTCACCCTTCTTGCCGGAGATCTTGGCCCAGTCGTCGGGGTTGGTGGTGTTCGGAAGGTCTTCGTGCTCCTTGAATTCCTGGCGAATCGAGTCGATCAGGTCCTGGGTGCTGACGCCCTTTTCGCCACCGGCGATGAGCCGCTTGATGGCCAGCTTCTTAGCGCGGCGCACAATGTTTTCGATCATGGCCCCGGACGAAAAATCCTTGTAATACAGGATCTCTTTCTCACCGCTCTGGTAGGTGACTTCGAGGAAGCGGTTGCTGTCCTCAAGTTCGTACATCGATGTAACGGTGGCCTCGATCATGACGGCCAACGCCTTGTCGACATCGCCCTTGGACTTCTTCACCTCGGTGGCCGACAACGGAATGTCGGCCGTGAGATAACGGGCAAAGATCTGACGGGCGGCCACCTCATTCGGACGCTCGATCTTGATCTTTACGTCGAGTCGACCTGGCCGCAGAATGGCAGGGTCGATCAGATCTTCGCGGTTGGTGGCACCGATGACGATGACGTTGCGCAGGCCTTCCACGCCGTCGATCTCGGCGAGCAACTGCGGCACGATGGTGGATTCCATATCACTGGAAATGCCGGTACCTCGGGTACGGAACATCGAATCCATCTCGTCAAAGAATATGATGACCGGCCAGCCCTCTTCACTCTTTTCTCGGGCGCGTTGGAACACCAACCGGATCTGCCGCTCGGTCTCACCGACGTACTTGTTCAGCAGTTCCGGGCCCTTGATGTTGATGAAGTAGCTCTTCACCTTGCCGTCGCCCATCTTGTCGGCCACCTTCTTGGCCAACGAGTTGGCCACGGCCTTGGCGATGAGCGTCTTACCGCAACCTGGAGGGCCGTAAAGCAGGATGCCCTTGGGTGCCGGCAGTTTGTGTTCGGCGAACAGCTCGGCATGCAGGAACGGCAGCTCGACGGCGTCGGCAATCTGCTCGATCTGGCTGTCGAGACCGCCGACGTCTTCGTAGCTGACGTCGGGCACTTCTTCGAGCAGCAGATCTTCCACTTCGGGGCGGGGCAGTTTCTCGACCAGCAGGCTGGCGCGACTGTCCATCCGCATCATGTCACCCGATCGAAGCTTCACTCCGAGCAGCGAATCACCAAGCTCACAAACGCGCTCCTCGTCGGCACGACCAACCACGATGGCGCGAAGGCCGTCGTCGAGAAGCTCTTTGATGCTGACAATCTCGCCGTTTTGTTCGGCTTGGCGGGCGAGGATGACATTGAAGCTCTCGTTCAGCACGACTTCAGCACCACGCTCGAGGGTGTCGTGGCTGATGTCGGGGTGCAGGCTGACCCGCATCTTGCGACCGGACGAGAAGACATCGACCGTCCCGTCATCGTTCTTACCGACCACCACGCCATAGCCAGACGGAGGCTGCGTAAGCTTCTCCACCTCGTCACGGAGCTGCGCAATGTGTTCACGGGCTTCGCGAAGGGTGAAGCTCAACTTCTCGTTCTGCCCGACCGCCTGAGCCAGTTGGCCCTTGGTATCAAGCAGGCGCTCCTCAAGGGTGCGCATTCTCTTGGGCGCGTCGAGGAGCTTGCGCCGAAGCGCGATGACTTCTTCCTCCAGTGATTTCGACTGTTCACGTAGCTCTGCCAGTTCTTCCGAATAGGCCGCGAGCCGCCGCTCATATGCTGCGTCCGACATCGAGTTACCTCCCTGAAAAGCAAGCTACACGCCTAATCACGCGTTGTGGGTGCCGTATCGCTGAAAATGAACCATGCGACCTCATGCGCCGCGCGTCTCAGCCGATTAGGCGGTAGCGTTGTTTTCACCGGCTACACCGTGTATTTTCCACACGGCCACTACACCAACAAGGAATCGCTCATCATGAAGGTCTGGATCGATCAGGATCTCTGCACCGGCGACGGCCTCTGCGAAGAGATCGCCCCCGAAGTTTTCACGCTCCTCGATGACGGCCTTGCGTACGTCAAAGAAGGCAGCAAAATCTTCGCTACCGCGAAGGGCAACCCCCAGGGTTCCGACGGCATGGCCAACTTCGCCGACAGCCAGATGGACGGCGTCATCGAGTCCGCCGAAGAGTGCCCCGGCGAGTGCATCTTCATCGAGCCGTGACATGCCTCACTTGGTCGCTACCGCTCCCGGCGTTCAGACTCGCTTCGCTCGGACAATGCCGCATGTTCGGTCGGTGAGGTCATGAAAGTTTGGATTGATCAGGATCTTTGTACCGGTGACGGCATCTGCGTGGAAATCGCGCCGGCTGTTTTTGTGCTGCTTGATGACGGCTTGGCGTACGTGAAGGAAGGCAGCAAGGTGTTTGCCACTGCGTCCGGCAACCCGCAAGGCGGCGACGGCATGGCCAACTTCACCGACGGCCAGCTTGACGTGGTCATCGAGTCCGCCGAAGAGTGCCCCGGCGAGTGCATCTTCATCGAAGTCTGATCAGCGTATGGCTCGGGTAACCTCGGGCCATGAGCAAACAGATGAGCCCGCTGAAACGAGTGGCAACGAAGCTTGCGTCGAGTAGAGCCGGAAGTTTGTACATCATGGCGGTGAGTTCGAAGATCGATCCGCTGCTGTTGAAGAAGACCGACGGGCGCTGGAGCACGATGGTCGGCCAGCCCGTGTTGTTGCTGAAACACACCGGCGCGAAGTCAGGTGCCGCACGCGAGACGCCGTTGGTGTACGCCGTCGATGGGGACAACATCATCCTGATCGCGTCCACGGGTGGCATGCCCAAGAACCCGGCCTGGTATCACAACTTGAAGGCCCATCCCGAGTGCGATGTCATCGCCAAGAACCGAAGCGGCCGCTACCGCGTAACCGAGGCGACCGGAGCCGAGCGTGACCGTTTGTGGGCACTCGCTCTCGACGTCTATCAGGGCTACGACACCTACCAGGCCCGCACTGGCGGTCGAATCATCCCCGTGTTGGTGCTCAGCCGAGCTTAAAACGCCGAGACGCGATCGCGGCATGGCTCAAGAGCTGGATCGGGTCGGTTTGTGCCACGCCAGCCATCGGCTGGCTCAATCGGGTGAGGCGGGTCACCCAGTTGGTGTCCGGCGACATCGTGCTGTAGCCGGCGACATCAGCCAGCACGTGCGAGGAGGCCGAGGTAAAGATACACACCGTGCCGTTGCTCGCCAGTTTGACAGTGACGAGGTTGGCGATCGTCTGCCCGCGGGCGTAGTTGAGATTCGACACCGTGGGAACGTCCTGCCCACATGGAAATACCGTGAGGAAGCCGCCTCCCTGGGGCTGATCGACGGTGATGTTCATCGTGACCGCCTCGGCGCCAGTGGCCAGCAGGCCGCCCCGTCCCGCCAGAGCGACCGTTGTGATGGAACCGGTCCCCAGCAGCACTTTTCCGGCGACACCAATTGCGTTGCGACTGTCGAGCACCCGAACAGGGGCCAGCTCCTTGAAGCCTGTCGGCAGACTGGGTTGGTACCAGGCAGCAACGTCGGCGATCAGATGCGCGGACCCCGAGGTATAGAAGCAGACGTTTCCGTCCTGCCCGAGTTTGACGGTCACAAGGTTGGCAATGGTCTGACCCGCGGCGTAGTTCACGTTCGAGGCATTTGGAACGTTCTCGCCGCACGGGTAGACCGTGACAAAGCCGCTCGTTGCCGGCTGATCGACAGTGACATTAAGCGTGACCGCCTGGGCACCGACCCCCGGAACGCCGCCGGCGCCAGCAACATGGAGCGTCGTGGTTGAATCTGCGTTCACCCTGGACCGCGTCGGCACACCAATAGCGTTGCGACTATCGAGGAGCCGCAACGGCGCAACAGCTTGACTCCCTGAACCACCGTTCACGACATACCCGCCCATGAGGTCGATGATGACGTGCGTGGTTGCAGAACTGAAGATGCAGACCCAACCATTCCCCGGCAGTTTAACAGTGACGAGATTCGCGATCGTCTGGCCGGAGTTGTAATTGAGATTCGACGTTTCGGGCCGAGACTGATCGCACGGATACACGGTGATGAAGCCACCCCCTTCCGGCTGGTCCGCGGTTACGTTCAGCACCACCGCGGAAACCGACCGCGCTGTGTCTTCACCAAACGGAAGCACGCCGTACGTTCCACCCTCGAGCTTTTGGCCGTTCGGTGTCCTAAGGCTGCGTGTGTCCAGCACTCTTGTCGGCGTGATCGCAACCAGTCCGGGGGGCCGAATATTCTCCGGCTGCAACGTAATCGCGGGTGGAAGCGAGGCCGTGTCCGGCCCCGACGTAGCCAGCCATCCAAGCAGCGTGACGCGCAGGTTTGCCGCGCCAAACGAGTAGACACAGGGCCCGGCAGTCGCGGTGACGGGTACGTAGGCGACGTTTGCCGAGGCCGACCGGTTCACGACGAGATCCGATGTGTTCGGCCGGAAGCCACTACACGTGAATGCCGCGGCGAATCCAGCCGCATCGCCGCCGTCTGTTTCAAGAACGATGACAGCTGCCTGCGCTTCGGAAGGAGTGGAGAGCCCAAGGTTCAGAGTAGTGGTTGAATTCGCCGCAACATTAGCGTCGAGCACCGGGACAGGCGACGCCAACGGGACGTACTGAAGACGGTCGGTCGTGGGTGCGTCGGCGATCTCCCCGAACTTGTCGGCGATCATGTCGACAGCGGTGGTAGCGGTCAGGCAGTCTGAGGTCTCATCCGTCAGCACGCGATGGACCGTGGCCTCATACGGCTGGAAAACGAACGCAACTTGCCCGGTGCTGGCCGACGCTCCGCAGGCATGCAGTCGGGCCGTGCCCGCTGTCTCGTAAGCAACGACGATCACGTTGAGGATCTGGCCGGCGCCCAACCTCGTCGTCGTTATCCCAGTCTGAGGAGTTGAGTTACGAGAGT
This sequence comes from Actinomycetes bacterium, assembly GCA_031360915.1. GTDB lineage: Bacteria > Actinomycetota > Acidimicrobiia > Acidimicrobiales > Ilumatobacteraceae > JANMCE01. The sequence goes on along the minus strand of JANMCE010000017.1, from coordinate 6,282 downwards.
CCTGAACTCGAACCGGGGATTGCAGCGAAACGCGTCCGACTGCACCGGCGACCGGCGCGGCCTTGGCCTGCGGCGATCCGAGCACGAGCCCCGATGCGAGAAGCGACAACCCAACAACGGCCCGACTGAACTTCGACATGCCCGCCCACTCTCCTACGTCATTTGACGAAAGACGCATGGTAGCCACGGCTTCTTCTGCGAATCGTCTAGTGAGTCTCAGGCTTCGAGCACCGGTTCGTCGTCGAGGATCGGCTCGTCGCGGGAGTCGACCACTCGTTCCCGTTGCGCGGGGGTGACGGCGCGGGAGCCTTCGCCGATCCAGCGGCCGGTGGTGAGAAATCCGGTGTGGGCGACCATGCGGTGGTCGGGGCGCACGGCCATGCCTTCGATGTACCAGCCGCGGTTGAGTACTTCCATGGTGCGCTGCAGAATCCAGCCGTCGCCTTCCATGGCGTGGCGCACCTGGGTGGCTTGGGTGATCGACGGTGTGTAGGCCAACAGGATGCCACCGGGATGCAGAGCCGTCTCAGCGTGGGGCACCACGTGCCACGGCTCGGGAAGATCGAGCACGACACGATCGACGTTGCGTTCATCGATGCCCTCGTAGCAATCCCGAAGCTGAACGTCGTACCTCGACAACACGTCGGCACCGAGCAGCGATTCAACGTTCGTGCGGGCTCGGTTGGCGAAGTCCTCACGCAACTCGTAGCCCGTGATGTGCGCGCCCATCCGCAGCATCGCCGAGGACAGCGCACCTGAACCAACGCCGCTCTCCAACACTCGACAGCCAGGGAAGATGTCGGCCAGAATCAGGATGGGGCCGATGTCTTTCGGATAGATCACCTGCGCGCCGCGGGGCATCTTGAGCACAAAGTCTTCGAGCGTGGGGTGCAGACACGTGTAGGTCATACCCCGAGCCAACGCGAGCGTGGTGCCTTCGGGCTTGCCTATGAGGTCGGCATGAGCGAACAGGCCAGCGTGGGTGTGGAACTCGCCGTTGTTTTGCAGGGTGATGAGGTAGTGCCGATCACGGGAGTCGACAATGTGCACGCGGTCGCCCAGTTTGAACGGTCGGCCATGCGGGTGCCCGTTTTCGGTCACTTACGTCCTCTGGACCGAACGATCAGCTCGACCGGCACTGGTTCATGAGCGGAGGCCTTCTCCGCAATCCGACAGAATGCGCACAAGTCACTGGTTGTCGGCGAACCGCACCGCTCGCACGCCAACAATTCGCCCCGTTCGGCCACGGTAGTGGGCGATAGTTGCGGGCCGACCCGAGCCAGAAACCCGTGGTAAAAAACCGACTTGGTTCCCGGTGACTTTTCCTCGATGGCGTTGAGCGCTTCCTTGAAACCAATGTGCTTGTTCCCGGCGGCCATCGGGCATTCATCGACCTGGTAATCGATCCCGCGAACGATGCAGTACGCCGCCATCTCCCGCTCTCCGAGGCGAATGAGAGGCTTGACCTTACGAGGAAAACCGTCTCGTTCGCGAAGCACGGGCTGTTGACGGGCGAGGTATTCCACCTCCCAACGCAGCGTGTTGCCGAACAGCACGGCAGCCTCGTCATCGAGGTTGTGGCCGGTGACGAGCACATCGTAGCCACCGTCGATGGCGGCCTTATCGAACACGTGGCGCTTGGAGGTGCCGCACGCGGAGCAGGCGACCCGACGGGTTGCCCATGCCGCGGTGGGAATGTCGAAACCGTGCTCGCCGCGCATGTCGACGGTGATGAGTTTCAGACCTCGGGATCGAGCGAACTCCTGGGCGTAGGTGCCCGAAACATCGGAGTAGTCGCCGATGCCGAGACCGACGTAGAGGCCATCGGCTTGGTAGCCAAGCGCGAGCAGAATGTCCCAGATAGCCAGGCTGTCCTTGCCGCCCGACACCGCCACGAGGCAACGATCACTCGGCTTCATCATGTCGTGATCTTTGATGGCTCGAGTGACCTGGTCGTGACAGAGTCGAATGAAATGCTCTGGGCAAAAGTTGGCGTTGTGATGGGGAAGATCGATCACTGCCGGTTCTCGGCAGACGCGACATTTCATTGCAGCCGCCCGGGTTCAGGCTCCGCCGGAAATGACCGGGCGGACTTCAACTACATCATCGTCGAGCAACAACGCGTCGCCAGCAACCAGGGTGCCGTTGGAAATGACCAGCACCGACTCTCGGTTCATGTCGAGCTTGGCTATGAGCGCGTGGACACGGATCGGACCGTGTACCGAGATCTCGCGACGAGGATTTCGCAACAGCACGTTCACGTGCGGGTTGCCTTGCGCTCGCTACGAGTCAGCGGAGGAATGGCAGTGATGGTGACAAACTGACCGGCCCTCAACTTCTCCCGACCGATCGTCTCAGGCGTCTTTGTGGTTGCCTTACGTACCGTGCGGAAGACCTGCAGCGCAATCGGCAGCGCCAGGTAGCCGCTCTGTCCGCCGAAGGTGCCGCGACGAAGCGCCGCTCGACCGAGGGTCGAAACGAGTGACTTCTTCGGCGCCGTGTTTTTAGACATCAGACCCGGCGGATCTCGACGAACGTCGTCTTCTTTTTTCCGCTGCGCTTGCCGAAGAAATAGGCCAGGATCAGCAGCAGCAACCCGAGCGCGCCAAGACCAGCAAGGATCGGCGGCTTCTTGGCCTGGACCTTGCCTTTCACATCACCGGACAGCTCACGGAGCTTGCCGTCGATGTCGGAAAGACTGACGCGTTCTGTGCTCATTTCGATCCCTTCGCAGCGATAGATGTCTTACGGCCACGGATGAACCAGACCAGGACCATGACGAGAAGCCCCGCCACGAGGGTAATGCCATAGGGCGCCCACGACATAGCGCCGTGCATGTACCGCTGTGTGAGGCGAAGCACAGAGAGCATGAGCAGCACGGTGCCGATGCCGACAGCCAGCGCACCCGCGACGCCGAAGGCGATCCAACGACCGGCACCCTTCAGGGGTCCGAGCGTCTCCTGCTTGACGTAGGCCTTGGTGAGACTAAGAACATCATCAACCGGCCGGTTGGTAAGGCTGCGAAGGGATTTGGCCACGCCATTTCCTAGCACGCCGACGAGCTAGATCTCGTCTCCTCCGACGTGAAACCGCAGGATGTCGAACTGCTCATCGAGCATGTCATCCAGCAGCTTCCACCGTTCGGTGGGCCCACCGGCGATCAGGAGTCGCTGCTGATCATGGGTGCTAATGGGCGCCAGCGCGGCAGCGTGGTACGACGCGAGCAGCGGATCGTCGCTGAGATCGGTCGTTGCCGGCGGAACGTCAAAGCCCGCCTCGCTCGACATAGCCAGTAGTCGCCGCAATTTGCCGATGACTCGGTCGGCTAGGCCATCGGACGCGTCGCCCGTCATGTCGTCATCCCAGTCCTCGACCTCGGCCTGCGGATACGGGTCGTCGTTGTACCACGACAGAACTTTCACCCGCCGCACGCCGACGGTCTGTAGGGCGTAGCGGCCGTCGGGGAACTCTCCGATTTCCAGGATGCGACTGACGGTGGCGATTTGCGAACGTTCTTCTCCCCCGCCCGTTTCTTGGCCGCGGGTTATAAGGGCAACGCCGAACTCTGGTTGGTTGGCAAGGCAGTACTTCACCAACGCTCGATAGCGGGGTTCGAACACGTGAAGGGGAAGCAGCATGCCCGGAAACAGGACACTGCCGAGAGGAAACATCGGCAAGAATGCCATCGCTATCCCGCTACGGCTGGTTTTGGTGAGAAAGCGGCGAGGTCGAGGGGGGTGGGGAACGAGGCCAACGCATCGCCGAGAATGCTCCAGAGTTTCTCGGACTGGGCCGCGGCATTGGCACCGTTGAGCACGATCGCAAAGGTGACGCTGTGCTCCGGTGTACTGCTCACGAATCCACTCAGTGACTTCACCCCGTTCAATGTTCCGGTCTTTGCATGCAGACGATCTTTCACCGGGGAGGTGAGAAACTCCTTGTCGAGCGTGCCATGTCCGGGTGTGGCCAACCCCGCTGCGAGTGCGCTGGTCGGTCCCCCGTGGGAGAGCACCGAGATCAGGGCCTGGCAGGTGAGCTTGTTACCACGGTCGAGGCCCGATCCGTCGTTGATGACGACACCCGTCATCGGGACGCCCCACTTCGTGAGTGTGTCGGCCACCGCTTGGGCGCTGCCGCCGAAGCTGCCGTTGTTCGCCACCTTCTTGCCGATCTCACGAAACAGCATTTCGGCGATGGTGTTCTCGCTTCGGGTGAGCATGGCCGCCACGATGTCCTTCAACGGAGCGGATGTCACGCGCGCCAGTTCCGGCCCGGGGTCCTCGGGCATCGGACCGGATTTCGGCTCGCCTCCGTTGTAGATGATTCGAGCATCCTTCATGTTGGCGCCAAGTTGCTCCACGGCGTGCTTGGCCGGGTCGGCGCCGTACAACTCGTCGGTGTAGCTCGTGCGGGTGTCATTGATAACCAGGCCGCCGATGGGACTCACCTGATTCGTCGGCCAGGACCCGTACGAGCCGTCGCCCTCGTAGCGGGAGCCGACGCCGATGAGCTCACCGTTAACGACACGAATACCCTTGGCGCGCAGCTGGGCGAGGATGTCGTCGAGTTTTGTGAACGGGGTTTCCACGTAATACGGGAAGGTCTTGCTGGCCTCTCGGAACTTCTTTGTTGCCAGAACGGGGTCGCCACCACCAACGACGGTGAGGTCCGTGGTCACCCCGTCCTCTTCCTTGCCATAGACGACGGTGTCAAACGTGTAGTCGGGCCCCAACACTTCGAGGGCAACAGCGGCCGTGACGACCTTCATATTCGACGCAGGAATGACAGCGGTGTCGGAATTGGTGGCGCCCACAACTTGACCGTCGGCGAGGACGCCGAGGCAACTCCCGCCCGGAATGAGCGCCGACAGCGACGTCAGCTTCTGCGTGATCTGGGTGGTGGTGAGCGGGGCGCTCACGAGGGTGGGGATGCGACGCACGGCGAACAGAGGCGTGTCGACGTGTGGCCCGACAGCGACCTCCTTCTGCGCCTTTAAAGGCTCGGCCCGTTGAGAGAACCGATACTGGCGAACGCCATAGACGACCAGCACGATCGGCAGCAGGGCGAGCAGAACCCGACCGGTGGTCCGCACATAGCCAGCGATCTTCCGTCGCTTCTCGCGCGACAACATTTTGCTGGACACTAAAGCGCTCTCCGCTGCCGAAACCTGGCGTCACGATACATGTGCCCGAGGGCTGTGACGGCGCGGTTAGCCGACGGGTAACACAGCCGCCCGCTGGCTCGGACCGCCACTGGACCGGCGTTGGTTGGGTCGCCGACTGCCAATTCGGTAGCGGTCAAGATGGGTTTGCCACTCGCCACGCTGACCTCGGCCGCGGCTTGGGCGAAGCGGGTGTCTTGTCGCTCGTGATATTCGACGATGCGTTCCAGGCCGTTGCCCGGGTAGAAGCGACCGCCTCGCATGAGGCGAGCCTGGTTCGACTGAATGCCGAGCCCGAGGTACACAATGGCGTGCACGTCGGGGTGCGAGGCAATCATGGCCATGACCTCGGGGATGGTGTCGCGGGTCTCTCCGCCAGCGAGATCTACCGGGTTGCTGCGGCTCCAGCGCGGCGGAAGTTTGGTGTCAATCTCGGCCATCAGGTCGGCCGGCAGCGGCATCAGCACAAGGTCACGATCGCGAGTGATGGCATCGGCAGTCACAACTCCCCAACCACCGGCCGTTGTCATCACCACAACGTTGGGGCCTTTCGGCGACGGTTGGGTCGCAAAGGTGGCGGCGGCCTCAAACGCTTCCTCCACCGTCGCGGCGCGTACAACGCCAGCCTGACGGCACGCGCCGTCAAAAACCTTGTCGTTGGTGGCGAGCGACCCGGTATGGCTGGCGGCCGCCGCGGCGCCGCCTGGCGTGGCGCCGCCCTTCACGAGCACAAGGGGCTTACGCGCCGCCACCGCAGCGACGCGATTGAAGAAGCCGCGGCCGTCATCGATGCCTTCCACATACGCCAGTGCGACCGCGGTCGCAGGATCGGTTGCGTAGAAGTCGAGGTAGTCGGCCACCCCGGTCATGGCAGCGTTGCCGGCCGAGATGGCGCGGGATACACCGACGCCGGTCGCCAGCGACCAGTTCAGAAAGCTGGAGACGATGTTGCCACTCTGGCTGACAACACCAATGGAGCCGGCTGGCGGATACGGCGCCACGATCTGCGCACACAACTTGGCTGGGGTGGACACCAGGCCCTGCCCATTCGGCCCGGCTATCAGAATGCCGAGTTCGCGGGCGAGCGCAACGAGCTTGTCCTGCGCAACCCGACCGGCCTC
>JANMCE010000441.1:0-5188 GCA_031360915.1 Actinomycetes bacterium | reverse complement strand
ACCCATCTCCACCAGGCCAAACCCGCCATAGGTTTCCAGCCGGACGGCCCACGGGAAGATGAACACCGCTTCCACGTCGAAGATAACGAACAGCACGGCAAACACGTAATAGCGGATCTGGCTCTGCGACCAGCCGTCGCCCACCGGATCAACGCCCGACTCGTACGGGAGGATCTTTTCGCGGGTGGGGTTCTTTGGCCGGATCAGGCTGCTGATGCCGAGAAGGGCCGAAGCCAACGCCACCGCTACAACCCCGAAGATGGCAATCGTGAGAAAGCTGCGCAGGAGCAAAGACATCGCAGCCGACTTTATATGAAGTGGGCGAACCTACCCCTAAACGGACGACAACGGCGGTCGCGACCCTGACGGGTGCAATTCGTCGTCCTGCTGCGAGGACAGCCCCGAATAGGCCAGAATCATGGCCACATGTCACTGCCCGATTCCCTCCCCCTCGACGACAAAGACCACACCCTCGACGACGACATCCGCCTTCTCGGCACCGTGTTAGGCGACGTGGTGCGCGAAGAAGCGGGCGCGCAGGCCTTCGCGCTGGTCGAACGGGCCCGGCAGGCAGCAGTCGCCCACCGCCGCGATGGCGCTGCCGACGGCGCTCTCACCGAGGTGCTTCGCGGCGCTTCAATTGACGATTCCCTCCACGTCATCCGGGCGTTCTCGTGGTTTTCTCTCCTGGCCAACATTGCCGAAGACGTACATCACAACCGCCGCCGCCACTACCACCGCACCATCGGCTCTCCGCCGCAGCCGGGCAGCCTCGCGTTCACGCTCGACAAGATCGCCGACGCGGGTGTCACGGCCGCCGAAATGTTCGCCGTCATTCGCAAGCTGTTCGTCAGCCCCGTCATCACCGCCCATCCCACTGAGGTGCGGCGGCGTACGGTGCTCGACAACCAGCGCGACATTTCCCGGCTGCTGGCCGCCAGCAAACACGACTCTCCCGACGCCACCGAACGGCAGCAGTGGGACAGCAGCATCCGCCAGGCCGTCGTCACACTCTGGCAGACCGCCATCCTTCGGTTGTCGAAGTTGCGGGTGACCGACGAGATCAATGAGGCGCTGCTCTATTACGACCTAACTCTTTTCGACGGCATCGTGCAGTTGCACGAGGATCTCCGTCGAGGCGTCGGTGAGCGGTGGGGCATCACCGATCTGCCCACCGTGTTGAAGATGGGCTCGTGGATAGGTGGTGACCGCGACGGCAATCCGTTCGTCACCGCCGAGGTGCTGAAGGGCGCCATCGATCGTCATGTGCGCCTCGCCCTCATGCATCACCTGGCCGGACTCGATCGGTTGAGCTTTTCGCTGTCGATGTCGGACCGTCTGGTGACGGTAAGCGACCCACTCCGCGCTTTGGCGTCCGCCTCAGGCGATACGTCAGCGTTCCGTCAGGACGAGCCCTACCGGCAGGCGTTGCGCGGCATGCGCGACCGATTGATTGCAACCGCAACTACATTGGTCGGCGGCAGCTACGACGGCCCGAACGCGTACACAACACAACCCGCCTATGCGGCACCGGCCGAGTTGGTCGCGGACCTGCAAGCGGTGTGTGACTCGCTCGCCAGCCACGGCGCCGGACTGCTCGCCGCCACCCGCGTCACCCCGGTGCTGCGAGCGGTAGAGATTTTCGGGTTTCATCTGTGCGGTCTCGATCTTCGCCAGAACTCTGCCGTGCACGATCAGGTTGTGGGCGAGTTGCTGGCTACGGCCGGAGAGGCTGCTGACTATCTCGCGTTGAACGAACCCGATCGGGTCGAGGTTCTCCTCAAGACGCTTGCATCACCTCGTCCGCTGCGCAATCCGTATCTGCCGACCAGTGAGCTGGCGTCGGGCGAGTTGTCCATCGTGCGCGCCGCCGCTGACGCTCTTGCCGCTGTTGGTCGACAGGCCATCCCCCACTACATCATCTCGAAGTGCGAATCGGTGAGCGATGTCCTCGAAGTAGCCGTGCTGTTGCAGGAAAGTGGGCTGCTGCTGGGCGATGATTTGGCCGTCGACATCGTGCCGTTGTTCGAAACAATCGGCGACCTGCAACGAGCGGCCGGCACCATGACTGCGCTGTGGTCGGTGCCCGTCTACCAGCGTTGGCTCGAGGGCCGCGGCGGGGTACAGGAAGTAATGATCGGCTACTCGGACAGCAATAAGGACGGTGGCTATCTCGCCGCCAACTGGGCGCTGTACAAAGCCGAGGCCGAACTGGTGCGCGTGGCCAACGAGCACGGCATCCATCTTCGCTTGTTCCATGGTCGCGGTGGAACGGTCGGTCGCGGTGGCGGGCCCAGCTACGACGCCATTCTGGCGCAACCTCCGGGCAGCGTGAACGGCTCGCTGCGCCTAACCGAACAGGGCGAGGTCGTAGCCGCCAAGTTCGCCGACGAGGAACTGGCCCGCCGCAACCTGGAAACGCTTGTCGCCGCAACGATCGAGGCGAGCCTCATCGACAACGAGAACCTCGGCAACGACCGAGCCGCGTTCTCCGCCGTAATGGACGAGCTTGCTGCAGCATCGCAGGCCGCATACGTCGACCTGGTCTACGGCAACGACACTTTCGTCACGTTCTTCCGGTCGATGACCCCGGTGAACGAGATCGCCAAACTCAACATCGGCAGTCGTCCGGCGTCACGGACGGCATCGCAACGCATCGAAGATCTGCGGGCCATCCCGTGGGTGTTCAGCTGGAGCCAATGCCGCGTGATGCTGCCCGGTTGGTACGGCGTCGGCTCCGCGTTCCAGGCGTGGGCCGGCAACCACGCCGACCGCATCGCCACGCTGCAGAGCATGCATCGCCGTTGGCCCTTCTTTCGGTCGGTGCTTTCCAACATGGGCATGGTGCTGGCCAAGACCGACCTCGGTATCGCCGCCCGCTACGCCGAGCTGGTCGTTGACCCTGTAGTTCGTGACGAAACGTTTGGTCGCATCGCTGATGAGCACGCCCTGTCCATCCGTTGGTTCAAAACCATCACCGGCCATGCCGAACTGCTCTACGACAACCCGTCGCTCACCCGGTCGATCCGCAACCGCTTCCCCTACCTCGACCCGTTGAACGAACTCCAGATCACCCTGCTACGGCAATACCGCAGCGGCGACGAAGACCCCCTCGTCCAACGGGGCATACAACTCACGCTGAACGGCCTCGCCACCGGCCTGCGCAACTCCGGCTAGGCGCACGGCATTGCGCCTAGCCGGCTTTATTGTCTCCCGAGGTTGTCCAGCAACCTCAGGAGACAACAGAGTGTCTCAGCCCAGCTCGCCCCGCTCGCGTTCGATCGCCATGAGCTCCTCCTTGGTGCCCTGCACCTTCGGCCCTGTGAACCACTTCTTGCCCGACAGCGCCCAGTAGAGCCAGAAAAACAGCCCGGAACCAATGATCAGCGGGCCCGTGAAGTTGAAGTTGTTTTGATGGAACGTGGTCAGTTCGTCTGGCGTGCCTGCACCGGCCACGGTCTTACCGAACACCGGCCAGAAGGGACGGAACACCGGGGAGAAGAACAGGATCGTGATGAAACCAATCCAGGCCAGCGCGGTCCAGCCAACCAACTTGTGTTTGCCTTTGAGATGCCACGGGCCGGTCTTGAAATCAGGGTTCGTGAGCCGCAGGTAGATGGGGATGCCGTAGGCGATGTAGAGCCCGATCACACAGATGCCGGTCATCGCAAAGAAGGCCGTGGAGAAGCCGCCCTTTTGGTAAATCGACAGCAGACCCAGGGTGGCCGAGAGCACCACGCCGAGCCAGATGGCGTTTGTTGGTGTGCGGGTTCGCGGGTTGATCTTGTGCCAGTGCTTTGAACCCGGGATCGCACCGTCGCGGCTGAAGGCATAGATCATGCGGCTGTTCGCGGTCACCGAAGCCATGCCACAGAAGAACTGAGCGACGATGCAAATGAAAACCAGGAACTTCGCCAACCCGGTTCCGACCGTTTCGCTGATCAGTCGAGGCGCAGCATTCACCAAGAACGTGTCACCGCCGCTACCGAACGCCACCTGGGAAAGCCGGGCGGGGTCTTTTGGCAACGCCGCCGTCATGGCGAGGTTGAGGAAGAATGCAGCAATCGCCGAGACATAGATCGCTCGGACGATGGCCTTCGGCGCCTCTACTCGCGCGCCAACTGTTTCCTCGCTCACGTGAGCAGAAGCATCGAAACCGGTAATCGTGTACTGAGCAAGCAGCAGGCCGAGGCCGAACATGTAGACGATGACGAAACCCTTGCCGCTCCATCCGGCTAGTACACCGTCTTGGCCGCCATCGAGCACATGGCCGAGACCACGCTTGTTGGTGCCCGAGAACAGCAAGGCTGCGAAAATGATGGCGACACCAGTGACATGCCACCAGACACTGATGTCACCGAGCAGCTTGACCAGCTTTACTCCAAAGGTGTTGAGCAACCCGTGGGCAATCAGCATCGCAAGGAAGATGAAGAACACCGTCCACGCCGTGAGTTTGAAGGTGTCGTCGAACATGCGGATGAAGTAGCCGACGAAGATGGCGAGGGCATAGTCAACTGAGGCGATAACACCAATCTGGCCAAGAAGATTGAACCACCCGGTGAACCACGACCAGCGAGCACCGTTGTTTCGTGCCAGTTTTGCCGACCAGAAATACAGACCGCCAGCGGTGGGATACGACGAACAAATTTCGCCCATCGCCATGCCGACCAGCAACGAGAAGAAGCCGACGATGATCCAGCCGAGAGTGATGACCCGCGGACCACCTGTAACCAGACCTAGCCAGTACGACGTCATGCCGCCGGCGAGGATGGAGATGATGGAGAAGCTGATGGCGAAGTTGCTGAATCCGCCGAGGCCTCGTTTCAATTCTTGGGCGTAGCCGAGTGCGTGTAGATCGTCACGATCGGTGTCGATGGTTGCCAATCCGGGGTCCCCTTTTGTCGTGGATGTGACCCGGCGTGTCGTTGCCCCCGCAACGGCCAAACAACCGGGATCAGTCCATTTCTAGCAGGTGGCCGGAACCACCCTCGCCATCATGCCGGGGCTGTTCGAAACAACGGGCCGATCAGGTGGGCGGATTGTTCTTGGCTGCGCCCACATTGTTGTTCATGTCGACGGTGCCGGCGGCTCCGGTTCTGCCAGAGATCACTGCTCTCGTTGCCGTTTGGATCGCGTGGGAGTTCAGCAACGGCACGGAGCCAGCGTTGGCGGGGGACACGAAGTAGCC
>JANMCE010000423.1:0-6744 GCA_031360915.1 Actinomycetes bacterium | reverse complement strand
GATCTCCGAGCCCGACATCTCATCCACGTCCGGTGCGAGTTCGGCCTCGCCCCTCAGGATGGAATACAGCCGTTGCACCGTCGTGATCACCACGCGGGCGGCTGGGTCGATCATGTTCGACTTCAACAACTGCACGTTGTACAAGTCGGTGAACTTCCGGCCGTCACCCGGCGTGGAGAACTGCTCGAACTCCCCCAACGTCTGCCGCCCGAGGTTCGCCCGATCCACCAGAAACAGCACCCGGCTGGCGTCGGCCTGCTTCACCAACCGGTAAGCCAGATTCGCAGCCATGAACGTCTTGCCTGAACCCGTCGCCATCTGGGCCAACGCACGCGGCCGGTTCGCCCTCATCGACGCCTCAATAGCGGAGATGGCCGTCGACTGAATGACGCGACCGGTATCGGCCACGGGGCCGAGCTGATTGAGTCGCGCTCGTAGCGAGCCGCCGTCGGCGTCATCCACCCAATGACGCAACGAGCGTGCGAGCGACTCCGGACGATGGAAGGTCACCACCGGCCGACTGCGCGGCTCGGGGTCGAACCCGTCGGTGAACATCGTCTCGTCACCCGTCGACTCGTACAGGAACGGCAACGGGTTCACGAGCGCCGGCAGGTTCTTAGGAAGACCCGCTGAGTACTTTGCCGACTGTGACTCGACGCCAGCCAGCGGCGTACCCGACTTCTTCGCCTCAATCGCCCCAACTGCCTTCTGGTCGACGAACAAGACGTAGTCAGCCCGACCGTGTCCCGCTGCCATGATGAACTCGCGCGCGGCCACACCCTGTCCGGCGAACAGGTTGAGCTGCTTGACGTCCTGCACGAGCCACCCGCACGCAACGAGCTGTCGGTCGATTTCGACGCGGGCCTTCGCCTCGGCAGTCAAATAGTCAGTGGCTCCGGGCACGCCGCTATGCCCGAACTTCTTTAGTCAGCCGTACCGTCATACGAAAACCGTCCCGCTCATCCCGCGTCCACGGAACGCTACCCCTTGAGGAAGATCCGAGAAGGGACTCGTTCGAATTCCACTGAGCCGGATCGACGGTTGCTGCAGCCGGGATGGGTCCGATCCAGCTCTGCATCCGGAACGGACGAGATGTCACTGCATCTATGTCACACCGTCCTGCCATTGTGCAGCGGGACGGCTATCGGCTGGTGCGGTGCTCATAGGGAGGCAAGGGATGGACGCGTCTACAACGCTTAAGATTGATTGGCTGGTCCTCAGCGATATGCTGATTGCTATGGCATCTGCCCTGAGTGCTGAACTTAGGCTTGCAGTGGAATCGCTCGTCGAGCGGGCGACCTTGCGCGATCGCAGCCTCAACCGTACGCAAATCGTGAAACTTCTCTACTTTACGGACCTTCGGTCGATTGAGGAGTTCGAGCGCCCGATAACAGGTGCTCACTGGATGTGGCACAACTATGGGCCATTCGATTCTGCCATCTATCAAGCCCTCGATGAGATGGAAGCGGATGAAGTTGTTACTCACGACGTGAATGTCGGCTCAATGACGGAGCACACATACTCCTCGTTGGGGCGAGCTGACGATGCCGAACTTGCGGCAATGTTTGACAGGATTTTGGACGAGCACGGTCATCGCAGCGGTAAGTCGTTGATCGACCTCGCCTACGCGACTCCACCCATGCGCGTTGCTCAGGATGAGGGCGCACGTGGGGTCGATTTGAATCTCTTTGAGGGAACTGAAGTGGAGCGCGGGGCTGAACGGTACGACGCATTGCTTGCGAAACCATTGGTCGACAACGATGCTGCTCGTGAAGAGCTTCATCGATTCTTGTTTGCCTGAGGATTGACCACGGTTCGCGATGCCCGCCGGGCTGACCGGCAGGGCATCCAGACATTTTCGTGTGCCCGGACCGATGTCCAGTTTGAGCTGGACGTTCAGCGTGCGATCCGCGTCGGGGGCTTCAAAGTGCCGAACGGAACGTCGACGTTAATTGTCGACGCCGATAGCCAGATCGCCGCCATCGCCAGATTTGAGCCTGCCGACTTACTCGGTGCGTCTGCCCACTTCCAAAGGTGGGGAGCGGTAGCCCTGCACCTCCAAGGCGGGACCTTGCCGTGCGGATGCCAGCCGACGCGCTCGCGAACGCGGTGGCAAGGCGATGTCGTGAATCCGGTGGCTCACTTCTCTGGTGCAAGATTGACATTCAAAACATCAGATCTCAACGGTCCGCTTCCCGTAACGGCTTCCAGGAGCTGACGGCTCAACGCACGATTGAACTGACCGTCTGGGCGAAACGGTTAGACGATTCATCGCTAGATCTATCCGACTGCCGTACTCCCCACTGATGTAGAGAGACAGGGCCTGCCCCGGACTGATTGTTTTTGGTCGGGTTGGAGGGATTTGAACCCTCGGCCTCCGCGTCCCGAACGCGGCGCGCTAACCAAGCTGCGCTACAACCCGTTTACTACCGGCCGAACTCTAGCTTGCGGCGGCCTCGGCTGGCATTTCCGTTTCGACGACCGCCGCTGGCACGCCCTCATGCACGGTACCGCCAGCGACAATGGTGGCGACCGCGTTGCGCAGGCGCAGCGGGTCGAGGGGCTTGACGAGCCAGCCGTCGGCTTGGCTGCGGCGGGCGAGATGCACGTCGGCGGTGCGGTCGAGCAGCATGAGGATGGGCACGTGGGGGAGGCGATCGCCGCTCTCCTCCAGGCGCAGGTCCATGCAGGTGGCGATGCCGCCCATGTTGCCGATCTGCAGATCGAGAATCGCGATGTCGGGAGCCTTGGCCAGCACCGACTTGCGAACGTTCTTGCCGTTGTCACATACGGCAATGGTCGTGTCCGGCCCGCTCAGTGCGGCACGGATATCGTCACTTAACCAGGGGGCGTCAGTCGCCAGCAGCACGTACACGAGCGTCAAACCTAGCGGCCGACGAGATGCGCGGCCACATCACCCAAGCCGGACAGGTCGTGCACGTCGCGCACCAAGAGCGGCACCCGTACGACCGGTGCCGGTGCGACGGCTGCGATCAGCGGCGTAATGAGGCGTTCTTCGCTCTCGGCCACCTCCGCAAGCTGGGCCAGATTGGTCCAGGCCGGGTCTCCCCCCAAGGCCTCGGCTCGGGCCTCAACCGCTGAGACGCCGAAGTCGGGGTGGGCTCTGTTCACCACCAGCGCGGCGGGTGTAATCTGGCGCTCGGCCAGTTGGGCCGACAGCCATGCGGCTTCATCCAGTCGATCCTGGCGGGGCGCGGTGACAATCACATAGGCGGTCTCGGGGGACGTAAGCAGCGCCAACACCAAGGCGGCGCGTTCACCAAAACCGGCTTCCATACCGTCGAACGCTTGGAAGAACGAAACGACATCGGCGATAACCGCACCACCGACAATCCTCGCGATGGTCTTGAGCACGGCCTGAGCAGCGAAGTTCACGACACGCAGGCCAAAGCGTGCGGGCATGACGATGGCGCGGTAGAGGCGGTGATCGAGGAAGCGGGTGAGCCGTCTTGGCGCGTCGATCACATCGAGTGCGTGGCGGGTGGGAGGCGTGTCGATAATGACGAGGTCGAACCGGTCATCGTGATGGAGCTCATAGAGCTTCTCGGCCGCCATATATTCCTGCGTACCCGACAACGCGCCCGACACGTTCTTGTAGAACGAGTTGTTGAGAATGCGATCAAGCTGCTCAGGGTCGTTTGCGTAGCGGCCGACGACATCATCAAACGTCTGCTTCGGGTCGAGCATCAGGGCCCACAACTCACCCGGGCCGATGCCTTTGACCTGCTGCGGATGGTTGGTGAGACCGGCCGTGAGGCCAAGCGCATCAGCCAGTCGGCGGGCCGGGTCGATGGTGATGACAACAGCCCGACGGCCGCGCTTGGCTGCGGCCAGGGCCATTGCTGCAGCGGTGGTGGTCTTGCCGACGCCACCGGGACCGGCGCACACGATGATCGAACGCCCGTCGATCACATCGGCGAGGTTCGCCACGGCCTCGCTCACCATTGTCACGCCATCAACCTATCGGTCACAACGCCCGAATCGCTTCGAGCAGCACCTCGGCGAGTGTGTCGGTGGTCTCTGAGGTGAGCGACGCGTCGAACACGAACGGCAGCACGAGTTGCGGCAACGGAAGACCCGCGGACAGGCGCTCACGATGCTCCTCTTGTGCCTGGAGCCGAGCGAGACGAAACCGGGCGGCGGTTGCAACAGCGCTACGAGCACGGGGCGGCGCGACCAGATCATCCACGGCCGGATAGAGCGCGTTGACCACGATCGGACCGAGCGTGACACCGATGTCCTCTTCGAGCGCGAAGGCTGTTTCGATTGCCTCGTTGACGGGTGTCTCTTCCGCCAGGGCGACCAGGATCACATGGCAGCGGGTGCTGTCAGCCAGCATCTCGCCCGCCTCTACGGCCTGGGTATTAACCGGGCCGACCGTGATGATTTCGCGTAAGGCTCGTGGCGCCCGCAGGAACGGGATCGCGTGGCCAGCAGCGGGCGCGTCAACGATCATGAGGTCGGCCACCTGCTGCTTGTCGAGCTGCTTGATCTTGGCCAACACGAGGATGTCATCGATGCCAGGCGCGGCCGAGGCGACCACGTCGAGGATGCCCAACCGGGACAGCTGACTGGTAACGCCGCGCATCCCATGATCTCGCAGGTAATCATCGAGCGCCTGCATCGGGGTGACCAGTTGCGCAGTGATCTGGGGTGTGACCTTGACCACTTTGGGGCCGAGTGGCTTGGGTAAACCAAGCAATCCGCCGAGGGGTGATTCTTCGTCAATAGCTACGACCCGCACGGTCAATCCGGACGCGGCGGCCGCTTTGGCGAGCACGGCGGTGACCGTCGTCTTGCCGACGCCGCCCTTTCCGGCCACGATCAGGACTCGCGAAGTGGTGAAAAATGCTTTTGGATCCACTCGTGCCCTTTCTCGTAGTAACCGCTCCAGCCTCGGAGGCAGCGTGCGCAGGTTAGTCACCGCAACAAAACTCATCCTCACCCTAGGTGTGATTCTGGCCGTGTTCGGAGTCGGTCGGGCCGCAACAGCCGCCGACGCGCCGGTGCCGGGGACGCCGCCAGTCGACGTGCTGCAAGTCAGCGGCTACCTCGACCGAATTCTGGCCAACGAGATCCGCAACGCTGTGAAGCGAAGCGAGACCGACGGGGCCCAGGCGCTGGTGCTGCAAATGAACTCGAAGGGCGCGGTGATTCCCGACAGCGAAGTCACCGAGGTCGCCGATCTCATGCGTGCCTCGAAGGTGCCGGTCGTGATCTGGGTCGGGCCGTCAGGCGCAACGGCTTTCGGCAAGACCGGTCAACTG
Source organism: Actinomycetes bacterium (assembly GCA_031360915.1). Lineage (GTDB taxonomy): Bacteria > Actinomycetota > Acidimicrobiia > Acidimicrobiales > Ilumatobacteraceae > JANMCE01. The sequence continues at coordinate 1,456 of JANMCE010000423.1, read as the reverse complement.
CTCGGCGCGGCTGCCATCACGGGCATGGCACCCGGCAGCAAGATCGGACGCTTCGGCGACCTGGTGCAACCGAAGAGCGGCACACTCTCCTTCGGGCAGGCCGACACCCGACTCAGGACCGGCACGCTCAACGCGCAGGACGCGCGAGCGGCCGGTGCCCTCAAGCTCGGCAACGACAACGGCGGCACCGCGGTGCTGGGCGAAATGATCGTCGCGCTCGACGGCGTGAAGATCGGAGAAAGGGAACTGCACACGGCGCAGCCGCTTCCCGACGGTCGAGCGGGTCGAGGCACCTCTGGCCCGACGCGCTTCACCAAACTCGGACTGGTCAGCCAACTGATGCACTCCTTCGCCAGCAAACCCGTGGCGTATCTGCTGATGGCAATAGGTCTCGGCCTGCTGGTGTTCGAGTTCTTCACCGCTGGCGTGGGCATTGCCGGTGTGATCGGCGCCGCCTGTCTCATCTTCGGCTGCTACGGGCTCAGCGCGCTCCCAACCCGTGCGTGGGCCGTGGCACTACTCATCGCAGCATTTGTTGCGTTGTCGGTTGATGTTCAGACGGGTGTGCCTCGGGCCTGGACCGCTATCGGTCTCGCGATGTTTGTCGTTGCGTCCGTCTTCCTCTACTCCGACGGACGGCTCGCATGGCCAGCACTCATCACCGGAATCGGCGGCGTGCTACTCACCTTCCTCAGCGGTATGCCCTCCATGGTGCGCACCCGATTTGCCACGCCAACCATCGGGCGGGAGTGGATGATCGGCGAGCTGGGCGAGGCTGTGGCCGACATCAGCCCCGACGGCGTGGCCAAAGTCGGCCAGGGGCAATGGCGGGCACGGACCAACCGGGCGACGCCGATAGCGGCCGGTGATCGGCTCCGTGTAGTCGCCATCGACGGCGTCACGTTGGAAGTGGAACCGGAGTTCGGCGCGGCCAAGGATCACCGCGAACGCGCCAAAACCCCCGAATAACGATCGGAACGACGTTATTTAAGGGTCATTCTTGGCCCATTTTCGCTCCATTTTGCCGAGCCGTACGACACAGACCTAGCGTGGCGAGCAGGGAGGGGCAACGTGTCGAAGGTACAAAACATTACGCTCGAATGGCAGCGAGAAGCTGCGTGCAAAGGACCCCTGCAAGCGGTCTTCTTTCCCCCGTCTCACCTCGAGCCACGGGACGACAAAGCCCGCCGGGAAGCCAGGGCCAAGGCCATCTGCAAACTGTGCCACGTCCAAAGACCTTGCCTTGACTACGCTATTCGCATCCGCGAAGCCCATGGCGTTTGGGGCGGCACCACCGAAGTCGAACGCCGCGTCCTCCTCACCCGTCAGGACGTGTAGCTACTGAGCTACTACCTCGCTGGTCGCTACCGCTCCTGGCGCTCGTTCTCGCTGCCGCTCGGCAATGCTGCGAGCCCGGGCTCCAGTTGCGGTGTACCTAGCCATCCAGGCGGGGGCC
>JANMCE010000404.1:0-16769 GCA_031360915.1 Actinomycetes bacterium | reverse complement strand
GGCGCCAAGGCTCAAGGCAGTACCCACGTGTCCGCCGAGGAACGGGCCGCGCTCGATCGGCTGAAGGCATGGGGTCTCACCGACCTGTTCCGCGAAATGCATCCCGAAGGCCCCTTCTACTCCTGGTGGGATTACCGCGCCGGCGACTTCCACATGGGCCGCGGCATGCGCATCGACTACATCCTCGGTTCGGCCCCGGTAAAGGCCGCTACCAGGTGGGCCATCATCGACCGCAACGCCCGCAAAGGCACCCAACCCTCCGACCACGCCCCTGTCATCATCGACCTCGACCCCACCTGGTAGCTGGTCTGTAGGCGCGCGAAGTTGCTGGACAACCTCAGGCGCCTACAAATAAGGTAAGCGCACTTCCCCTTCGATGCGATGCGATGCGTCAGGAGAAGTCATGGCGAAAAATCAACTACTTGCGGCACGCCTTGCCGTCCAACATGGAGTGGTCTCACGGCAGTGGCTGCAGCAAAAGGGGTTCACCACCGGTGAGATCCGTCAGATGCGCGAGTCAGGTCGATTGGTCGACGCCCACCGCGGCGTCTACCTCTCGTCAAGTGCACCCCGCACGCAGCAGCAACGAATGGTCCAGCTAGTCCTGTACTGCGACGGTGTCATCTCGCACGTCACCGCAGGCCAGCTTTGGGGACTGCGGAAGCTCTCCCGCTATCGAGAGATTCATCTGTCGATCATGCGCGGTGATCGACGTCGGCCCGGGGGTTCCGGGCTTGATGAGGTCGTGCTGCACGCAACAACCGACTTGCCTGCGACCGACATCGTCCGGCGAGCCGACGGGATCTCGCTCACGTCCGCGGCCCGCACCGTCTTTGACCTTGCGTCGATAATGTCAGCCGAGGACTTGGAATCGATCATCGAGCATGGGCTCAGCCGGGGACTCTTTACGGTGCCGGTGCTCGCAGCAGTGCAGGCGCGCTTGGCGAAACAGGGCCGCGCTGGAGCGAAGCGATTCGAAAGCGTTGTGGCGGCTCGTGCGCCTGCACAGAAACCAGTCGACTCTGACCATGAGCTTCGACTCGTAATGGCGTTGGAAGCGTCCGGACTTCCTCGCCTTCAGCGTCAGATGCCCCTGCGGCTGTTGGGTGGAGAGCTGGTGCATCCGGACGTAGTCGAGCCATCGCGTCGGTTCATCGTCGAAGTGGACCACGCCGAGTGGCACTCCCGGCGGGAGGCCAGCCAATACGACCGCTGGCGCGACCGCCAGTATCACCTGTTGGGCTGGCACTCCGAGCGGGTAAGCGACCGGGACATCGACGAGCGCCTCCCGGAAACGGTGCAAGAACTGTTCCGTATCTACCGGGCTCTCCCATCGGTCGGTGCTTGACCCCAAGTTCTGTAGGCGCGCGAGGTTGCAGGGTAACCATGCGCGCCTACAGAACTACGCCGGCCCGAGTAGGCCGAGCAGTTGGGGGCCGAAGTGGTGGAGGGCGGCTGGAGAGAGGTCCGCCACGAGGGCGAGGTCGGCGGCGCTTTGAGGGCGGGCGGCGGCCAGGGCGGTGAGGACGGCATCGGACATGATGAAAGAGGGCAGCACGGCGGCGGCACGGGCACGCTGCGCTCGCCACGATTGCAGCGCGACGAGTACCTGGTCGTGCCGGGTTGGGGTGCGGCGGACCTCGATCGGGGGAGGGGCGGTGGGAGCGGTTTCGGTGAGCATGCCGGCGACCAGTGGTGAGCGTTTTCGGCCGGCCCGATAGCCGGTCCGCTTCTTGGCCCACGTGCCGTGAAGGGTCTGTGTCGCGCGGGTGAGGGCCACGTACAACAGGCGGGTTTCCTCGGCTATGGCTGCGGGGGTGTCGGCACTGGAATGGGGGACCAAACCATGCTCCAACCCCGCAACTACCACCGTATGCCACTCGCGACCCTTGGCCGCATGGAAGGTAAGCAACTCCACGCCGTCGCCCTGGCTGTTCTCACCCGACAACGACAGGCGCAATGACTGGTGCGTGGCAAACGGCTCACTGTCGATGTGCTCGAAGGTGGCCTGCACCAGTCGCTCGAGGGCTTCGCGTGCGTCGCCTTCGAGCACGGCGTCGGGGTCCTGGAGTTTGAACTGAACTTCGGTGATCCAGTCGCGAACGCCGGTGCGACCGGGGAACTCGGTGCTATCCGCGACCGCAGATCGAACGGCAGGATGCGTGAGCTGAGACGTGGCGAGTCGTGAGCGAACGGGAACGCCTGCCGCCTGCAGCCTCTGCGCGATGGTGATGAGCTGAGCGTTCGTGCGAGTGAGCACTGCGCACGAGGCCCAACGCTGACCCGGTCGGCGGGCGACCGACAACAGCGCAGCGATGCCGTCAGCCTCGGCGGTGTCCGTCGCGAAAGCGTGCAGCGCTGGAAGGCTGCCTTCGGCCCTCGTCGTGGTCACCGCGGTGGCGTCGTCGCCGAGCACGCGTTGACCGGCTGCGATGATCTCGGGCGTTGAGCGGTAGTTGGCGGTGAGGCGCACGACGGTGAGCCCGGGGAAGAGTTTCTCGGCGTTGCGTAGGAACGAGGGGTCGGCGCCGTTCCATCCGTAGATGGCCTGGTTGGGGTCGCCGACGATGCACAGGTCGTTGCGACCTCCGCGCCACATCTCCAGCAGTTTCATCTGCAGCGGGTTGATGTCCTGAAACTCGTCCACGAAGATGTGCCGGAAGCGCCAACGTTGCACTTCGGCGAAGGCTCGATCACGCTCGATAGTGCGCAGGCACTGCTCGAGCAGATCGTCGAAATCGATGAGGCTGCGCTTGACCTTCTCGGCCTCATAGGCCGTGAATGCGGCAGCGATGCGATCGGGGGAAAGTTTGGTGCGGCGCGCTGCCTTTGCGGCCAATGCGATGTAACGATCAGGTGTAATGCGTCTGGCGCGGCTCCAGTCGATCTCGGCCACGATCTCAGCGACGGTCGCTGCGCTGGTGCCAGCGCCAGCCAGACCGCGTACGACGGTGATGCGACTGGTGAGCAAGGTGGGCGGGCGGCGGCCCTGGTCTTCCCAGCGCTGGCGCAGCACGCTGTAGGCCACGCCGTGGAAGGTGCCGACGGTCGGTCGGTCTTGTAGGCCAACGCGGCTGAGCCGGCGAACCAGTTCGCCCGCAGCCTGACGGGTGAACGTGAGCGCCAGCACATGGGCGGAGTCCGCGCTTCCGTCGGTGACCCTGCGGACAATGCGTCGGGTGAGCACGGTGGTCTTGCCTGAGCCGGCCCCGGCCAGAATGCAGAGCGGAGCACCTCTCGACATAACGGCAGCTTGCTGGGCTGTGTCCAGGCCCTCCAGCAGGTTGTCGTTCATCGTGTCCACGCCGAAACCCTACGAGACGCGAGAGGTCAACTTGGGGGCCCGTTGGCCGGTACGCTGCGGGCTATGCCGTTTCCCCGCAAATTGCTCCTGGCCGACGAAGACGTCGCGCTCGACATTCATCCTCACTGGGTCTTCTTTTCCGAGTCGATTCTCGTACTTTTACTCGGGATCGTGCTGGGAATCATCTCGCTACGGCTCAAGACCGGCAACGTGAAGACGGGGCTTGGCTGGGTGGCGCTGGTCGTGATCGTGGCCGGCATCCTCTGGACAATCGTGCGCTACATGAAGTGGGTCACCACCAATTTCGTCGTGACATCGCACCGCATTCTTCATCGCCACGGCGTCTTCGCCAAGGCGGGGGTGGAGATTCCCATCGACCGAGTGATGAACGTCAACTTTGCCCAGTCGGTGGGGGAGCGACTACTCGGAGCCGGCAACCTCCTCATTGAGTCAGGTGGAGAGGACGGACAGCAGACCTTCACCGATATCCGAAAACCGCAGTCGGTGCAGAAGCTCATCCTCGCCGAAAGCACACGCACCATGCGCGCTCACGTCGGCCAAAACGCTGGTGCCGATGTCGCCAGCCAGCTCGAAAAGCTGGAGGCCATGATGCAGCGCGGCACGCTCACGGCCGAAGAATTCGCGGCGCAGAAGGCCCGCCTGCTCGGGGGCTGACTAGAGATCGTCGAGAATTTTGCGGAGTTGCTCGACGGTGGCGAGCTTCTGCTCCAGCGTGCCGAACAACCCGGCCTGGAAGTAGGTGACGCCGGCCTCCACGTAGGCGGCCAGCCGGTCGCGAACGTAACCCTCCGGCCCGATGAGTGAACCCAAGCGCAGATACTCGGCGGGCAAAGCTGCTTCGGCTTCAGTCTTTTTGCCGTCGAGGTACAGATCCTGCACCATCTTGGCCTCGGCCTCCCAGCCGTATGCGCTCAGAATGTCGTTGTAGAAGTTCTTGCCCCTTGCCCCCATCCCGCCGACGTAGAGAGCCGTCTGCTTGCGACCCATATCGAGCAACGTGTCGATTGGTAGGTCGTCGCCGATAGCCACCGCGCCACCCGCCAGGATGTCGAGTTTGCCGAGCGATGCGTCACGCTTCTTCGTGCCAAGCGAGATGGCGTCGCCCCACACCCGATCAGCCAATTCGGGAATGTAGAAGATGGGGATCCAGCCGTCGGCCACCTCTGCGGTGGCTTCGACGCTCTTGCCTTTGAGCGACGCCCAGTAGAGCGGGATGTTGTCACGCACCGGATGGTTAATGAGTTTGAGCGGCTTGGCCAACCCGGTGCCCTGGCCCTCGGGTAAGGGAATGTGGATGGTTTTGCCCTGATAGTTGATGACCTCGCGCCGCCATACCTGGCGGCACACCTCGATGGTCTCTTTGATCTTCGTCATCGGCGCCTCGTAGGGCACGCCGTGGAAGCCCTCGATCACCTGCGGACCCGACGCGCCAAGACCGAAGTTGATGCGCCCGCCCGACACGTAGTCGAGGCCAGCGGCCGACATGGCGAGCAGCGTTGGGGTACGGCTGAACACGTTGACGATGGCTGAGCCGATCTCCATCGAGGTGGTCTTGGCGGCCAGGTAACCCATCATCGAGATGGCGTCGAAGCTGTAGGCCTCGGGCACCCACACGGCCTCGACACCGGCCTTCTCCAACGCCACGACCTCGTCGGCTGCTGCCTTGGAATCGCCCGAATAGTTGAGCATCATCGAGAGCTTCATGGGCTCAGTCTGACATGCCCCGCTCAGACGTGTTCGAGGTGTGCTCCTGGTGCCGGATGCACGACCCACACTCGCTTGGCTTCGTCGGTCCGCAACACGCCCGGCTCGGTGAGGGCCACAACACACCCGCCGAATCCGCCACCGGTCATGCGGGCGCCCCATACGCCCTTGCGAGACGAAAGGTCTTTCACCAGCGCGTCCATAGGTGCGGTGGATGTGTTGTAATCGTCCCGCAGGCTGTTGTGGCTTTCGACCATCAAGCGGCCAGCGGCAGCCGGAGCGTCGGCCTGAATGGCCACAACGAAGTCACGCACCCGCTGGTTCTCACTGATCACATGGCGGGCGCGGGAGCGCACCACAGCATCGGCAATCTGGGCCGTGTCGGCCAGGACCGCCAACCGCAGCGGACCAATGATGGCTTCGGCCTCAGCACACTCTTTGACGCGCGTGGCGTACTCACTGCCGAGCAAGGTGCGGTGATGGCCGTAGGCAACCACGATGTCGAGATCTTCGGGGAACGGTACGTACGTCACCGTCAGTTCGTGGCAGTCGATGAGTGTGGGGCCAAGCCTGTTGCCAGCCGCGATGCTGAGTTGATCCATGATCCCGCAGGGCACGCCGCTGGCGTTTTGCTCGGCCCGTTGCGCAAGCAGTGCGAGCTCGGTTGCCGTGCCGCCAAAGCCAAGCGCCAGGCCTACGGCTACTTCAAGCGCCGCGCTTGACGACAGCCCGGCGCCGCTCGGAATCGTCGTGGTAACCGTGCCTTTGAATCCGCGGGCCGGCTTCATCTCGTAGACCATGCCCGCTACGTAGCGAGCCCACTGAGGTGTGACATGGAACGGATCGTCCTCGTCGAGAGCCACCACGGCGGGAGTTGGGTCGTCGGACGATGTGAGTTCCACCGGCCCATCCTGGCGGCGTCCCTCAATGACGGTTGCCCGGTCGATGGTCATCGGCAAGACAAGCCCACCGGTGTAATCGGTGTGGTCGCCAATAATGTTCACTCGCCCCGGCGCAATGGCCCGAATCACTCCGCTGGTCACATGATGAATCTAGAGGATCACCTCCGCCACGGTTCAAGACGCGCGATTGCGGTACCAGTCGACGGTCGAGGTCAGTGCTTCTTGCAGAGGAGTAGCGCTCTGGCCGAACGTGGCGGTGAAGAGCGATGAGTCGACGACGAAGGGACGGTCGAACTGGTAGAGCATTTCGGGCAACTCGCGAAGCATAGGCAAGAACAAACCACCGACTTTCAGCAGGGCGTTCGGTATGCCGCTGACCTTGACGGGAGCGACACCTGCAATCTTGCTCATCATCGTGATCATTTCGCGCGGGGTGGTGGCCGGGTTGGTGGGTACGTGCCAGGCCTTGCCCCAGGCCCGTTCGTCGGTGGCCGCGGTCACCAGCGCTCGGGCGACGTCTGGCATGAACGTGAAGCTGTGCACCATGTCGGGGTTGCCCACAACCTGCACGCCCTTGCCCTTTAAGAGCTTTGGGATGACCCGCTCGCCAAGGTGGCTGTTGAGCACCTCGGGGCCGATGAAATCACTGGCCCTGACCTCGGTGGCACGGATGCGCCCGGACTCGTGCGCGGCAAGTGCATCGCGCCACATCTTGATGCGCACGCCACCTTTCACGCCGGTTGAAGCGAGTGGGTCGCTCTCCTTCATGGGCCTCGTCATCGGACCGTAGCCGTAGAGGTTCCCCATGATGACGAGCACCGCGCCGGATGACTCGGCCGCGGCAAGCATCGCGTTGGCAATCGGCGGCCAATCAGTAGGCCAACGGTGATACGGCGGGTTCACGCAGTTGTAGATCGCAGCAGCTCCCGCAGTCGCCGTGGTGAGGGCTGCAGCGTTGGTGGCATCGAGCGCTACCCGCTCGATGTTGCGGTGGGTCGGCCCGCTGCCCGAGCGAGTGATCACTCTGACTTGGTGACCAAGGTCGGCCAAGAGCAAGGCGGTGGTCGTGCCGACCGGGCCCGATCCGACGATGATGTGAGTGGATGATGTGGTCATTTCGTGACTCCTGATTCGTTGAAAGAGCACTGCTCTCGGTAGTTCAGTCTCGACCTAGGTCGGGTGCAATGTCAAGAGCGCCGCTCTCGATACTTGTCACTGCTCTCGAAATGGGGCATTCTGTGTTCATGACTGATGCCTCCGCCCCCCGAAACGCTCGTGCGCGTGTGCGGGCTGAGCTCACAAGCGAGATTCTTGCGGTGGCTCGTCGACATCTCGCCGAGGGTGGCGCGGTGAACCTGTCGCTGCGGGCCGTTGCTCGCGATCTCGGCATGGTGTCATCCGCTCTCTACCGATACTTCCCGAGCCGAGACGACCTGCTCACTGCGCTCATTGTTGATGCCTACGGGGCCGTTGCCGATGTCGGTGAGGCAGCCGATCGTGCCTGCAAACGGACAGACTTGCTCGGACGGTGGCTCGCCGTCTGCAAGGCCGTGCGGACCTGGGCGTTGGCGAATCCGCACGAGTACGCACTGATCTACGGCACGCCGGTACCCGGTTACGTGGCACCCGAGGTGACCATCGAGCCAGTAGTGCGATTCTCCACGGTTCTTCTGGGCATTCTGGCCGAGGCCCACGCCGTTGGTCGGCTGGCCGAATCAGCCACACCGGTCTCGAAGAGCGTCGTGCGATCCATCGGACCGTTGCGCGCGCAGGTACCGGCCGAAGTCCCTGATGTGGCGGTGCTCAACGGTGTGATTGGTTGGACACATCTGTTCGGCGCGATCAGCTCGGAGCTGTTCGGCCACCGTCACAACGTCGTCGACAACAATGACGTCTTCTTCGACTATGAAATGCGCCAACTCGCCGCGCTCATCCTCCGCTAACGGTGAAGGTTTGACCGGCCGTTAGCCAATGGCGATACTGCGAACATGGCGATAATTGGTGCGAACGGGATTGAGCTTTGTTACGAGACGTTCGGGAACCCGAGCGACCCGGCGTTGCTTCTGGTGAACGGCTTCACCTCGCAGCTCACAGCCTGGGAGACCGGCATGTGCGAGCGCTTCGCGGCCCGAGGTCGCTTCGTCATCCGTTACGACAATCGCGATGTCGGATTGTCAACCCACCTCGCGGGCGGCAGCGGCCTGTTGTCGAAGGTAATGGCCGCTCGCGACGGCGAGGGTGATATGCCAGATCTGCCGTACCTGCTCGTTGACATGGCGGCCGATGGCATGGCTCTGCTGACGGCGCTCGGCATCGAGCGCGCTCACATCGCAGGGGCCTCGATGGGCGGCATGATCGTGCAGACCATGGCCATCGAGCATCCTCACCGGGTGTTGTCGCTCACATCGGTCATGTCCACCACAGGGGAGCAGGAGTTCGGTCGGGCCACGCCTGAGGCGAGAGTTGCCTTGACGGCACCGCCGATCGATGTGCGCTGCGAATACATCGAGCAGACGGTGCAGGGCCGTCGTGTCTGGTCCAGCCCTCGCTACTTCGATGAGCAGCTCGAGCGAGCTCGCATCGCCCGCGATTTCGACCGCATGTTCTTTCCCGACGGAGCAGTCCGCCAGTACCTCGCCATCCTCGGTTCGCCGTCCCGCGCCGAAGGTCTGGCCCAGCTGACCACGCCGACCCTCGTCATTCACGGTCGGGCCGACACGCTCATCTCGCTATCTGGCGGCGAGCGCACCGCTGCACTGGTGCCCGGCGCCAACCTGTTCGTGCTGAACGACATGGGTCACGATCTGCCGATCCCGCTGTGGCCGGTCTTGATTGACGCGATGATCAGCCACCAGAACAACTCCCGCTGACCCGAAGTCGAGCCGCCCTCGTGGTATCGGGGCTCGTGAGCCAGTCGCCGGCTGACGCCGGGATTGGGAGGCGTGCCGTGACGCGATTGTGCGGGCGAGGCACCGAACGCTTGTGCGGAGCTCTCGGGGTGCGACGACCTCGAAGGCAAAGGGGAGTGTGAGGAGGTAGTGAGTGAGCCAGTTTGAGGTCGTTGGTGCCGATGACGAGTGTGCAGCGGTCGCTTTCGGGATCGATCTTTGCAATTGAGGCGGGGATCCGGTCACGGGCCGTTTCTGCATCGCATTCGGCGCGAATGGTGGCCTGGTAGGCGAACGCTTCGGGGGGTGCGGACCGTTGTACGAGTTCGGCGGGGTCTGGTCCCGGTCGTTGGCGAAACCGTTGACTCGTCAATCGGGGTTGGCTGACTCGGTCGAGTCGGAACGTGCGCCAGTCATCGCGATCGAGGTCGAACGCTGCGAGGTACCATCGCCGGTTCGCAAACACGAGCTGCAACGGTTCGAGCCGCCGAACCGTTGCCGCACCGTGTTGGTCCACATAGTCGCATTCCACAATCTGTTGCGTGGCGGCAGCCCGGGTGATCAGCGTGAAGTTGTGGCGATCGGTGCTGGTGTCGGTGGCGGGGTCGGCGAAGACCACCGATCCGAAATCTTCGAGCCGTTCGCGTGATCCCAAAGGGAGGAGTTTCTCGATCTTGGCGAGCGCCGACTGGGCGGCGTCATCGATACCGTCAACACCGGCGTAGGCGGTGAGGCGCAGACCGAGCGCGACTGCCACTGCTTCGTCGGGATCGAGCACGAGTGGCGGTAGTGTTGCGCCGGGTCCGAGTTGGTAGCCGCCACCATGACCGGCGAACGCCTCGATCGGGTAGCCGTAGGAGCGGAGACGGGTCACGTCTCGCCGTACCGTTCGTGTGGTCACGCCGAGTCGTTCAGCCAGCTCGTCGGCTGACCAGTCGAGCCGCCGCTGCAGCAGCCCGAGTAGACGGAGCAAACGCTCGGCGGTATCCATTCCTATAAATCGTGCCAGAGTCTGTGGACCGAAACTGTCCGCAGAGACCTTTACCGTTCTGCGCATGACACTCCCCACCGGTCTCGTCACCGACTTCGATTTCCTCACGGGTTCTTGGCACGTCGTCAATCGGCGCCTCAAACACCGATTGGTGGGTAGTAATGATTGGGACGAGTTCGACGCGCTCTCGACCTGCGAGCCGCGCCTTGGTGGTGTCGGCAATGTCGAACAGATCGACTGCCCCGAACGCGGGTTCTCGGGGATGACCATCAGGTTGTTCGACCTGGCCGAGTCGCGCTGGTCGATCTACTGGGCGAATAGCACCGTCGGCCGTCTCGAACCTCCGGTGTGTGGTGGGTTCGATGGCAATGTCGCTCGGCCTGCCAGCCCGACCGAGGCCTCCGCACTCGGGCAACGACTCACCAAGCAGACGGGCGCCCAACTCCACATGCTCCTCACCTCGCTGCACGCGGTGAACGACTTCCCAGCCCTCGTCATCCGTGAAGGCGAAAACGTCGTTGTCGCCGTCCTCACGGGCGTCGGGGACGTTCTCGATCGGCCCGAGTGGGATGCCGGTGTGGCCGTCTTCGGTGGGGTTCTGAAATCGAGCCAGGTATTCTGCTTGCGACCCACCGATCTGTCACGTCTTCGCTAGGAGAAGCACCATGCCAGAGAAGAAGCCAGCCGCCGATGCCAGGACCGAAAAGGTCAAAGGCCCGGCCTCGTACTTCCCTTCGATCGAGAAGTCCTATGGTCGACCGATCGCCGAATGGAAGACGCTGATCCGAGCCAGCCCGCTGGCGAAACACATGGACATCGTCAACTGGCTAAAGACCGACCACAGCATGGGGCACGGTCACGCCAACGCCCTCGTAGCGCACACCCTGGCCGAGGACGCCCGCAGCAAGTAACAGCCTGACTGGTCCGGCCACCCACGGCACTCCGGGGTGTCAGGCCGGGGAGAAGGAGAGCAATGCCAGATCCATCCGGTTTCGATCGTTCTGGGGTGCTTGCTGAGCTCTCGGCGGCGCGCGATCAATTCGCGACGCTGGCCTGCGAGATGGACAGTGCGAATCGCGATCGGCGAGCGTGGGAACGCGATGGATGAATCACCAGTTGCTGTTCCACATGCTGCTGGGCTACCTGGTCGTGTGGCCGTTGCTCGTCGTCATCGAGGTATTCGACCGACTGCCACCAGTCGCTGGCCGTCAGTTCGCGGCGTTGTTGAACCGGGGGCTTCGGCCGTTCGATGCCGTGAACTACTGGGGCGGCCGAATCGGGGCCATGGTTCTGAGTCCGGCCCGTATCGTGCGGCTGAGTGACCGTGTCATTGCTGGTTGGGAACCTCGCGTCCGCAGCGCGAGTGACGACACGATCGGCCGAGCGATGTGCTTCCCAACGCGTTGGGATCCGTTCTTCACCGACGCCATCGGGGATCTCCTTGTCTACCCGACCCAGCATTTCCGATTCCACGAACGCCAACTCGACCTCACCTTGCGATAGCGTGGGTTTCTTCTTTAACAGGAAGGACGCCGGCCGATCAACGCCGGGCGGAGTATCCGGGCCATCACTGCTGGCGTGGTCGCAATCGTGGTGCGGTCATACGTACAGACGTGCTCTGTGGGCGGCGCGCTGGGGGGATCTCCAGGTTGCGCCTGGACTCGGGAGTCAGGCTTGGTGGACGATCGGCGCGCCGAACAGCTCGAATAGCGAGGGGTCTATGAACGCGTGGATCGCGCTGATATTTCCGGCAACGATGTCGAGCACATGGATCGCGTGGGCGGTAGGCGGGCCGCCTGGCTGTGGGAGCCCGTAGACTGCAGCGGCAGCACATCCATTGGCACGTAGTGGCGTGAGTTTGTGGTCGGCAAGCGCGTCGACGGCGATTAGCCATTGCCGGATGTCGTCTTTTCCGCGTAGCCAAAGGTCAAACGGGGGCATTTCGAGAATCGCGTCGTCGTGCAGCAGGGTAACGAGTGCATCGACGTCGTGGTGCTCAAACGCGGCGATGTAGGCGGCCAGTAGTGCTTGGTCATCGGTTGAAGGTTGGCTGGGGGCCGTCTTGTGGTCGATCTTTCCGACTGTTGCACGGGCCCGACGCAGGGTGCTGTTGACGGCGTCGGCGCTCGTCCCAAGGAGCACCGCTACTTCCGCTGCTTGCCAGCGCAGCACGTCGCGCAGGATCAGCACCGCTCGTTGGCGGGGTGCGAGGTGTTGAAGTGCAGCGATGAATGCGAGCCGCACCGATTCGCGGGACACGGCGCGGTCGGCGGGGTCAGTCGGGAGCGGCAGGATGGCGCTGTCGGGCGCTGGTTGGACCCACGTCGCCGCCGGTCGACGATCACCGAATAGCGACCCGCTGTTACCCACCGTCGTGACGTCGATCGGCATGAAGCGCCGGGAGCGGCCCTTGACCATGTCGATGCAGACGTTGGTCGCGATCCGATAGAGCCAGGGGCGCGGCCCGGCTTGGTCCTCGAACGTCGCTGTCGCCCGCCAGGCTCGCAACATTGTGTCCTGAACGGCGTCTTCGGCTTCGTGAATCGATCCGAGCATGCGATAGCAGTAGCCGACGAGTTCCCGGCGGTACTGCTCCAAATGCTCGGTCTGGAGCGAACCTGCGGTCGCGACCGCGCTCATGCGGGCAACCTGACCAGGGTGATGCATATTCGCAGGGGGCAGACCCGCCCGGTGACGGAAGGCTTGCCGAGGTCGGTCGCTGGGGCTGGTGGCGACGCCATGGTTGTGGTCTCCTCCGGTGCGGTCATCTCGATCTTTCCTCCGGGCTAATGCAGGTACAGGTAGAACTTCTTGACTCCCGAAAAGTCGTCGCGCTTGGTGAAACTTGTTTGTCCTGTCCGGCGACGACTTTCTGACCGCGCGGAAGTTACACCTTTCGGGAGGCCGCAAATAGACGCCTCCGATCGAGAAGCGACCCGGAAGATCCCTGCGTCGCAATACAAAGGAGGGCTGTAGTGGCCACAATCGAAGGCAAAGCAGTACTGGTGACGGGGGCCAACCGAGGGATCGGGCAGGCACTAGTCGAGGAAGCGCTGAGACGAGGTGCCGAGCGGGTGTACGCCGGCACGCGACAGCCACTTGTTCATAGCGACGAGCGCGTCACACCCTTGCTGCTGGACGTGACCGATATCACACAGATCCGCACCGCGGTAGCGGTGGTGGGCTCCCTTGACGTCCTGATCAACAACGCGGGCATCGCGCTCTACGACGACTTATCCGATCCTCGGGTGCTCCAACAGCACCTCGCGGTCAATCTGTTCGGTACCCTCAACGTGACCCAAGCGTTCCTGAGGCTACTGGCCCGCACTCGGGGAGCGATCGTGAACAATGTCTCGTTGATGGCGCTGTCACCGATGCCCATGACCCCGTCCTACGCGATCTCGAAGGCAGCCGCGTTCAATCTCACGCAATCGCTCAGAGCGCTGTTAGCTGCGCAAGGTATCGCCGTTCACGCCGCGCTGACGGGACCGACGGACACGGACATGACCCGCGGCTTCGACATTCCGAAAGCCTCGCCCGTATCCGTCGCCCGAGCCATCCTCGACGGTGTCGAGCAGGGCGAGGAGGACATCTTCCCCGATCCCATGTCGGCATCTCTGGCCGAGGCCTGGGAGCACGGCGCGGCCAAGGTGCTCGAACGCCAAACTGCGGCCCTCATGAACGCGACGCCCGCTGGCCAAGACTTTTCGATCACGTTCGTTGTGAACCGGGGCGCTTGCGGGACCTTCGATGTCATCAACGATGTTCGCTCGTGGTGGACAGGAGACATCGAAGGACGCACCGATGTGGTGGGGGACGAGTTCATCTACCGCCACGCTGGGCTCCATTCCTCGACGCACAAGGTGACGGAACTCATCCCTGGAAAGCGGATCGTCTGGCATGTCACCGACGCGCACCTCACGTTCATCGCCGACCCGCAGGAATGGGTGGGCACCGACATCACGTTCGATCTTGTTCCCCACGGCGATCACCACACGGAGGTCCGTTTCGTTCATGTTGGCTTGAGGCCGGAACTCGGATGCTTCAAGGACTGCGCCTATGGGTGGCGTCACTACGTCGAGGGCAGCTTGCAGCGTCTACTGGCCACCGGAGCTGCCGCCGAAATGGAGTGAGTCTCCCGGGCTCATGGCGCGCTAGTGGTTCGCCGCCGAATTGGTGACGTCAGCCTAGACGCTCGTTTGCGCTGGTCAGGCTGCAAATCGACTGACGTCAGCATTCCCGCGCCACACCACTAGTAGGCAGTGTCGTCACCGTAATGGCACCCCTCGCTCCCCAACGGCGCCCGGGCGTTCGGCTCAGGCGGGATAGTTACTGGGGTGACTCGGCAGCAACAATTGACCCGACGGGAGATTGTTGGAACGCGTCGATGAACTTTCGAACGGCTGTTTTCGAACCGGTGAGTTTGACCCGACCTGCTCGGTGGGCCTCGGCCAACGGCACGTGTCCGAGGTAGCTGCGGTAGAGCGTCGACCGGTCGGTGCTCACGGTCACGTCGACGTCGAATCGTGGGTCAGCCAGACACAATGAGGCCTCGCCGTCGACCACAATCCAGTAGCGCTTGGGATGATCGGTGAAGGTGACCAAGATCGTGAAACGCGGGCGGGGAAGCTTGCTCGGATCGAGGCGGCGGTGGAGCCACCACAACAGCAGGTCGGGGTCGAGTTCCTCGGGGGCAGGTTCGCCAAAGGTCCAGCGCGCGCCCCACGTTGCGAGGCCGAAGACCACGGGCTCAAGGTCACGACCAGACAGGGTGAGGCGGTAGCTGCCGTCGTCATCCTGCGAGACAACGTCGGCTCGTTTCAGTTGCTGAAGACGTCGACTAAGCAGTGCCCGCGAAAGCCCAGGGTTGCCGCTAATGAACTCGTTGAATCTCGACGTGCCGGTGAGCATGTCGCGTACGATATGGATCGTCCAGCGGTCGCCGAGAATCTCGGCCGAACGGGAGATCGGGCAGTACTGCCCATAGGACTTCATAGGCCACTCTTGCACAGTTCAGTATTGGAACTGGACGCTGGCCTCGTCGAGGAGTTGGCTGAAGACTGAGACAACCGAACAGCCACTAGGGGAAGAACCGAGGACAGATGCACATCACGAAGAACGACATTCCAACCAAGATCAACGCACCGGGTGCCATCGCCAGACAAGCAATCGATTTCGGCGACGCGTCGGCCTATGGGTCGCTCGGTGCCGAATATTTCTCCCTCGGGGCGGGCGCCGACATCGCACCCTTACTCAAAGGCCTCGCCAACGACGCCTGTCACGCACCCCACTGGGGTTTCATCAAGTCTGGCGAAGTTGTCGTGAGCTACACCGACGGTCGCGAAGAGACCTGCAAAGGCGATGACCTCTTCTACTGGCCCCCAGGGCACAGCGTGCGGGTCATAGCCGACGCGGAAGTCATCATGTTCAGCCCCCAAGTCGAACACGGTCAGGTCATCGACCACATGCTTGCGACCATGGCTGGCTGAGCGTCACCAACCCGAACCGTAACCAACGACCGAGGAGGTCACATGGAAGGCAATGAGCAGTTAGCAGTCATCATTCCAATGCTGAAGCAGGTTGGTGCCGGCATCCGAGCCGACCAACTCGGCGGCCCAACCCCGTGCGCGTCCTTCGACGTCTCGGGCGTGCTTGACCACATGACCGGCCTGGCATCAGCGTACGCACCGGCGTTCCGCGGAGACCCTCGACCCAGCGATGGCGATTCGTCGACGCCCGCCGATGTCAGTCTGCCCGTGAGGTTCCAGACGGCGATGGACGCATTGCTCGACGCCGTCCAGAGCCCCGGCGCGCTTGATCGCACCATCACCACCCCGTTCGGACCGATGCCGGGCTCCACCTTCGCTCGGCTCGTCGCGTTCGACGGCCTCATCCACGGATGGGACCTCGCCACGTCCACCCGACAGGCATGGGACCCGCCAGCGCATGTGGTGGCCGAAGTGGATGCTTTCGCCCGCCAGGCCATCGCTCCCGAACTGCGTGACGGCGACTCCTTCGCTCAAGAGACACAGCCGCCGCCCGATGCCACGCCCCTTATCCGCCTCGTCGCCTTCAGCGGTCGCACGACCTAGCCAGACACCAACTTGCCATCGCTCACCATGCGCGGTGGGTGATGTCGAGTGTGCCCAAAACCGGAGCCGTACCGAACCAGAAGTGACCGTGTGCCCGGGCTGAGGAGGGTTCATTGCTGGTGCCAGAGGCGAGTCAGGACGGCGTTCGATAGGACGCTGCCGCCGAGTGCTTCGGCAAAGCCAGTCCGGCCTTTCAGCAGTAAGGCGACGATTCCGGCGCCGAACCAGCCGATTTCGAACGCCGTTCGTAGCCCGCCGTTGAGGTGTACGGGTGCGTTGGGTGCACCGAACGCTGCCCAGAGCCCGACGAACACGGTCACGACGACCGCGGCGCAAAGAACCCTGACGGCGATCGTCGAACGTACGGTCGTGGCCGCCCACCCGACGGAGCCAAGAACAGCTATTTCGAGGAGAAAGGCCAGCGCAAGGTTGGCCATTTTCACGACATTCATGCCAGGTCGCTGTGTTCGGGGTGGTTGGGGAGCACGAGGGCAGCGAAGAGTGCTCCGCTTGCGGCTACTCCTGCGGCGACGAGACATCCGGCGTGGAGTCCTTGAAAGAAGCCGGCGCGGGCCACGGCCAACAGGTTGTTGGCCGCGTCGCTGGGTGCGCCGGCGGCGGTGAGCCGGTCGGCGGCGAGCCGGTCGGCGGCGAGGTAGGCCGCACCGATGCCGTTGCGGAACCGATCCCGGCTTTGTCCTTGCTGACCGCACCCAGAATGGCTTCGGTATTGAGTGATGAGGAAGATGAACCCGAACAGTGCGAAGAACGCGACCGCGATCGATCCGCTGGCGGCACTGAAGCGCAGGTTTCGGAAGAGTCGTACATCGAGTTCGCTCACATCGTGTTTGCGACGATGTGCGAACT
>JANMCE010000340.1:0-2295 GCA_031360915.1 Actinomycetes bacterium | reverse complement strand
CATTCTGTTTTACGGCGCGGCCAATCGCGACCCGCGCGTGTTTGACAATCCGGACCGATTCGATGTGCAGCGCGCGGTGAACCCACACGTCGGATTCGGCGGACCCGGGCCCCACTTCTGTCTCGGCGCGCATCTTGCCCGCCGCGAGCTGGCCGTCATCTTCCGACAGCTCTTCACCCGCCTGCCCGACATCGAGCTGGTCGGTGAACCCGAGTACCTCCAGGCCGCGGGAGTGCCACTGGTCGGCGGCATAAAACGCATGCGAGTTCGCTTCACGCCTACTTCTCGATGAGCACCTTTCGGCCGCCCCCACCCCTTGGATGGGGTCCACCGCAACCGTGGACGATCAACCAGTCGGGGCAGCCAGCCAAGCGCTTCCCCACCATTGCGAACAGCGTTGGTTGGATTGGCATGTACTTCGGCTTCCAGATCGTCTTCACCATCGTGACGTTGATCGTTGCTGCCGTTGCCGACAGCACGCTGCGAGACGAGATCTTGTCGGGTGATCCGCAACGAACGCAGGATGCGCTCCAGGGCGCGTCGGTGCCACTGCTGGCCGCGTTAGTGCTGGCCGGATTGGCCAGCCTGGCCGTCATGGGCCTCCAGCTCCGCAAGCAACAGCGTCATCGACAGATCGGTGTGTTCAACGCGAACCGATGGACGTGGGGTCGCACCATCGCAGCCGCCGTCGGCCTGTCCATTGCGACGCTCACCCTGAACGCCCTCTACGGTCGATTGGTACTGCAAGGCAAAAACTCCCAAGCGCAAACGACCGCGATCGTGAAGGGCCTCAGCGGTACCGGGGCGAAGGCCATCGGTTTTCTGGCGATCGTGGTGATCGGCCCCATCGTGGAAGAGATGCTGTTCAGGGGCTACCTGCAGACGGCGCTGTCGAAGCGGATGAAGCCATGGCTGGCCATTGTGTTGGCGTCATGCGCGTTCGCTGCCATTCATCTGCAGCCGGCGGCGTTTCCCATGCTGGCGTTGGTCGGCGGCGTCTTCGGATTTCTCTACTTCCGCACCGGCTCGTTACGGGTCGGCATGGTGCTGCACATGCTGAATAACGGCCTCGCGTTCGTCGCCCTGTTGGCCTCGACGTAGCGCTTGCCGTTCATCGAGGGTGCAGATCGTGCGATTGCCCGCTAGCTTGGTGAGTCCTACGTAACATCTAGGGGCTGACCGGTTTCGACATCAGTTTCTTTGATCGAGCGTGCGACCCGAGTTGCTCAGACTCGCTAAACGGGGCAAAAAACAGAATTGCCAACGAGCAGTTCGCTCTCGCCGCCTAAGTAATTAGGTTGTAGAGAGACACCGTGAGCCGCAAGGCCGCACGGGGCCAATCAACTGCAGCCCGGCACCAGAAGCAGACGATGACGTTCGGAAAGACGAATGACGGCGAGAAAGACCGCTGGCCCCGAGGAAAGACTCGGCGGTGATCGCAAGATCAATCGACCCGGCGATCGGTTGCCGTCAGACCGAACCACGGGAATGGTCGTAGCACGAGCTTTCACTGCCTGGTGGACGGGGGTTCGATTCCCCCCAGCTCCACAACAGATAAGTCCAGCTCAGAGGCACTATTCGTGCCACTTGGTGGGCCTATTTCTACCGGTTTTCTACCCTGACTTTGAAATCAGCAGGCTCGTACCGTGCTTGCACGGCGAGGCAGGGCTTTGGTGGCTTTCTGGTTCAGACAATTCCGTGACCTTGGGTGAGTGGCGTTGGCTGCCACGACGTGAGAACCGTTCGCCGATTCGGTTGCTGCCGCACTGCGAACCACCTCCGTATGTGCTCGAGTCGCGATGACACGGTTTCAGAATCGAGTCTGCGCACGCGGCTCTGTCCTACCCCCGTCTCGGCGCGTCGTTGAGTGTGAACCGATAGCGGGCGGCAGTGGTGGCCGACTTCCCGAGGGCGTCATCGATCGTTCGATGAGGACCCGTCGCTCGATCACCTGTCGAGTATCCTCGTCTCGGCGCCTTGGCATAGGACGCACCCGCCCGGCCGCGGCGTGCAGAGAGCACGTCAGCTGACCAACTAGCCACGCCGGGAGCCGGAGGTGGTGGCCACGGTGACGTGACCGGGCTGTGACACTTCATGCATGTGACCATCTTGGCGATCGGGTTATGGAAGCACTTCTCGCCCCTGGCGACCGCGTTGCCGAGCGTGTCGATTCACCCAGACTTCGTTGAGGATGGTCGGAAGCTGCTTCGACGTCACCCCGAGTGGGGCCAAGCGCGTTCGAAAGCCGCTCGATCAACTCGCCGCCGATCCTCGTCATCCAGGCCTTCGTACGAA
>JANMCE010000326.1:0-1906 GCA_031360915.1 Actinomycetes bacterium | reverse complement strand
CCCCACGGTTGGTTGATGACGTAGATGACTTGCTCGGCGATGCCCTCGGGGGCCAGCGCCCAGTAGCGAGGGTTATCGCGATCGGTCATCTCCGGTGGCAGCGTACCGTCGGCATACTTGGTGAAATTCCCAACGAAACTGCGGGCGTGATGGCCGGAAATGGCTGCGGCGCCACGTGGATTCACGATCGTTGACCCCAGCCCGGTGGCAATGACGCCGGTCGGGCGAACGATGGTGACCTTGATCTTGCCCTGCGTCTCTACCCGCATTGATTCCGAGATCGTGTTCACCGCCGTCTTGGTCGCGGCGTACACCGCAGCCCGTTCGGTCGGGAAGTTCGAGTACGTCGACGAGATGTTGACGACGTGGCCGCGGCCCTGGGCGATCATCTGGTCGTGCACGGCCGAGATACCGTTGAGGTCTCCCTTGATGTTGATGTCAATCGCCTTCGACCAGGCGTCGGCCGCTCGGGCGTGATCGGCGAAGAAGGCTAGCGGCATGACGCCAGCGTTGTTGATCATAACGTCGATCGCCCCGAACCGTTCGACGGCGAACGCGGCCAGCGCCTGCATCTGACCGAGGTCGCTCACGTCGGCCTGCTGATAGGCCACCGTGTGGCCAGCGGCGTCGAGCGCATCGAAGGTTTCGGCCAAGGGCGCCGCGTTGATATCGGCCCCAACCACTCGTGCGCCCAACGCAGCAGCCATCTGTGCCATCAGCCGACCAAAGCCATTGCCGGCCCCGGTGATGACAACGACACGATCCTGCACATAATTTCTCAACGGATTTCCTGGCTAGCTGACGCGGCGGGGGTGATTTCGTAGCGGATGGGGAGGCGCTTGATGCCGCCAACGGTGGTGGTCTTTGAATGAGCCGGTACGCCAGCCAACTCCACCGATCTCAAGCGGGGCACGAGATGGCGGAAGAGTGATCGCATCTCTTGCTCGGGGTGTTCGAGCAAGGCGCCCATCGCCTCGGCGAGTGCGTACGACGTCGTGTCGTGGCCGGCGGTGGCGATGATCAGGTAGTAGCTGAGCCGATCCATCGTGGAGAGCGGTTCACCGTCGATGACACCGTTGGCAATGAGCGAGGCAAGGTCGTCGGTCGGGTTGGCCTGACGAACGGCTGTGAACACCGTGAAGTACTTCATGATGTCGCGCAGCGCCTGCCGAAGTGGTCGCTTGTGGTGCTGGCCCGTCGCAGGTCGGGGTCTTCGTTACCGAGCCATTCCTGGGTGAGGCGCAGCATGATCGGGAAGTCCTGCTCGGGCAGCCCCAGGATTTCAAGGATGACTTCGAGGGGGAAGGGGAGCGCGATGTCGACAGCGAAGTCGCAGGTACCGCCAGCGGCTTCCAGCCGGCGGACAGCGCGCTCGCTCAGCTCATCGAGACGCGCCGTGAGGCGATTGAGACTCGCGGGACGGAACCAGTCCGCGGTCAGCTTGCGGTATTTGGGGTGGTCGGGTGCATCGAGATGCACGAGCGTTCGCAAGGCAAACGGCTGCGCGGCGATCGTCTTGCGGGAGGCCAAAACGGGCTGCGGTGCGTTGGTAAATACCGCCGGTCGGCGTTCGACAGCAAGCACGTGGGCGTGACCGATCACGGCCCAAAACGGGTCGAACCCAGCGCTTTCAATCCGATGGATCGAGCCACGGTCGTGCAACTCCAATGCATCCCGACGCCACGTCGTCATGTCCCCCCACCGGTGGCGGTCGGTGAAATGGTCGATGGCTGAGACGGTGTCTGTCATAGCGAAGGCGGCGTCGGCTACCGGGTGAAGATGGCGGGAATATCGATGGTGCCACGGCGGGATTTGATCTTCCAGCGGCCGTTCTCGCGAACAAGTTCGTCGTGGTGTTTGCCGATACCGGACACGTGCGGCTGGCCGTCGGGCTGCGGCGAGACGA
>JANMCE010000365.1:0-5769 GCA_031360915.1 Actinomycetes bacterium | reverse complement strand
ATCGACCCCACCGGTGTCGAGGGCGACGGTAACGATCTCAATACCGAAGGGGAGGAGTTGGGTTCGCAGTGCCTGCCACACGGGCAGGTCGAGTCGGCAGCCTCACCACGAGGCCCACGAGACGACCACCACCTTCTTCGGACGCAGGTCGGCGATGCGCACCAGATTTCCATTGGTGTCCGGCAGGATGATGTCGGGAGCGACCGCCGTCGTCAGCGCCCGGCCAGTAATGGAGGTCTCGGGCCCAAGGGCCCAGACCTCGTGGGCAACATCAGCAACCAGCGGCATGCCGAGGCGTTCGGCCAACACCGGGGCGTCAATGACGCCATTCGCTACGGCGCCGGCCGGTAGCGGAACGCACACCTCACCCTTGCACGCACCCTGGGGCTTGATCGCCCATCCGGTGCGCGCTTCAAGCTGGTCAAGACCAACAGCAAGCGATTCCAAGATCACGGGGCGCGGCTCCTTTGTCCACAGGCAACTTAGTCAAATGTCGGGGGGTCATTCCCAGCCAAAGGCCGGGGGGCGCTTTTCAGCAATGGCGAGGCGGGCTTCGGCGGAGTCGGCGTGGCGGCGGACGCGTTGGGTGTAGTCCTGCTCGGTGCGGTAGCCATCGTGGAGCGACATTGACTCGACGCGGTTCGCCGATTCTTTGGCGAGGCGCACAGCGATCGGGCTCTTCTGACTGATCACCGTTGCCAGCGCGACGGCTCGCGCTAGCAACTCGTCGGGTTCGACAATGGCCTCGATCGAACCGGCCCGGCGAGAGACCTCCTCAACTGGGACCTCCTCACCGGTGAGGAACATACGCTTGGCCAGGAACGGGCCACAGAGACGCTGGGTATGGCGCACGCCGCCGAGGACACCGACGTTAATTTCAGCCAATTGGAACGTGGCCGTGGTGGAGGCGATCACCAAGTCGCACGATGCCACGATGGCGACGCCGGCCCCGATCGCACGGCCGTGGACGGCGGCGATCACCGGTAGGCCACAGTTGTAAAGGGACTCGAAGCAACGGCGGGGCAAACGGCCGGGATCAACTTGATCGCGGGCGTCGCCTTGGGGTTCGCCGTCGGCCGGTCGACCGTCGGGGCGGAATCGGCGGGGGGAATCCTGCAGATCGACGCCTGCGCAGAACACTCGGGAGCCGGGGGCGGCTTGCAGAATGATCGCCGCTGCATCGCGACCCGCCGACAAACCTTCCATGGCGAGCGCGATTTCCTCGAAGGTTTGCGAGGCGAGGGCGTTGACAGGAGGCCGGTTGAGGCTCACGACGGCTACTCCCTCAGCCACTTCGACGGTGATGTGTTCAAAGCTTTCGAACATGGGCGAACGGCCTCCTGATGAATGCTCCGACCGCGCGCCGAGCAAGATCTTCGGCACGACAGTATCGGGTCGAGTCCCAAGACTTGACGCTTGTGTCAGCTCGAATCTTTGTTAGGCCTACGACGCGAATACAGTCGTGACGTGACCGATAAAATGTGCGAAGGACGCGTCTGCGTCGTAACCGGTGCTGGCCGAGGAATTGGCCGCGAATATGCCCTCATGCTGGCCGCTCAAGGCGCCAACGTGGTTGTCAACGACTTCGGCGGTGCCCGCGACGGCTCGGGAAGCGACATCGGCCCGGCCGAGGAAGTCGTCAACGAGATCATCGCGGCCGGTGGCCATGCCGTCGCTCATGTCGGTGACGTCAGCTCACTGGCAGACGCGCAGGCCATGATCCAACTGGCTATCGACGTGTTCGGTCGCCTCGACGTGCTGGTGAACAACGCCGGCATCCTGCGCGATCGCATGCTGTTCGGCATGTCAGAAGCCGAGTGGGACGCCGTCATCAAGGTGCACCTCAAGGGTACCTGGGCGCCGAGCCGGGTCGCCGCCGAGTACTGGCGCAACCAATCCAAGGCGGGCCACACCAATGACGCTCGCATCATCAACACCACGTCGGTATCGGGCATCTACGGCAACGTCGGCCAGACCAACTACGGCGCGGCCAAGGCGGGTATCGCCGGTTTCACTCAGATCGCTGCGGAGGAACTGGGCCGTTACGGCGTCACCGTCAACGCCATCGCACCCGGCGCCCTCACCCGTCTCACCGAAGATCTTGGTCTGCCCGAAGACTTGCTCAACCGCTTCGGCCCCGAGTGGGTTGCCCCGGTCGTCACGTGGCTGGCCTCAACCCAGTCGGCCGACGTCACCGGGCAGATCATCGAGTCGTCGGGTGTCATTCTCGGCATCGCGCAGGGCTGGATTCGTGGGCCGCATATCACCGAGCCCCCGAGCGACCCGCACGAGATCGACGCCGTCATCCGCGAACTGCTGGCGAAGGCGACGCCACGCACGAAGATGTCGGAACTGAACTGATGGGTGAGGCCTGGATTATCGACGGCACCCGGTCGCCCCGCGGCAAGGGCAAGTCGAACGGGTCGCTGCATCACATTCATCCGCAGGAATTGCTGGCGCAGACGCTGAACGCATTGGCAGCCCGCACCGGTATCGATATCAACGACGTCGATGATGTCATCATCGGCAACGGCAACCCGGCCGGCGACCATGGTGCCTGCATCGGTCGCATGGCGGTGCTGGCGGCCGGTTGGCCGGTCGAAGTCGCGGGCGTGACCCTGAACCGCTTCTGCGGGTCGGGGCAACAGGCCGTCACGTTCGCGGCGATGGGTATCCAGGCCGGTCATCAGCAGATGGTGGTCGGTGGTGGCATCGAGTCGATGTCTCGCTGGCCGGTGCCCGAAGGGCCGCCCGATTTCACCTCGGGCAACGCCAAACTGCGCGAGCAGTTCCCGTTGGTGCCGCAGGGTATTTCGGCCGATCTGATCGCCACCCTCGAAGGTTTCACTCGTGAGGATGTCGATGCGTTCGCGGTCGAGAGCCAGGACCGGGCCGCCAAGGCCATGGGCGAGGGCGCGTTTGATCGCAGCGTCGTGCCGATCAAGAACCCGGACGGGTCGATCGCGCTTGCGGTCGACGAGTTCCCGCGGCCGGGTTCGACCCTTGAAAGCATGGCCGGGCTGCGGGCATCGTTCTCCACCATGGGCACCGAGGTTTTCGAAGGATTCGACCGTTCCTTCGACGCGATGTGCCAAGACGTGTACCCGCAGATCACCCACGTTGATCATGTGCATCATGCCGGCAACTCCTCCGGTGTCGTCGATGGCGCGAGCGCCGTGCTGCTCGCGTCACCCGACTACGCCAAGGCCCACGGTTTGAAACCACGGGCACGCATCGTGATGTCGGCCGTCGCCGGCGCCGAGCCGGTCATCATGCTCACAGCCCCCGGCCCAGCCTCCCGCAAATGTCTGCAGCGTGCAGGTATGACCGTCAACGACATTGACCTGTGGGAAATCAACGAGGCCTTCGCCGCCATACCGATGAAGGCCATTCGTGACCTCGGCATCGACCCGGCGAAGGTCAATGTGAACGGCGGCGCCATCGCCCTTGGCCATCCCATCGGTGCCACAGGCGGCATCCTCATCCAGACCGTGTTGGACGAGCTTGAACGTCGCAACCTATCGACCGCCCTCATCACCATGTGCACCGGTGGCGGCATGGGCACCGCCACCATCATCGAACGCATCTAAGAACGCCAATGCTTCGCTTCCAGGCCGTCGAACTCTCAGCCGATGAGCTGAAGTTGCGTGACGAAGTTCGAGCATTCCTCGCGGCAGAGTTGCCACGAGGAAGCTTTGTGCCTGGGCTAGGCATGAACGCGGCCAAGGACCCCGCGTTTTCTCGTCGCCTTGGCGAACGGGGCTGGCTCGGTATGGCGCTTCCTGCCGCGTACGGCGGACATGACCGCTCCGCAGTAGACCGCTTCATCGTGGTTGAGGAATTGCTGCGGTGGGGTGCACCGGTCGGCCACCACTGGGTCGCCGACCGTCAGTCGGGACCGGTAATTGCCAAGTTCGGTACCGAGACGCAGAAGCAGCGGTTTCTACCAGGCATCTGTCGTGGCGAGCTGTCGTTCTGCATCGGCATGAGCGAGCCCGACAGCGGCTCGGACCTCGCCTCGATCTCATCGAAGGCCGTGCGGGTCGATGGCGGCTGGGTGCTCGACGGCCGCAAGGTGTGGACGACCTCGGCTCACGAGCACGACTGGATCATCGTGCTGTGCCGCACCACCCCCAAGGGCGAATCGCCCGATAACCGGGTCGGTTTGAGTCAGCTCATCGTCGACCTGCGTGGCCGCGGCGTGACCGCTACGCCTATCCCGTTCATCGACGGCACCGCCGATTTCTGTGAGGTGGTGTTCGACAGCGTCTTCGTACCCGATGATCTGGTGCTCGGTTCCATCGGCGAAGGCTGGGCCCAGAACACATCCGAACTGGCCTACGAGCGTGGCGGCCCCGACCGCTGGCTCAGCTCCTATCTCCTCGTCGAGGAGCTCCTCCGTCGCGACGGGGCCCAAGCCGACGGCGCGTTCGTGTCCAACGAGCTGCTCGATCTACTCGGCAATGCCGTCGCCAACTATTGGGTGCTGCACAACCTGTCCCTTTCGGTCGCCCGCTCGATCGACAACGGTGAGGCACCGGCCATCGAGTCGTCGTTGGTGAAGGAGATGGGCACGCGCTTCGAACAGGATGTTGTCGCTGCCGTGCTTGCCTATCTCGACGAAGCGCCCAACACAGCGGACACCTCTGTGCTCGGTCGGTTGGTGATGTCGTCGGCCCTGACGCAACCGTCGTTCACCGTGAGAGGCGGCACCAACGAGGTGCTGCGATCGGTCGTCTCCAAGGGCCTGCACCCCAGCGGCGGGGCGACGCTGGCAGCCCCTCCGTCCCCCGCCGATCCGCTCGTTGTCGAGACTGCCGCCCGACTCCTGGCCGAAATCTGCACGCCGGAGGAGATCGCACGATCCGAAGCCTCCGGCTGGTCGGCAGCCACCTGGGACGCACTCAGCGATGCGGGCTTTACCAGCGTCGGTGTCGATGAAGCCGCTGGAGGCTCTGGTGGCACCCTGCACGACCTCGCCGCCATCGTCAATGCCGTCGGACGCTACGCCGCTCCGGTTCCCCTCGCCGAGACCGCCATGGTCGGAGGCTGGGCTTTAGCCCAGGCAGGGCTCGCTCTGCCCGACGGACCAGTCGGGGTGATCGGTAACGCCGTACCGGTGATCGATGGCCAACTCTGCCTGAACCACACCATCGCCTGGGCCCGCCATGCCGAGCGCATCGCCGTCATTGTCGAAGTACAGCCGAGCACGACGATGCCCGAACACGATCGCATCGGCCTCATGGCTGAGGGGCGCGACGGTTACGGCCTCCAGGTCGTTTCCCTTCGCCCCGATCAGCTCGCTATCACCCCGGGTTCGAACATGGCCGACGAAGCCCGTGACGGTGTTGTGGCCATTCTCCGGTTCGAGGATCTCGAGTCAGCGCCGCTGCCTGTTCGCGATGAGCCCAACGGCGGGCGCCGCGACTGGGTCGGCGAACTGGAGGCCCGCGGCGCCCTGTCCCGAGTGGTCATGGCGGCCGGGGCGTTGGCAGCCATGAGCCAGATGACCATCGACTACACCAACGACCGCCGCCAGTTCGGCAAACCCGTCGCCACCTTTCAGGCTGTGCAACTGCACCTCGTCACCGTTGCGCAAGCGGCAGTTCGGGCACAAATGGCCGCCGACGTCGCGGTGCGAGCGCTGGATCGGGGCGGCGACTTCCATGTGGCCATCGCCGCGGCCCGAGTCGTCGTCGACGACGCCATCACCGTCGGCACCCGCGCGGCACACCAAGCCCACGGTGCCATGGGCGTCACCCGCGACTA
>JANMCE010000319.1:0-9598 GCA_031360915.1 Actinomycetes bacterium | reverse complement strand
GGCCAACGTTCGCTTCTACCCGACGGCCGCGGCCGCCCAGCAGGCTGGCTTCCGAGCCTGCAAACGGTGTCGGCCTGACGCCACACCGGGTTCACCGGAGTGGAACAGCCGGGCCGATCTGGCTGGTCGGGCGATGCGGCTCATTGCCGACGGCACGGTCGACCGTGACGGTGTGAGTGGCCTGGCCGAGCGGTTGGCGTACAGCGAACGCCAGCTCAATCGGGTGCTGACCGCAGAGGTCGGCGCCGGGCCTCTTGCCTTGGCTCGGGCCCAACGGGCCCAGACCGCCCGCATTCTGATCGAGACGACCGATCTGCCCTTTACCGAGTCGGCCTTCGCGTCAGGGTTCGCCAGTATCCGCCAGTTCAACGACACCATTCGCGAGGTGTACGCCGCGACCCCAACCGAACTCCGTGCCAGGCGCAGCATTGCCGCTGCCGCCCCTGGTCACATTCATTTGCGCCTTGCGTTGCGACCGCCGTTCGACGGTGATGGCTTGTTGCAGTTCCTCGGTGATCGCTGCATCGCAGGTATCGAAGAGGTCGCGGGCGGCACCTACCGCCGCACGCTTCGCCTACCGCATGGTCACGGGATCGTGGCCCTCACGCCATTGCCCGATCACGTCGACTGCGACCTTCAGCTCGCCGACCCTAGAGACCTAGCCGCTGCGGTGCAGCGGTGCCGGCGGCTCTTCGATCTCGACGCCGACCCGGTGTCCATCGCGGAAGCACTCAGTCTTGATCCGTTGCTTGCGCCACTCGTCATGAAGTATCCCGGCCGCCGCTCCCCTGGGCATGTCGACGGCACCGAACTGGCGGTGCGAGCGGTGCTTGGTCAGCAGGTGAGTGTGGCTGGTGCTCGCACGCAGCTGGGCCGTCTCACCGCTCGACTCGGCGAACCGCTGACCATTGCCGATGATGCATTCACCCACGTCTTTCCCGACGCGCAAGCCATCGCCGGGAGCGATCCGGCGTTGCTCGCCATGCCCACCGCCCGCGGTCGTGCCCTGGTTGGTATGTGCGCAGCATTAGCCGACGGCCGCGTCACCATCGACCCCGGTGTGGACCGCGACCTACTCGACGCCGCGCTCGTTGCCCTACCCGGCATCGGACCATGGACCGCGGCGTACGTGCGGATGCGAGCGCTCGGTGACCCCGACGTGTTCATGCCATCAGACCTCGGGGTGCGTCATGCCCTCGAAAGACTCGACCGACCCGGCGACCCCAAATCCGCCACCGCACTGGCCGAAGCCTGGCGACCGTGGCGCAGCTACGCCCTTGCCCTGCTCTGGGCATCACTTTCCTGAAAGGACCACACCCATGTACTCCGCCTTGTTCCAATCCCCCGTTGGCCAACTAACACTGGTCGCCTCCGATGCCGGACTACGCGCCATTCTCTGGCCCGCTGAAAAGCCCGGCCGCGTGAGGCTCCCCGACATCAGCCGAGGTGACCACCCGGTACTCCACGCGGCGACCGCGCAATTGACCGAGTACTTCGCAGGGACGCGCCAAAGGTTCGACATCCCCCTCGATCTCCATGGCACCCCGTTCCAGGTGAAAGCCTGGCGTTCCCTGGCCGACATCCCCTACGGGACCACCGCCAGCTACGCCGAACAGGCCGATCGCCTCGGGGCACCAAAGGCCGTGCGAGCCGTCGGTTCTGCCAACGGTCGCAACCCCATCTCCATCATGCTGCCCTGCCATCGCGTCGTCGCCAGCAACGGTTCGCTCACCGGATTCGCCGGAGGCCTCGACGCCAAGCGCTGGCTGTTGGACTTCGAGTCGCGGTGAAAGGCGTCGGCTTACTTGAAGAACAGCGAGAACGCGGCCGCGCCGAAGATGGCGGCAAGCAGCAGGACGATGACAAGGGTGGTGGCGGGACGCATCGACATTCAGCCTAGCGACGGGTCGGGAAGCCGACCGCAGTGGCGAAACCCTGCGGGCCATCGGACTTTGACAGGCGAACCTCGGTACCGGCGTTGAGACCCAGTTCCGCTGCTGCTGAACCGCGCGCAAGGCACACGGTGATCATGCCGTAACTGTCGACCACGAGGCCGATGCCGGCACCGACATGGTCGAAGGTGTGAGCAAGCGAGGCCG
The DNA here is from genome assembly GCA_031360915.1 of Actinomycetes bacterium. Taxonomy (GTDB): domain Bacteria; phylum Actinomycetota; class Acidimicrobiia; order Acidimicrobiales; family Ilumatobacteraceae; genus JANMCE01. The sequence continues at coordinate 7,499 of JANMCE010000319.1, read as the reverse complement.
ACCGCGGATCATTGTCACCAAAGCGCACTCGCACCGTCTGGCCCCACTGCTCGATCTCTTCAGGGCCGATGTTGAGCTGCGCATTGCCGAAGCGATCGACCCACATCACCTCGGTGACAAGGTCGTCACCATCGATACGAGACAGGGGTACGACGCCGGGCAACAGCGTGATGGGGTCGACCATCTCACCCAATTCGGCAAGGTCAACACCGTTGCAGAGATGCGCCGTGACCGGGGCGAAGATGTCTCGGGCCGAGAAGGTCGGGCCAGCGGCTTGAGCATGGAATGTCGTGTTCGACAACACCACCGATCGACCAGCTCCGCCAGCCATGGCTACTGCGGGGGCCAAGAGTCCGTTGTCAGGCCCGACCAGCACCCCCTCACCATCGGCCACTTCGATCGCGATGGCGCGGCGGTCTGTACCAACAGCCGGATCGACCACGGCAAGCACGACGCCACTGGCCACGTACTGAATCGCTCGGGCCAGCGCCAGCGACCCGGCCCGCACGTCAAAAGGAGCAATGTCGTGGGTGAGGTCGATGATGGCGACGTGCGGCGCCATTTCTCGCAGCACGGACCGCACCACGCCCACACCCTCGTCCACCGTACCCAGGTCGGACAGAAAACTAACGGTTTGATAGCGACGGCCCACGCCCCTCAGGTTAGGCGAGGAAGCCCTAAAATGAATGCAGGGCTGGTGGCGACCCCCCGGCGACACCAGCCCTGGACGCTGCCGTTGCCGGCGCGACCTACCTGGATTGCGGGACCGAGATGGGGTCCTACTCAGCAGGTAGATACGACCTTAGGACATTCTGAGGCTCCGTGAAAAGTGTCACTTTGTCAAGATTGTCTGGAACCCTGATAAGGGCCTGTTTTCGGCCGTTATTGGCCCAATTCTTTGCTTCTGGCGGCCGACGCGGCCACAGCCTCAATGAACGCCGAGCGAACCGCGCCCCGTTCAAGCTCTCGCAGACCGGCGGCGGTCGTCCCCCCGGGGGACGTCACCGCGGCTCTCAGGATGGCCGGTTCATCACCGGTTTCCTTCAGCATGGTGCCCGACCCCAGCATGAGTTGCGCCACCAATGCCTGAGCTGTCGGACGGGTGAGGCCTGCCAAGACGCCACCTTCCACGAGCGCTTCTGCGACCAAAAACAGGTACGCAGGACCGCTGCCGGACAACCCGGTGACGGCATCGAGGAGGTGCTCAGGCACGGTGACCGACATGCCGACGGCATCCAGGATGGAGGCGGCCCAGGCGAGGTCTTCTTCACCGGCAAACTTTCCGGCGGAAATGGCTGCTGCCCCGGCCCCGACCAGAGCTGGTGTGTTGGGCATCGAGCGAATGACGGCGACCGAGCCACCGATGGCCGCTTCCATCGCAGCCGTCGTGATGCCAGCCGCAACCGACAACACGCGGCTCACACGGAGCGCTGCGAGTGAGGCGCCCAAGTCGGCCACCTGGTACGGCTTCACCGCAATCAACGCGGCGTCAGCACCTTCAATTTTTGTTGCAGAATCAACAATCGTGAGTGCTGGATGACGTTGCCGTAGCGCGTCGCGTGTCGGTTCGTACAGGTCAACGACGACCAATTCCTCCTGCGTCGCCCAGCCATTGGCCAACAACCCACTGACCAACGCCCCACCCATGTTGCCTCCGCCAAACACAGCCAACCGAAATGTCATACGCCCCAGTCTTCTATAGAGTCCGGTCGCGGGCACTGGCTCGTCTTCCCCGAACGTGGGTACCCGAAACCGGACTCGGCTCAAGAGTGTGCGACCAACCCCCCAAATCGGAAACAGGGGCCACGTGCTTCAGCATTCGCGCGTTGCGCCCTCCGCATTCGCGCATAAGCACCCGTTGGAGGTCGTGTCTGTTCACTTCTCGTCCTTATGCGCGAACGAATCGGCGTTATGCGCGAATACGACAGAGCTTTTATCAGAATGCGATGCGCACGAGGGTGGGGAAGGTGCGCTCAACTTCGACGAACAGGGTGCCGATGACGCGGTCGAGTTCGGCTTCGGTTATGCCCACGGACGCGACTTCGCCGCGCAGAAAGACCGCGTCCTCAATGCCGATCGAGTAGTGACACCCGACGAGTTGGTCGTTGCGACGCAGGACAAGTTCGAAGACTTCCGGCACGTGTTGTGGGGGCCATGGCAGCACATATGTCTCATAGCGCAGGGTGCGCTGACCGAGGGTAAGCCACACCGTGGTGAACTCCTTCTGTTCGCCGCCCAGCCGCACGTACCAACGACGTTCGCCCGGTCCGCAGTCGTCAGACCCGCCGTGATCGACCGCGAGCATGGCGTCGTTGGTGACGAGGTACTGCGCCAGCCAGCCATCTATGCCGGATGCCAGTTGGGAGAATGCGTCGGCGGGGAGGGCTTCATCCACGGCGTGTCACATGCAGTCGACAAGGCGGTCAGCGGAGAGATCCATGTAAAGCCGCCGCAACCGCGCCGCGGCCGCAGTCCACGTGTACCGCTTCGCCCGCACGGCCGCTGCTCGGCTCATCTGGTTAGCGAGCGACGGATAGTCGAGGATTTCAGCGGTGTACGCCGCGAACACGTTGGGGTCACGGCCCTGCACCAGGAAGCCCGTATGCCCGTGGTCGACAAGCGTGATGAGCCCGCCAACACCGGCGGCAACGACCGGCGTTCCACAGGCGGCAGCTTCAAGCGCGACCAGACCGAAACTCTCGCTGCGGCTCGGCACCAGCACGACATCAGCGGCACGGTAGTAGGTGGACAGCAGATGGTGAGGCTGAGGCGCGATGAACCGCACCTGATCAGTGACGCCAAGGTCGTTCACCAGTTTCACCAGCGCCGCCGCTTCGGTGTCGCCCTCACGCCCGCTGGCACCGCCGACGATCATCAGGATCGCGTCCGGACGATGCAGCGCAGCGAGGGCGCGGACCGCAACATCGGCGCCCTTTAACGGTTGGATGCGACCAACAAACAGCAGCACAGGGTGATCACCAAGCCCGATCGCAGCACGGGCACCGCTCCGGTCGCCAGGTGCGAAGAACGCGTGATCCACACCCGGTGCCACGATCTCAACGCGGCCGAGCGGGTTGCCGTAGAGACGACGGAACTGGCTCTCCTCTTCGGTGCAGCTCACACAGATGGCGTCGGCGCAGCCGATGATGCCGGCCTCGGAGTGTTCACGGCGCTTGGGTTCCGGATCGCCGCCCTCGGCCTTCACTCGCGCCAGCGTGTGGAAGGTGGACACCAGCGGAATGTCACGCTCGTGCTTGATGCGATGACCGGCCATGCCCGACAGCCAGTAGTTGGCGTGCACGACATCGGCGCCGCCGCAACGGTCCATGTCGGCCATTACACCGTCGGCAAATTCATCCACGAGATCGGGCAGGTGTTCCTTTGGCAGATCAAACGGGCCGGCGTTGACGTGCACCACGCGGAAGCCGGGTTCGACCTGCATCTCGTCGGGAAGATCGGGGCACCAGCGCCGTACATAGGTGGTGCAGTCGACCCCGCCCTGCGCCAGCGCCGACACCAGTTCGCGCACATAGACGTTCATGCCACCGGCATCGGCCGAACCGGCCTGAGCCAGCGGCGATGTGTGCATCGACAGCATGGCCACCCGTCGCACGGCTGGCTCGTTGTCCGTCTCGTCCATCACGCCCCAAACCGTAGGCGAGGCGCGCCCGTGTGCGCTCCTCGAACGATCAGCCTAGGACTGATTCGACCGAAACCTCACCGTCGCGGAAGCGACGGATCACTTCGGCGGACAGGGCATCGAACGCTTCCAAAGCCCGGCGGCGACGGTCAGAGATGGTGCGCTCGAGCGCAACCAGACGGTCGGCCACGGCACTGATGTGAGCGTCGGTCGATGCCGGGAGTGACACCAGGGACTGACCGTCGAGGATCGAGTCGAGTTCGGCTTCGAGCACGGGGTCATCGTTTTCACCAATGTCGCGCGAGCGAAAACCGGCGCCACTTCCCTGCACTCGGCCAGACAGCATCTCAGGGAGAGCCGCTACCAGTTCGGCCAGATTGGAGGCGGGCAGTCCGGCCTCACGACGATCACGCTCGGCCTGCACGATGTCGAGGCGTCCCTGCACCAGGCGGCGGGCGAAGGACAGCTGGGCTTCTAGCTGACCGCAGGCCGAACGCATCTTGCGCACGTCGTCGAGCGGCTTGACAGCAAGGTCGCTCAGAAAGTCGGGAGATGCGATGCGTGCGTTCCAGGACGGGTCCATGGCGGGAGGCTATGCCGCTCCGCAGCCGCCGGACACCGGGGGCAGCACGGCGACCTCATCACGATCGGCCACTGCGGTCGAACCCTGCGCCGGTTCACCGTTTACCCAAATGCGGCAGATAGCCAGAACGGCGCCGAACGTTGGGCCGAATTGAGCCGTAGCAGCACTCAACACCTCGTCGACGGTGCCGCCGGCAATGTCGGCGCGGTTTACCCCGGCCGCCTCACGGGCACTGGCAAAAAGTCGAAGAACTGCCACAACCGGCCACCCTACCGAGGCTGGGACCGATACCGTTATCCGCCATGGCCTCGACCCGAATTCTTCTCGTGCGCCATGGCCAATCCACCTGGAATGCCCTCGGAAAGTGGCAGGGCCGGGCCGATCCGCCCCTTTCACCCCTCGGCCAACAGCAGGCCAAGTCAGCCTCAGCCCGAATCGGCATCGTTGATGCGGTCATCGCCAGCCCATTGGTTCGGGCCCGTCAGACGGCCGAAATCATCGCAGAGGGCATCGGCGTCGGTCCGGTCGACACCGACGATCGCTTGATCGAAACCGACGCGGGCGACTGGACCGGGCTGACGTTCCATGAGATCCGCACCGGCTGGCCAGGCTGGCTCGATCAACACAAGTGGCCGGACAACTTCGAGAAGGAGATCGATATTGTGGCGCGTATGGCGGAGGCCCTGATCGATATCGCCGCTCGGCATCCAGGTGCAAGTGTCGTGGCGGTGACCCACAGCGGCGCCATGCGGAACCTCGACCGCTCGCTGGGCGATCATGACCCGAGCATCCCCAACCTTGCCGCTCGTTGGTACGACGTGAGCGAGTTCAGCATCACTGGCGGCGAGCGTCTGCTTCTGGCCGACCCCGAGCACACGACCTTCACTGGCTCCGCGCAGGTCTGAGACTGATGCGACGACATCGACCCTTTGGCGGACCGGCCCTGCCCGGCTTCGAGACCTTCGATCCACCGGCGCCGACGCCCGAACCAGTCAACGTTGTTCCGCTCTCTTCGCCGATCACCGAGCTGCCGTTCGCCGTCACCGTCGTACGCAGCGGTCGTCGCAAGACGACCGTCGGGGCGCAGTTGGTCGGCAACACCCTGACCGTCACGGTGCCTTCATGGATGGCAGAAGTAGAGGTCGAGCGGTGGACGACCGAGATGAGCCGCCGTTTCGCCCGCAAGATGTCCACCGACTCGATTGACCTGCGCGCCCGGGCCACCACTCTGGCGCGCCGGTACGACCTGCCCCGCGCCCGTGAGATCAAGTGGGACGAGATGAAGACCCGATGGGGCAGCTGCACCATGGCCACCGCTTCCCTTCGCGTGTCGACACGACTCGCAGCGTTCCCCGATTGGGTGCTCGACTACGTGATCGTGCACGAATTGGCCCACCTTGAGGTTCCCGATCATTCTCCTGCGTTCTGGAAAGTGGTCGACCGCTACCCGAAAGCCGAGCGGGCCAAGGGGTATCTGATGGCCAAGGCGGGCGATGACCAGGACGCAGACTGACGATTCCACCACAGCCCGCGCCAATTCTTGACGGCTTCCTGACCAAATATATAGGCCAAACGACCTAGACCCTCGGTACGTTGGAGCCATGTCTTTCCCACCGATCGGTGGGCTCGCCGCGGGAATGTCCCGTCGCCGATACGCCGTGTTGGCCGAATCTGACCGAGAGCTCATCGCCAGACTCCGCCGTGAGTCCGCCCTGCCCATCGCCGCCATTGCCGCCCTTTTGTGCACCACGGAAACCGCCGTGATCCGGGTCTGCAAGGAGGCCGGCGTCGTGTCTCAATACTCGAGTCCCCCCTATCGTCGGCGGTCGCCTCGCCGGGCCGTCGACGGCTCCGATACGAAGGCATAACGTTCGTTTCAACATCGCCGATCAATTCGCGCCACAATGTGACGTCCCTCACACAACGGAGTGCGAAACCGCCATGGCCTTCCCGTCAGATCTCGAAATCGCTCGCAAAGCAACCCTGAAACCGCTTGGTGAAATTGCCGGATCAATGGGTCTACCGACCGAGTTCATGCAGCCCTACGGCGATGACGTCGCCAAGATCAAGCTTGAAGCCATTGAGGCTTTGAAGGACCGCCCGAAGGCCAAATACGTGGTCGTCACCGCGGTTACCCCGACTCCGCTCGGCGAAGGCAAGACCACCACTACCGTCGGGCTCGGTCAGGCCATGAGCCATATCGGCAAGAAGGCGACCATCGCTATTCGCCAGCCATCGATGGGCCCCACCTTTGGCATCAAGGGTGGCGCTGCCGGCGGCGGTTACAGCCAGGTCGTTCCGATGGAGACGCTCAACCTGCACCTGACCGGCGACATGCACGCGGTGACCGCGGCACACAACCTGCTGGCCGCCATGATCGACAACTCGCTCTTTCAGGGTAACCCGCTCGGCATCGACCTTTCCAACATCACTTGGCGTCGCGTTATCGACATCAACGACCGAGCGCTACGCAACATCATCGTCGGCCTCGGTGCCAAACTCGATGGTGTCCCCCGCCAGACCGGTTTCGACATCACCGCCGCCTCCGAAGTGATGGCAGTCCTTGCACTTGCAACTTCTCAGGCCGACCTGCGCTCCCGCCTCGGACGTATCGTGGTTGGCTACACCTCGGCCGGAGTTCCGATCACCGCCGAGCAACTCTCGGGCGCTGGCTCGATGGCCGTCATCATGAAGGACGCTCTCAAGCCGAACCTGATGCAGACGCTGGAGAACACCCCGGTGCTGGTGCACGCTGGCCCGTTTGGCAACATCGCCCACGGCAACTCGTCCATCATCGCCGACCAGATCGGAATTCACTGCGGAGACTTCCTCATCACCGAGGCCGGCTTTGGTGCCGACATCGGGGCCGAGAAGTTCTTCAACATCAAGTGCCGCAACTCCGGACTAGCCCCCGACGCTGCCGTGCTCGTCGCAACGGTGCGTGCGCTCAAGGCGCACTCCGGCAAGTACAAGATCGTGGCCGGCAAGCCCCTGCCGCCGGAGTTGCTGATGGAGAACCCTGAGGATGTGCACATTGGCGGAGCGAACCTGCGTAAGCAGATCGAGAACGTGAAGATCCACGGCGTCTCCCCTGTTGTCGCCATCAACGCCTTCCCCACCGATCATCCCTCCGAACACCAGGCCATCCGCGACATCGCCGAGTCGATGGGTGCTCGCGTCGCTGTCTGTAACCACTTCGCCGAAGGTGGCGCCGGTGCCGTCGATCTGGCCCGCGCTGTGGTTGAGGCCGCCAATGAGCCGTCGACGTTCCAGTTG
>JANMCE010000316.1:0-1515 GCA_031360915.1 Actinomycetes bacterium | reverse complement strand
CCCCCAACATCATCGCCCTGTCCGGCAGCCTGCGGTCGGGAAGTTTTACGTCCGCTGTGTTGCGCTCCGCCGTAGCGCAGGCACCCTCCGGACTCCACATCACCATTGTCGATACCGTTCGCCACTTACCGCTCTATGATGAAGACCTCGCCGATGTCGGTGCCGGCGACGCGATGCGCGCTGAGATCAGGGCAGCTGATGGCGTCCTCATCGCAACGCCCGAGTACAACCATCACCTCCCGTCGCCACTGAAGAACTGGCTTGACTGGGCCAGCCGTCCCTATGGCAAACATTCTCTGGTGGAAAAGCCCGTCGCGGTCTTTGGGGTGTCGCCCGGCCCGACGGGAGCGAAGTTGGCCGTCGACTATCTGCGCAACGTGCTTCCTGCGCTTGGAGCCAAGCTGATTGGCGACGAGCTCGCCTTGGGTTCGATCACGGATCACCTCGATGTCGAGACGGGCACCGTGTCCGATCAGGTCAGCGCATCGCTCGCTGCCCTTTTGCTTGCGTTTCAGCACTCATTCGACTGATGCTCGGCAGCCCCTCCCGGGAGAACCGGGCTGCTGGGGCTGGTAATCAGCCGACCGGGGTGAGGGGGCCGTGGCCGCCGAGGACGTTTTCGACGTTCTTGGCCGCAAGGGTGGCCATGGCGTTGCGGGTCTCGATGGTGGCGGAACCGAGATGCGGAATGAGCACCGCGTTTTCGCAGGTGAGCAAATCGGCGTGCACGGTCGGCTCCAGTTCGAAGACATCGAGCCCGGCACCGCCGATGTCACCAGCGTGCAGCGCCGCGGCCAAGGCGGCCTCGTCGACGATGGGTCCGCGAGCGGTATTGATCAAGATGGCGTGGGACTGCATCTTGCCAAGGGCCTCTTCGTTGATGAGGTGATGGGTGGCAGGCGAGTAGGGGCAGTTCAGCGACACGATGTCTGACGAGGCGAGCAGCTCGTCCATCGACATGTACGTCGCGCCGAGCTCGGCTTCGATTTCGGGAGCGACCCGGTTTCGGTTGGAGTAGGCGATGTTCATTCCGAACGCCTTGGCGCGGCAGGCCATGGCCTGGCCTATGTCGCCCATGCCAATGATGCCGAGCTGGCGTCCCTGAATACCCGTGCCCAGCATGTAGAACATTCCCCACTGCCAGGGCTGGCCGGAACGGATGACCCGCTCACCTTCACCGAGACGACGTGTCGTCATGAGCACCAGCGACATAGCGATGTCGGCCGTCGCCTCGGTGAGCACGCCGGGTGTGTTGGTGACGATGATGCCCCGCTCGGCACAGGCCGGTACGTCGATGTTGTTATAGCCAACCGCCACGTTGGCGACGATGCGCAACTGTGGCCCTGCGGCGTCGAGAAACGCGTGGTCGACTTCGGTGGTGAGCAGCGTGACGGCGGCTTCGGCTCCGGCCACCGCGGCGTGCACTTCGTCGACCGTGGCTGGCGTGTCCGACGACCAGGCAACGACTTCGCCCGCAGATCGCAGCAGTTCGAGGCCTGGCTCGGGGATGCGACC
>JANMCE010000294.1:0-6111 GCA_031360915.1 Actinomycetes bacterium | reverse complement strand
GAAAGAGATGTTGTGTCTGGCTGACCGAGGGTTCTACAGCTTCGAAGCCTGGCAGAAAGCAGCTACGACCGGGGCGGATCTGTTGTGGCGGATGAAGGACAACATCGGTCTCGAATCGGTCGAGGATCTCCCCGACGGGTCGTGGCTGGCCGAGGTGTTCCACTCCACCAAAGACACCAAACGCCGGCATCCAGTAACGGTCAGGGTGATCGAGTACACCATCGACGATGGGCGCGAACCGGCCGGCCCGTTCCGTTTGATCACCACCATCTTGGATCATCGCGAAGCCTGCGCCGTCGATCTCGCCGCCGCGTATACACAACGCTGGGAAATCGAGACCGCGTTCGACGAACTCAAAACCCACCAGCGGGGACCCAGGGCTGTGCTGCGTTCCAAGTCACCGAATCTGGTAACCCAGGAAATCTGGGGACACATGTGCTGCCACTACGCTATTCGCACGCTCATGTTCGACGCCGCGCTACAAGCGGGCCGTGATCCAGACCGGGTGTCTTTCGTCGCTGCCCTGCGGATCTCCCGCCGATCCATCGCCCAGCAGGGCGCCTTTCCCCCCTGAGGCCACCGACACCACCACCAGGCTCTGGTGCCACGCCATCCGCGAACTCATCAACCGGCTGCTACCACACCGTCGACCCCGAGCGAACCCGCGCGTCATCAAACGCAAATACACCAAATGGCACGTCAAACGAACACACCACCGCGACTGGCCCCAACCCAAACGACCACCCCACCAAGCCGTTCAGATCACTAATTGAACGGCATCCCCGTCTAGCCCGCGTCTAGCCCGGTCGACCCCCCGGCGCATCAGACCCCGAGTTTGCGGGCCCGCAGGAGCAGCGTTGGGGGCACCATGGCGTTCGGGGTGCGGGGTTCGGGTTCGAGCAGCACGTCGACCTGGAAGTTGGCCCGGCTCAGGGTGGTGAACAGGCTGCTTACCGTGTGGGGCTGCAGTAGCCCCCAGTACGAGTGCTGCACCGTGTTGTTGTGGATCATGTTGCCGAACGGGTGGGGGAGCGCCAGCACGAACGATGCTCCGGTTTTCAACACGCGATGGACCTGACGAAACAGGCGGTTCGTGTCGTCCACCCGATCGAGACCACCGACGCACACCACGACGTCGACTGAGGCGCTGGTGGCGAATCCGAGATCGGCCAAGTCGGCGAGGTGACACTCGATGGCCACCTCGTTGGCCTCGGCGTGGCGTCGTACCAGCGCGATGTTGTCGCCGGACGGATCAACGACCATCGTGCGGGCGCCACGGCGGGCGAGCCCGATAGAGTTCACGGCCGGGGTCACCCCTAGCTCGATCACCCGCTTGCCGTTGACGTCACCACACAGCCGTAGTTCGGCCTCATCCGGGAGGTGGTCGCCGTAAGAAAGGGTCATGTCGTCCACCCCCCAAGTGTCGCTCCACGCAGCCCCCGTAAGGTGGATGCCAGACCATCTACTGCACTTGCAGCATTGTCGAGTGAAACGAGAACGAGCGCCAGGGAGCGACGCTGAGCGAAAAGGAGCGGTAGCGACCGAGCAAATCCAATGAGCTAGCGACCGAGCGAGGCGTTTCGGGTTACGGCAAGATGCCCGCAAGATCGGGTGGTTTCCCTATTCGGCAGGAAATGGGGCCTTTAGCCTGATCGCAACGCGAGGATTCCCCGAACCTCGCTTTGCCGCGAAGGGTCCCCATGAAGGTCGTGATTTTGGCCGGCGGCGTCGGAAGCCGCCTGAGCGAGGAAACCGAGGTTCGCCCAAAGCCGATGATCGAGATCGGCGGACGGCCGATTCTGTGGCACATCATGAAGCACTACGCCCACTATGGCCTGAACGATTTCGTCATTTGCCTCGGGTACAAGGGGGAGTACATCAAGAAGTACTTCTCCGATTCCCTGTCGCTGGCCGCTGACCTCACCATCGACTTTGCCAACGGCTCAATCGTTACCCATGCCGGACCGAAGGATGACTGGCGGGTCACGCTGGTCGACACAGGCGCCACCACCGAGACGGCCGGCCGTTTGCTCAAGGTCCGCAGCCACCTGGGCAACGAGCCGTTCATGATGACCTATGGCGACGGCCTGGCCGACGTCGATCTCGATCTGCTGCAAAAGTTCCACGCCAACCATGGCCGTCTTGCCACCGTGACTGGTGTGCATCCAGTGGCCCGCTTCGGAGCGATGACCCTTGATGGAGACCTGGTCGTCAACTTTGCCGAGAAGCCCCAGATGTCCGAAGGATGGATCAACGGCGGCTACTTCGTGCTCAACCCCGGCATCTTCGATCACATCCCTGGAGATGTCGATTGGGCCAAGGCCCCGATGGAGAACCTGGCGGCCGCCGGAGAGTTGGCCGCCTATCAGCATGAGAGTTTTTGGCAGTGCATGGACATGATCCGAGACAAGATGTTCCTTGAGTCCCTTTGGGAGTCCGGCAACCCGCCGTGGAGATGCTGGGAGTAACCGCTTGCTGTTCAGCCCCACCGCCATCAACGGCGCCTGGATCATCGACCTTGACCGCAAGACCGACGAACGGGGTTTCTTCGCTCGCGCCATCTGCCAACATGAGTATGCCGAGCATGGCATCGCCGCCGACATCCGCCAGGCCAACATCTCGGTCGGCTTTCGGGCCGGAACGTTCCGTGGCTTGCACGCCCAGTGTCCGCCCGCAATCGAGACAAAGATCATCCGTTGCATGAGCGGCGCGTTGCTGGATGTGGTGGTTGATCTGCGTCCTGAGTCGGCCACGTTCGGGCGGTGCTTGTCGGTCGAACTGACCGCGGCGTCGGGCCGATCGTTGGTGGTACCCGATCGCTGTGCGCACGGTTTTCTTACGCTCGTCGATGATACCCGCGCCATGTACACCGTCAGCGATTTTCACGTTCCAGGCGTTGAAGTCGGCCTGAAGTGGGACGACCCGGTTGTGGCGGTCCAGTGGCCTGTCATCCCCACGGTGGTGTCCGACAAGGATCGCTCCTGGCCGACGTTCGCCTCACAACGCGCCACCCTTCTCCAGCGGATGACTCTGTAGGCGCCAAGGTCGTCCCGCCGGGCCCGCATTGTGGTTTCGCGCGTTAGCCTTCTCTCGATGGCCAAAGGCGCAGGTTTCGCGGCCGGGCACCTGCGAGGTGGACCGGTCGGGGTAGTGGACCACCGTTTGTCGCGCCAGCATCTCATCAACGAGTTCCGCCGGGGCCGCTTAGCGCAGCATCAGGTGTGCGATGCCCATCCCGAGTTGATCCGAGCGGCCAGGGCCCTCGGTGAACCAGGTTCGGTTGCCTGCCCGATTTGCGAAGACGCCAAAGTCGTTCTCGTCACGTACGTGTTCGGCCCGCGGTTGCCGTCGTTTGGTCGATGTATCTCCTCCAAACGGGAAATGGTCGAGCTGAATCGGCGGAGCGACGACCTCACCGCGTACTTCGTCGAGGTGTGCCCCGACTGTCGTTGGCATCACCTGCTGCGCGTGGTGCCGATCGGTGGGAAGAAGCGTCGGATCAAGGCTACCGTTGCCGATTAAGACGCAACGGCTCGCGCCTTTCGTCGTGCTTCTGGCCGCCGCTTGTGGTTCAAAGCCCACCACACCGCAGGGTTTCGCTCGCATTGGGCTCAGTGTCGCCGACCGACCGTTGTGCGCCTGGGACGCTGACACCGAGGCGCTTCGTGATCGTGGCCTTATGGATGTCGGCTCGATGGGTCGGGCCGACGCCATGGTCTTTCGTTTCAACGAACCGACCGACGTTGCCTTCTACATGTACAAGACGATCCTGCCGTTGACCGTCGTGTTCGTGTCAGCGGCCGGACGGGTGTCCGACATCGTCGACATGGAACCGTGTCCGGAGGTCGACGCATCGAAGTGCCCGCTCTTTCGCTCTCGGGAGCTGTACCAAACGGCCGTCGAAGTTCCGAAAGGCAAAGCTGCCTCCCTCGGATTCTCGGTCGGATCGGCCGTGGACTACCGCCCGAAGTGCTGACAGGAATCGCAGGATTCCTGCGAAAAATCGAGATTTGGGATCCCGTGGATTTCGGCCCATTTTTTCCTGTCTAGTGTGTCCCGGGATAGGTCCGACGGCTTACGGAGTGTTTGGGAGACCACGCCGCGAGAAGTTCGGTCCGATTTGCATTGGCGTACGCGACTTCTCGGTGTTTCGAGGCGTCGGAGTGCTGCTGGGGATTGAACGATGTCGGCTCCGACGCCCGACATCGTGAACAAGAACGGAGGGCAAGTGAATAAGTGTTTTAGACAGTTTCTGCCGTGGCTGATTGGGGGGTGCAGTGGCCTGGCTGGCGCTCTCGGCGATCTTGAGCGGCCCGCTGTCGAGCAACCTGAAGTCGGCGATGAAAGCCAAGCTCGGTGCCGACACCGCACTCGCCGGCGTGACCGTCAACAAGCTTGACGGGCAGGACGTGTACTTGTCCGGTCCGCCGTCGCTTCAGGCCAGCGCCGTGGCGTCCATGAAGGCGAACAGCGGCGTGGATGACGTGTTCTACACGGCCACCGCCGAGCCCGCTGCACCGGCGCCAGCTACCACCGTCGCTCCGGTCACCACCGCGGCCCCGGTCACGACGGCTGCTCCGGTTACGACCGCCGCACCCACCACCACCGCAGCCCCGGCTCCGACCACCACGGTGGCTCCGGCGACGACTGCTGCTCCGGCCACTACCGCTGCCCCGGCACCGACCACGGTGGCGGCGAAGGCCTGTCCGTCACTTCCGACGCCTACAAACGTCAACTTTGAGACCAGCTCCGCCACCCTGGCAGGGGACGCGCCAAATGTCCTGGCCAATGTCGTGGCTGCACTCAAGGCAGCTCCTGGATGCAAGGTCACCGTGATTGGTCATACCGATAATCGCGGCACCGATGCCGCCAACCAGTCACTGTCTGAAGCGCGTGCGGCCTCGGTCGTCGACTATCTGGTTTCGCAGGGCATACCTGCTGCCAACCTCACCTCGCTGGGCCAGGGTGAAACCGACCCCGTTCCCGGGAGCGATCAGAACACCGACGCCGGCCTTGCGGTCAACCGTCGTATCGAATTCAAGCCAACGAATCTTGGGAGTTAACTGATGTCCGTATTAGCAACATTCTGGTTTACCGCCGCGAAGCTGGCGGCTTGGATGCTTATCCCCTTCATTGTCGGGTTCGCGCTCGCCTGGATCATCCGGTCCTGCATGAAAGGGTCGGGTGCCGTTTCAGCCACCCACACCCAGGAACTGGCCACGTCACGTTCACTCGTAGGCAAGCATGAGGCTCGCATTGGTGAGCTGCAAGCTGCCCACACGAAGGACACCGACCTGATTGCCTCGCTTCGCGGCAAGGTGTCGGGCCTCGAAGCCGCTCCGGCCAAGACAGTTGAGAAGCTGGTTGACAATCCGGTCCATCTCACCCGTATCGGCGCCCTTGAGGCCGAGGTTGCCGGCATTGCCGCTCTTCGTTCCAAGATCACCTCGCTTGAGTCGGCTCCGCCCAAGACGGTGGAGAAGATCGTGACGGTCGAGAAGCCGGTGGAGAAGATCGTGACGGTCGAAAAGGTTGTGGAGAAGGTCGTCGACCGCCCGGTTGAGAAGATTGTGGAGAAACTGGTCGACAATCCGGTCCACTTGCGCCGTGTCGCCGAGCTTGAGGCCGAGGTTGGCCAGATCGCAGGCCTGCGCTCGCAGATCAAGACCTTCGCAGACGCTCCGCCGAGGACCGTCGAAAAGATCGTCACGGTCGAAAAGATCGTCGAGAAGATCGTTGATCGCCCGGTTGAGAAGATCGTCACGGTCGAGAAGATTGTTGATCGTCCGGTTGAGAAGATCGTCACGGTTGAGAAGATCGTTGATCGTCCGGTTGAGAAGATCGTGGAGAAGATCGTGGATCGTCCGGTCGAAAAGATCGTCACGGTCGAGAAGATTGTTGATCGTCCGGTTGAGAAGATCGTGACCGTCGAGAAGATCGTGGATCGTCCGGTTGAGAAGATCGTCACGGTCGAAAAGATCGTTGAGAAGATCGTCACGGTCGAGAAGATCGTTGATCGTCCGGTTGAGAAGATCGTCACGGTCGAGAAGATCGTTGATCGTCCGGTTGAGTAGATCGTCAAGTTCTAGAATATCGTTGATCGTCCGGATG
>JANMCE010000266.1:0-4027 GCA_031360915.1 Actinomycetes bacterium | reverse complement strand
GTCGTAGCCGTGGCTACCACCGGAGGCGAACGCGTCACCCAACCAGAAGTCGTAGTCGGCAGCCACACCGTTGGCGATGTCGGAGAACCGCGCCGTTCCCTTGTCGGCTGCGACGACGAGATAGAGGTCGTCTGCGTCATGACGCACGACGTCGAGCGGCGGCACCACCGTTCCGTCGACGAGGTTGTCGGTGATGTCCAGCATGCCGCCGATGAACGACTGGTAGGCGTCAACGCCAGCGCCCCGTTTCACGAAGAATCCGCCCTTGGCTCCGACGGGAACGATGACTGCGTTTTTCACCATCTGGGCCTTCATCAGGCCGAGCACTTCGGTACGGAAGTCCTCGCGACGATCGCTCCATCGCAAGCCGCCACGGGCCACGTCACCGCCGCGCAAATGGACCGCCTCAACGTGCGCCGCGCATACCCAGATCTCGTGACGAGGCTTTGGTAGCGGCAGATCCGAAACCTTGGAAGGATCAAACTTGAACGACAAGACCAATGCGCCCCACCGCCCATCCTGGGCCCGATAGGCGTTGGTGCGATCGGTGGCCAGTATGAGGTCGAGGACGCCCCGCAGAATGCGGTCCTCATCGATGCTGTCGATCTCATCAAGTCGTCGCCGAACCGCTGCCTCGTGTACCGCCATCGTGTCCGTTCGCTCGCCGATATGGGCGGGATCAAAACGGGTCGAAAAGAGTGCGCACAGGGTAAGAACGGTCTTGGGATGCTGGCAGAGCGTGTCCTCGACATAAGCCTGCGTGAACGGGGTACCAATCTGGCGCTGGTAGCGGGTGTAGGCCCGCAAAACGTCGATTTGCTTGGCGGTCAGCCCGGCAATGAGCACCAACCGGTTGAAGCCGTCGGCCTCCAGCCGACCTGTCCACATCTCCACGAAGCATTCCTCGGCAAGAGTGCGGATGGATGCGTCCGAGAGCCGCTCTGGTTCCGGATGACGAATGCCGATCGTGTGCGTAAATCGGATGGACCCGTCGTCGCCAACGGTGCGCTCAGACGTCTCGTCAAGCACTTCGAGACCGAGCCGTTCAAGCAGGGGCACAACGGCCGAAAGCGTCGCCGGCCGCTCGCCGACCCGAAGACGAAAGATCGCATCGCTGCCCTCTTGGGGCAAGAACAACTGAACCGACACATCAGCCGGGGCCATAGCGCAATCCTCACTAGCCACCGACGTCGTTGGCGGCCGCTACCCGAGATGCTAGGCCACTCGAGGCCTGTTCTAGCGGCTGGCGAACTGTTCCGGCCTGAGGGCCATGATGGACGCGCTACCGGCGGTGGATTGGTGACAGAGACCTTCCACGCTCACCAGAACCTGCTCAAAGAAGAACTTGGCGGTCACCAGTTTGGCGGCCATGTATCCGTCGGGATCATCGGCTGCGTGGACGGCGATGGCCTGACGCGCCATCATCCAACCACCGACCAGAGTTGACGTCGCTCGAAGAAATGGTGTGGCGCCGGCCATCGCCGTGGTCGGGTCAGATCCGGCCAGTGTCAACGCTGCTTTCTGCACCTCGCCGGAGGCGAGAGACAACGCGCCCGCCATGTCGCCAAGTCCGGCGGTGCTCAGTTCCGCAACTGTCGACTCGATGGCGCTCAGCAGGTCGCCGAACGCTGCGCCGCCCCTGAGCCCGAGTTTGCGGCCGACGAGGTCCAGAGCCTGGATGCCGTTCGTACCTTCGTAGATGGGCAGAATTCGGGCGTCCCGGTAGTGCTGGGCCACACCGGTTTCCTCGATGAAGCCCATGCCGCCGAACACCTGCACGGCGAGCGATGCGATCTCAACACCAAGGTCGGTGCCCCAGCCTTTCGACATCGGAGTCAGGATGTCGGCCAGTTCGGATGCCCGTACACGAACATCGGCATCCGGATGGTGGTGGGAGGTGTCGAGCGCCTGCGCGTTCAGATAGGTGAGCCCGCGCACTGCCTCAATCTGGCTCTTCATCATCAGCAGCATGCGACGCACGTCGGGGTGGCCAATGATGGTGGCCCCCGCATCGCCGGCGACTACGCGACCCTGCACCCGTTCCATGGCGTACTGCACCGCGTCCTGGTAGGCGCGCTCGGCAATGGCGAGGCCCTGCACGCCGACCGAAAGACGGGCGTTGTTCATCATGATGAACATGCCGCGCATACCAGCGTTCTCCTGGCCGAGCATAAAGCCGACCGCACCCTCAGCGCTGTCGCCGTAGGCCATCACGCAAGTGGGGCTGGACTTGATGCCGAGCTTGTGTTCGATGCTGACACACCGCACGTCGTTGGCTACGCCCGGGTTGCCGTTGTCGTCCACCAGGTACTTCGGCACGATGAAAAGCGAGATGCCCTTGGTACCGGCCGGTGCACCTGGGATACGAGCGAGCACCATGTGGATGATGTTGCTGGTCATGTCGTGCTCGCCGTAGGTGATGTAGATCTTCTGACCGAAGAGGCGATACGTGCCGTCGCCCGCCGGGACGGCCTTGGTGGTCAGCGCTCCAACGTCGCTCCCCGCCTGCGGTTCGGTGAGGTTCATGGTGCCGGTCCATTCGCCGCTCACCATCTTCCGTAGGTAGGTCTCCTGCTGTTCTTCGCTGCCAATGTGCGTGAGCGCATCGATCGCTCCCTGGGTGAGCAGCGGCGACAACGCGAAGCCGAGGTTCGAGCTGTTCATCATCTCCTGCATGGCCAGGTTGATGACCCAGGGGAATCCGCCGCCGCCGTGAGCCGGATCGAACGGAACCGCGTTCCACCCGGCGGCAATGTAGCGCTGATATGCGTCGACAAATCCGGGTGCGGTCGTGACCTTGCTGGTGGTCGGATCGTAGGTGGACGTGACCGTGTCGCCAGTGCGATTGAGTGGCGCGAAGACCTCCTCGCAGAAGCGGCCGTATTCACCGAGTAACTCGTCAACGGTTCCAGAATCAACGTGTTCGAAGCCGGGCAGCGCCAGGACGTCCGCTAGGTCCGCCTGGACATCAAGCGCGAATCGAATGTCCCGAACGGGCGCGACGTAAGAAGCCATGCCGTAAGGGTGCCAAAAACCTACGGCTTCGGCAAACAGGCCGTTCCCGTGAAGCGCTACAGCGGGTTTCGTTTCAGGGTGCGGCTGAGGTACTGGGCGAGGCCGTCGTAGACCGAATCGCCGCACATTTCTCGGAGTTCGTCGGCCAGCGACAGATACACCGGTTGCTGGCCGACGAAGGCGCCGCTGTCACCTTCGGTGCACCACCAGGCGGGCGGGTCGTCGCCCCAGTCAGGCCGGGCCCACGGGCGCACCACGTTCACGCCGTCCTCCACTGACACGTGCAGCGGAACTTCCCAGCAGACATCGGGCTTCCAGTCGAGCGGACGTTCGCCAAGGGACACCGCGCCGAGATGCAGCGCGCAGCCGTCCCCCGCCTCGAAGCCAGGCCGATTGAAGAACACACACGCGCCGTCGACAACCTTGGTATGCCAGCGGCCGTTGTCACGACGTTCGAGCGGCTCGTCGGTTTGAAACTGCCACATGCCCTCGGGGATGCACGCAGCGTTGGCCACGACATCGAGGGCGTCACCTTCGTCGAAACACTCAGCGCCGACCGAGCAGCAGCCCTGCTTCAACTCGGGCGCCAGTCGATCGAGGATGCCTTGGCAGCCCATGCCCCAGATGCATGTCCAGCGACTGGACAGAAAGTCGATATCGAAACGCCATGCAACACCATCGTCTGCATCGGTGATGTCGAGCCAGCGAGGTTCCATGGTCGAACGGTAGCGTTCCCGCCTGTGCCTCACCTTGCGCAGATCAATCTTGCCCATCTTGCCGCCCCGCTCGATAGTCCGCAGCTGGCCGATTTCGTCAATAACCTCGACCGCATCAACGCTCTCGCCGAGGCGTCAGCGGGCTTCGTGTGGCGGTTGATCGGCGAGGGCAACAACGCCACCGACCTTCGCCCTTTTCCAAACCCCGACATCATTGTGAACATCAGCGTGTGGGAAACCGTCGAAGCATTCGGCGAGTTTGTCTACACGAGCGAACACACGAAGATCGTGCGCCG
>JANMCE010000199.1:0-3878 GCA_031360915.1 Actinomycetes bacterium | reverse complement strand
CGAGTACATATCCGGGACGGGGCATTAGCGGTTCCGCTCTTTCTCGTTCCTGAGGTCGAAAGCGACCTTCACAGCCCCGCGGCGGCCACTGTTGGCTGCATGCTCCAGGGCATCTTTGTATTCACGAAGGGGATAGGTGGCTGACACCAACCGACCAAGATCGGCCGCTTGCACCAGCTCCATCGCCAGATCAAACGTGCGCCTCGACGTTCCATCAGCCAGCGTTTCGATGCCGTAGGCGTAGGCACCGACGAGTTGCGTTTCCCGGTGCCAGAGGTTGGTGAGGTTGAGGCTCACGTTGTTCGGCATACCGACGAGAGTGATGCGGCCCTTCGGCTTCACTATGCGCAACGCCTCGGTGAGGGACGACTCGCTGCCCACGCAATCGATCACGATGTCGGCGCCGCCGGTCAGCTGGTTGCCATAGGCGAGCGACCCGCTCAGGCGGCGAACCAGCCGACCGACTTCATCGGGCGCGCACACGTGCGTGGCACCGAGCTTTGCGGCCCAACTGCGCTGCTCCAGGTAGCGGGCGCCGACGATGGTGATGATGTCGGGGGCATACGCCTTGAGGGCGGCGAGCGTGAGTAGCCCGAGCGTGCCAGCGCCGAGGACGACCACGATGTCACCAGCCTTTGGGACGTGGGCGAGCGCGCCGTGGATGGCGCACGCGGTTGGTTCGACCATGACGGCGGCTTCGTCGCTCATGGCCTCGGGCACGGCGTGGAGTTGGCTGGGATGGGCCACCATGAACGTGGACCAACCACCACCGGTGTCGCAGCAGAACCCGGTCTGCAGGCCGGCATCAAGATCACCGAACGCCAACCGCTCACAGCCCCCAAGGTCTCCTCGGGCACAGCTTGCGCAGACCGGGTTGATGTTGCGGGCCACACAACCAAGCACTGGTTCCAGGATGACCCGGGACCCATCTTCCATATCGGCCACAACCTCATGGCCTGGCACGAAGGGGAACGACACGATGTCTTCGAAGTACCGGCTCGAATGCCCTTCCATCGTGGCCAGGTCGCTACCGCAGATGCCGGCGAGGCGCGGTCGAATCCGCACCCACTCAGGCCCCGGTAGATCGTGCGGATCGATATCGCTCAAGCTCAGCGGTCCGTGCGCCCCGCCCCGCCCCGGGCGCACTGCAGCGGCCAACGCAGACGCTACGTAACGAGCTGGCTTGCGTTCAAACAGCAGCGCTTTCATGCTCGGCCTCCCAATTCGCGCGTTAGGAGACCTTCATTCGCGCCATAGCCCGAATTCTGCAGAAATGTTCGGATGTTTGGCCCTAACGCGCGAATGAAACGGCTGGAGTGCGCGGAAAGCATCCGGGTGACCATCACTTTTTGCCCTCCATCACGCGGCGGGTGATGCGGTTGAGGATGGGTTCGGAGATGTGATCAGCGGCGGCGGAGTGGCGACGGCCAATCGGCAGCAGCGGACGCGGGCCGCCCGGTGACTTCTCCCAATTTTCCACCAGCCAACCGCGCTTGCGAGCTAGTGCGGCCAAGCGTGTTTCGGGGTTGACGGCAACCGGAAATCCGACGCATTCCAGCATCGGAAGATCGCTCGATGAGTCTGCGTAGGCAATGGATTCATCCAGCCGGAAGCCGTTGGCCTTGCAGTAGTCGCTGAGGATCTGCGCCCGTGTCTCACCGGTCGGCGGCACATCGGTCATCTCCCCGGTGTACGTGCCGTGCGATGTCTTCGACAGATTTACCGAGACGATCTCGTCAAACAGCGGTCGCAACGGTTCGACCACAAAGCTCAAGGCACCGGTGATGAGGATGGTGCGATGTCCGAGGGCTCGATGCTCACGCACCCGGCGGATTCCTTCGGGGAAGCTCTTCGTGACGATGAGCTGCGTGAGGAGTTCGCGGGCGTCCTCATCCATCTGTTCGACCGGCGCGTCTTCGTAGCGGCGGTAGAACGAGCGCAGGAAGTCGCCGCGATCCTTGCGGTCGAGCGCCAAGAGAGACGGCGCCTCCAACAGAGTTTTGGCCACAAAGCGAAGTCGGTCATCGGCGGGAAGGCGGCGGGTGGCCAACCACGAATAGCTCTCCACCACGTTTGATGCAATCAGGGTGTTCTCCAGATCGAACGCGGCGACGTGGCGTTTGGGCGACAGTACTTGGGCCCGCACGCGGGTGAAGCGGTCTTCGGTCTTGGCCTTGCCGGGTGTGGTCTTAACCCGACCGTGCAGCACGACCGAGGGAAGGTGAACCTCTTGCACGTAGCGAGGCCACTCGATGACCCTCGGATCGAAACCGAATGTCGCTTGATCATTGGCGTCAAGTTGATCCCACATGCCGAGCAAGTTGTCGATCGAGTAGATCGCCTCGCACTCGGCGTAGGCGCCGTAGAGCTCCACGTAGGTCTTGGCCCGCTCGATCTCGGTCTTCTTCTCCTCGACAGTGGCGGACCACTTGGCCTGGGTGCCACGAAGGGGGAGTGCGTGCAGCACCTTCTCGCTGGCGTTCAGGAACTTCTCGGCTCGTTCCAACTGAGTCTGCACGGCGCCACGGCCTGGAAAGCTCCACTCGGGAACCTGGATGGGTTGGCCGAGGTTGTCGTAGATCGGGTGCTTGGTAAACCAGTCCCGCACGTTGTCGACCAGCACTCGATACTTCAGCGGGTTAGCTGAACCGGAGGCCACCTGGCTGATGGCCGGTGCCCTTTCCGGCCCCATGGCGGCGACGCAGATTGCTGCAGCAACAACCATGTCGACAGGGATGACGTCGATGGTTCCTTCCGGCACACCAGGGAACTCTTTGAGCAGACCGCGGGCATAACTGAGGATGACCGGCTCGGCCATACGGAAGCCACGAATCCAACCCGGCGACGGCTCAAGGAATGCTGACTCGATAATGGACGGCCGCACGATGGAGACGGGCACGTTGCCCTTCGACTCTGTCAGCGCCTGCTCACCCAACGCCTTAGTGTAGGCGTAGGCATCGGGCCAGGCCACGCTGTTGGCCCGCGAGATTCCAGCCTCAACCATCTGCGCATCAACCCACCGAGTACGGAACTGCTCGGTCTTCGCTGCCAGTGCCGGAGCACCAGCAGCCCCGAGTTCGCGGCGAGCATCCGATCGAAAGTCTTCAAGCTTGTCGGTGGTGCGGCTGGTGGCGTCAACATCAGAACGCAGCCGACGTGACGCCGCGACCTCTTTGCGCCAATCAAGCCCGAGATCGAACGGACCGTCGGATACGAGCGCTTCAGGAGCGTTGCCGCGACGGTTGCCGGCAACGTAACAGGTTGAAATTGCAACGAGGTGCGGCGTGACGTTGAGCGACTGCAACGTCTGCACGATGCGTACGGGCCCGAGCAGGTTTACCTCAACGGCGCTGTCGAGAGGGGAGTCAAAGCTGACGGTGGCGGCCGAGTGGATAATCGTGTCGCAGCTGGCAAGGATCGCGCGATCGACTTCGTTTAGGCCGAGACCGTCTGTGGAAACGTCACCGGTGATCACCTGGATGCGACCGGCCGCGTGTTCTTCAAATCCCTTAGCGCCACCGTGCATTTCACGGAGGCGGTCGAAGGCGTCATTCTTCAAAAGCTCCTTCTGGACGCGGACCGCCGCGCTCGTGCGTTTCCCCGCTCGAACCAGTAAAACCAGTTCGCAATCGGGCACACAGCGCATCAGCCGTTCCACGAGAGCGGTGCCCAAAAACCCCGTCGATCCCGTTACGGCTATGCGTTTACCGGCCAGCGACTCAGCAATCACGGCACTCTGTCTACCATTTGGTAAGCACCCCGCGCCACGATCCGGGTACGATCACCTCCGTGGCAGGCGTAACCACTCGTGATCGCATCCTTGATGCCGCCCTCTTGGGGTTCGGTACCCGCGGGTACGAAGCCACGGCGCTCGACAT
>JANMCE010000189.1:0-5145 GCA_031360915.1 Actinomycetes bacterium | reverse complement strand
GGCCGGAGGCGGAACTCGGCGGTGCTCACACGACGCTGGGCGATGAAAGGGTGCGGTACATGGGTACCGGTCGCCAGTCGTTTGCGCGCCTTCATCCGGTCGCCGAGACCCATCGAGATAACAAGCACGTCGACGACACCATCATTCGGGTGGCTGCGGGGGGCAACGTCCCAGCCGCCGATGAACTGTGCGTTCATCACGGCAGTAATCGGTCCCCTGAGCCATCCGTTTCGAGCAACACAGTGAGCGACAAACAACTCGTCCACTCCTGGGGCGGTGAGACGACAAAGGTCAATCGGGAACACCATGGACAACGACCCCGACCCATTCAGCGTCCGACAGAGATCGCCACCGGTAATGCCGATCACACGGGCACCTTCGCATACGAGCGCACGCAGCTCTGCGTTCGAGTGGGCGACAGGAGCAGCAGGCGGAAGGACACCGGGTGTACCCCAGGCCTTCCCTTTCTCGATGACCACTAACTGGCCTCGAGCTCTGGTGCTTCGGGACCATCCACCTCGACCGCACTCGACGCGGCCACGACACCGCGGAAGAGTCCGTCGCGAGCCTGCGCCGCGGCGCGACGGGTCGCAGGATGGTCGGCGATTTCGGCGATCTGACGGAGAAGATCGACAAGCTGCTTCACGTTGCGGACGAAGTCGCCGCCCGAGAGTTCTTCGGCCTCTACCACTTCGGCAAAGCCCTCCCCTGCCGCCCAGGCGTAGGCAATAGCGGCGAAGGTCGGGTCGGGTCGCCGGGTCGGGTTGAGCCCGGCGCGTAGCTCGGATCCGATCAGTTCGTCGGCGAGACGTTCGATCGAGCGCCAACGCTTCTTGACGTCTGCACTTGGGAACCACGGTGCGGGGGGCGGTTCCGAGGAGCGATGTTCGTAGGTGAATACCGACATGATGCAAGCCAGACTCGGGCCGTCGAGACCGTCGAACAGGCTGCGGCGCATCGCTTCCATGATGAGCAGATCACACTCGTGGAAGAGGCGAGACAGTTGCTTGCCTGCGGGCGAGAGCGTCCAATCCTGCACGTAGTTCCACTCGGTGAGCACATCCATGACCCGGTCGAACGCCTTGGCGAGACTGCGGCTGCGGCCGCCTACCTTGGTGACCAACTCGTCAATCTCGCGCTCGAGACGGTCGGCCGACGACGCGGCTTTCAGACGCGCCGGCAGGTCGGGGTCGTTCAACACCGGATGTGCGTGGGTGGCATCTTGCGCCTTGGTCGTGCCCGTCGTCGCGACCTTGGCCCGATCAAGTGCCCTGGCCACTTCTTTCTGATAGCCCTCGCGGTTCGGGTTGTAGGGCTTGGGCATCTCCACTCGACCGGCGGCCTTGGGGATGTCGATGAAGTCGTGCGCCGTGAGTTGCACCTGCACTCGCGCCGAGGTGATGGCCCGCACCCGACTGGCCTGATGTTTGCGAGAGGTCACACTCAGTACCGCGACGCGACCCTTGTGGCGACCCTTTTCCACCATCACGATGTCGCCGAGTCGCAGGCGGCCGAGCGCGGCCTCAATAGCGGGAACGGGCGCACGGCCGTCATCACGTCGATCCTTGCGGCTGGTGAGACGGCGGTACTCGTCCACGTCGCCGAAGGGGCTGACGGCGTCGGCCTTTACCTCTTCGAGTGCGGTGCGGCGACGGGCGAGTCGGGCTTCAATGCGAACTACGTCACCGTCGGCCTGGTACTGCGCGAACGACAACGACAAGAGTTGCTCGGCCTGCTCGCGCTTGTAGGCGCGCACCAGGTTGGCGGCCATGTTGTAGGTGGGCCGGAACGCGCTCGTGAGGTGAAAGCTCTTGCTGGATGCCAGCGACGAGATCTGCTCAAACGGTACGAACGGGCTCCAGAGCACCACCGCGTGCCCGACGGTGTCGATACCGCGCCGGCCGGCGCGGCCGGTGAGTTGGGTGTACTCCCCCGGGGTGAGAAACGCGTGGTGTTCACCGGTGAACTTCGACAACTTCTCGATCACGACGGTGCGGGCGGGCATGTTGATACCGACGGCTAACGTTTCTGTGGCAAACACAACTTTCACGAGACCCTCGGTGAAGCAGGCCTCTACCACTTCCTTGAAAGGCGGCACCATGCCCGCGTGGTGGGCGCCAATGCCGTTCTCTAGACAGGCCAGAAACCGCGAGTAACCCAATACGGCAAGGTCGGCGTCGTCCATGCTGTCGAGGCGCTGCATGGTGATCTCGCGAATGCGATCCCGTTCGGGTCCGGTGGTGAGCCGAACACCGGCATCAAGGCAGGTCTTGGCCGCATCGTCGCAGGCATTGCGGGAGAAGATGAAGTAGATCGCAGGCAGCATGTCTTCGCGATCGAGCCGCTCGATCACCTCCAGGCGACGGGGAGTGTAGAGCTTGCGCTTGCCCGACAGCTTCGCTCCACCCTTCCAACCACGTGCGGCGTCGTTGTCGATGCGGGCAGCCTCGGCGTTGGGGTTGCCGTTGACGAGCGTGGGCAGGAGGTGGAGGCGGTCCTGGGTCTTGTCACCGATCATGGTGAGGTGATGCAGGGTCACGGGCCGCGTCGTTTCGATGACCGAGGTGGTCGGCCCGCGCACGGTGCTGATCCAATCGGTGAGCTCGTCCGCGTTGGACACCGTGGCCGACAGGCACACCAGTTTTACACTGAGCGGGAGGTGGATGATCACTTCTTCCCACACGGGACCGCGGTAGGTGTCCTGCAGATAGTGGACCTCGTCGAGCACCACCAGCCCCAACTGCGCCAGGGCTGGTGATCGGGCGTAGATCATGTTGCGGAGGACTTCGGTGGTCATCACCACAACGGGAGCGTCACCGTTGATGCTGTTGTCACCGGTGAGCAGGCCGACGTTCTCGGCGCCTCGCAGTTTCACTAGGTCGTGGTACTTCTGGTTCGACAGTGCCTTGACCGGCGCGGTGTAGAACGCCCGCAGACCCCGGTCGAGCACGCAACCGACCGCGTATTCGGCCACGACGGTTTTGCCCGAGCCGGTCGGCGCCGCGACCAGCACCGACTGACCGGCGTCGATCGCATCGAGGGCTCGCAACTGGAAGTCATCAAGGGCGAAGCCGTAGCCGGCAACGCGTGCCTCGCGCTCGGCTCTGGTCTGCTCGGTTGGACCAGATCCGCCCGAGGTTTCCATCATGCGTCCGGGACTGCCGTGACTTCGCCTTTTTTCTTACGGATGAGGAGATGACCGATGCCGATGGCCACGAAGTAGAAAACCCACATTGGAATCGACAGCGCAAACAGGGTGTAGGGATCACCCGACGGCGTGATGACCGCCGCGACAACCACGATGATGACAATGGCCTGCCGCCACCACAGGAGCAGCTGCTTGGGTGTGACAACCCTGACGATCTCAAGGAAAACCAGCAGTACCGGGAAGAGAAACCCGATGCCGAAGGCGAGCATCAGCAGCGTGAGTAGCGAAAGGTATTTGTCGGCGGTGAATGACGCCGTCTGCCCACCGCCGGCCCAGCTGACCAAGAACTCGAGCGCCTTTTCCAGCGTGAGGTAGGCAATGGATGCGCCCATGGTGAACAGAATCAACGACGACGCTATGAAGGGGAAGGCGTAGCGTTTTTCCTTCTTGTGCAGCGCAGGCATGACGAATTGCCAGATCTGCCACAGCACGACCGGAAGCGACAGGACGATGCCGCCCCAACCGGAGACTCGAAGACGGGCCGCTATCGGTCCGAGCGGGTCGGTAATGATGAAGAGCCCGTCGCAATGGTACTTCTTAATCTTGCACAACTGTGTATAGGGCCGACCGAGAAAGTCGAGGACGGGATTGTAGAAAGTGAACACGACAAACAAGCCGATAATGACCGCGAGGATGGACTTCACTAGGCGCTGGCGTAGCTCGCGCAGGTGGTCCGTGAGCGACATGGTGTCGTCGGGCGTTTTCAAAGGAGCCTTGGCCGCCTTGTCTTTCACCTTGTCTTTCGACTTTTCTTTCGCGTTCGCCTTCGTTCGGACGGCCATCAGTCCGTAGCCCGGTCTATGGCCCACGGGTCGAGGCGCTCCTGCCCGACCGGCGGCGTCCACAAAGCAGCCGAGGGAGGGGGTAGCGGCGCTGATGGCGGCGGCAGGACCGTGTCGGCAGTAGGTGGCGGCAGGAACGACGAGGCAGGCTCATCCACAGCAGGATCGGCGATAACGACGGGTGCATAGGGCGGCTCGGAGCCCGACGCCACGGGCAGAGCTTCTGACGTCTCCGAGGTTTCGATGACGTCGTCTTCCTTGAAACCAGCGAGCGGGTTGTTCACCATGTCGCGGGCCTGGTTGGCGGTCTCGCGGAATTCGCGGAGCGGTTCTTTGAACGTATCTTCGAATTCCTCCTGGAAGCCGGTGGTCATACGACGGAGGTCGCCGTACACCTTCCCGGCTTTGCGTAGGACTTCAGGAAGTTTTTCGGGACCAAGAACCACGAGGGCTAGGACGAGGATGATGATGACCTCGCCACCGCTGACATTGAACATCGAGAGTGAGTCTATTGAACTTCTTGTCACAAGCCAGGTACGGGCATTCCTGGCAAGCTGTGGTGGTATGCAGCAGCGCCTCCCTTCTCTCATTGATCGACCCTTGGCATTCGCTCATCGAGGCGCCAAGGCCCACGCACCCGAAAACACCCTCGAGGCGTTCGCCCTTGCCCTCAAGCTTGGCGCAACGGGTCTGGAGAGTGACGTGTGGCTCACCGCCGACGGCGTGCCGGTGCTCGACCACAACGGTCTGATCAAGCAAGGGCGCAAGCGGCGGCCGGTCGGAGAGGTTCTTCGATCACAACTTCCTGCCCACATCCCTAGCCTGACTGACCTCATCGAGGCCCATACGGACAACGCGTTCGCGCTTTCACTCGACCTCAAGGGCCCCGATTCGGGCCGTGCCGTGATCGAAACGGTGCGTATGGCTCGACCAGACCTGCTCCCCCGCCTTTGGCTGTGTCACCCCGACCGCGCCGTGCTGGCTGAACTCCGAAGTCTCGACCGCGACGTCAGATTGGTCCATTCCACCCGACTGAGCCTGATCAAAGAAGGGCCCGAGCGAGGCGCATCCATTCTGCGCGACCTCAACATCGACTGCGTCAACCTGCACCACACCGAGTGGACCGGCGGCCTGATGGCTATGTTCCACCGCTTC
>JANMCE010000174.1:0-1832 GCA_031360915.1 Actinomycetes bacterium | reverse complement strand
GTCATTATCACCACGGTTCCTGCGATGGGCACGATCTTGTCCGTCGCGCTCATGATCGTGCCCGCTATCACGGCGCGCCTCTGGACTGACCGTCTTGGGGTGACGTTTCTGATGGCCGGACTGATCGGTGCCGGGTCGGGTCTGCTTGGGCTGACCTTGTCCGACCGGTATCACCTTGCCGCCGGTGGCGCCATAGCCCTCACGACCGGTGCGGTGTTTCTCCTGAGCTGGCTGATCGCGCCGTTCGGCCTTCGCCGCCAGATGATGAACCGGAGAATCCCCCTCTCGACCTAGCGGTACACCTTGTCAGACGATGATGAGTTCGAGTGTCGGATCGAGCAGTGAGAGGTCGGTGGCATCTGATGTGACGACACGCTGGGCAGATCGACGGGCGCAAACCACAACGTGAGCATCGACGACATCCGAGGTGCCGCTCGCCGCCAGCAATCTCCCGACGTTCACCGCGTCGACCCGGTCGAGCGGGACGACGTCGCTGGTCGGTTGGCGGATGAGCCGGGAAAGCCGAGCCTGACGCTCGGGGCGCCGGATCGCCTGCGCAAGCGCTGACGAAGGAATCGTTACTCGACTGTTCGTCTCGACTGCACGGGCGAGCAGCACGATGACCCGGCGATCGTTACGGTCTAAGGCGATGAGCCCACCCGCGTCGAGAGTCACGCCGGCCATCACGCAGCCGATCGTCGTCGACCCTTGGGTACACCGAGCACGGCATCAGCCCAGGTCCTTTCCTCTGCTGATATGGGTCCACCGCTCTCATCAAGAGCCTGGGCGAGCATTGCCCCCCACCCGGCCACATCGTCGAGGGCAACACCCACGGCGTGCTGCACAAAGCCCGACACGCTAGCGGCACGGCCAGCCTTCACCAGGTTTCGGATCTGCTGGACGTGTTCGTTGTCCAAGGTAATTGTGATCTTCCTCGATGCCATACCAATCACCATACCAACGCTGACTTGTTCATACAAGGTGTCCTGACCATCCGTGGCCGGCTCCGTGGCCTAACGCGTCCGCTTCGTGGTCGACGAGAGGATCAAATTTGCGGAGCGAACTAAGGGCGTTCGGTGTCCCATCAAAGCCCAGCGGGTTCATCGAGCACGAGTGGTACTGGTTGCTGCGTCCGCGGTGATAACCGGTGGAGCGGGCGTTGACGTGAAGCCTCGCTGCGTTGCCCGACGGCGATCGCCGCGGTGGCTGTCGCGGCAACGACAGGCCAAACGAGCAAGAAGGTAACGGTATCCTTCGTAAGGTAGGCGGTCAGCAAACCGGTTCCTGCGAGCAGCGGAAGATGGATGGCTCCTGCGAGCGCACGACGACCCGTGGGCGCGAGCTGCGAGGCTGCCACCGACAGCATGGCCGCTGAACCGAGTGCCACAATGACGAACGCGGCTAGCGCCAGCAACAGGTTGAACGTGCCAGCAATGAGGCAGCTGAAGTCGCCGTTGCAGGCATCGGAGGATACAAGGCTGCGAGCGACTCCCCATGCGACCACTCCGGCGACGTAGTCGGCGGCGAGGAACCCGATGGCCACACGGAAGAACGGTTTCACATGATCAGTATGAGTACTGCGCCAAGTAGCCGCCATGGGGAGAATCCCCCACCCGGCGGTGGGGCTCAGGAGATGGACGCCGGTGGCAGATCGGGCTGCGTACTAGCGGCGATCGCCGGTGAACCGGGCAGCTCGGACGCCGCGCTGCGCGAGGTCGGCGAGGAAGGCAGTGGTGTCGATGCGCGCATCGCCCAGTGCCACAGTTCCGGGATGCGTGTTGGGCACCGCCAAGCGGAGGGCCGCCACCGCGGCGACCGCCCCGGCGGCGACT
>JANMCE010000172.1:0-10461 GCA_031360915.1 Actinomycetes bacterium | reverse complement strand
TTTCGACGGCGTCGTTTTGCACGGCGGCGGTGATGTCGACCCGCTCCGCTACGGGCAGGAACATCAGACAGAAAAGCTGTACGGCATTGTAGCCGAGCACGACGAAGTCGAAATCGCCGTCGCTCGCGCCGCCGTGGAAGCTGACGTGGCGATGCTGGCCATCTGCCGCGGCATGCAAGTGTTGAACGTCGCCATGGGCGGCACTCTGCATCAAGACATTGGTGGCGGTTCCCACTCGTACTCGCACCATGCAGTGGATCTTGCCCCGACGTCGCGTCTCGCGGCGGCAATGGGCCAGCGGGTCATCGCCGGTCACTGCGTGCATCATCAAACCATCGACCGGGTCGCCGATGGACTCGAGGTTGTCGGTCATTCCGCCGACGGGCTCATTCACGCCGCCGAAGTGATCGGCTCGACGTGGGCTGTCGCCACCCAGTGGCACCCTGAAGACTCGGCCGATACCGACGCACAACAACAAGCCCTGTTTAACGCCCTCATCGCTGTGGCCTAGACGTTCTGGCAGCGCTCGGTGTTGTCCTGCCACCTCGAACGGTGCCAGTTCGCGATGCCTAGGACGCTGACGGGCGTTTGGCGGAGCCCAGGAGTTGTTCGATGCGGGGGCGCCAGTCGATGCCTTCGGTCGTCTTGCCCTGCTCGTGCAGGGTGGTGCGTTCGGCCAACAATTCCATGGCGACGTCGCCGACCTCGGGGCCGACGCTGTCGCCGATGCGGTCGCGCAGCCAACCGGCCAGTGATGGGCTGGCGCCTCCCGTCGACACGGCGATCGTCACCGGGCCGCGGCGGATCAGCGCGGGAAGGATGAACGAACAGTTCTCAGGGTCGTCGGCCGAGTTCACCCACTGCCCGGCGGCCCGCGCTTCTTCCGCGACAAGCGCGTTGACCGAACGCACGTCGGTGGCAGTCATGATCAACTGGAAACCAGCCCCATCACCCGGCTGGTAGGCCCGTTCGATGATCTCGGCAGCGCCGACCGAGCGCATGTCGTCGGAGACCACGGGGGAGATGACGGTGACCCGCGCACCACACTCCACCAGGGGTTTTGCCTTCCGGCTGGCCACCATGCCGCCGCCGACAATGAGGATGCGAATGTCGGTCAGGTCGAGCATGACGGGGTACAGGGAACTCATGCCATCAGTGTAATTCACCTAATAGTTGATCATATTAGTCGGGAATTGACTACACTCCTCCCATGACCACTCCCGAGGAGATCAAGGCCGCCAGCAAACACCTGCGCGGCACGATTCACGACGAGCTGGTAAACGGCACGCCCGAGTTCAGTCACGACTCGATCGTGCTGCTCAAGTTTCACGGCATCTACCAGCAAGATGACCGTGATCAGCGCCGGGCCCGCGCCTCCAAGCGCCTGCCGCTCGACTACTCGTGCATGGTGCGCGCCGCGGTCCCGGGCGGCGTCATCACGCCGGCTCAGTGGTCGGCGCTCGACAAGGTCGCCGACCTGGCCGACGGGTCGCTGCGCTTGACTACTCGCCAGGGCGTGCAGTTCCACGTGGTCACTAAAGACTCGCTGCACGAGTTGGTTCATGGCATCAATGCCAGCCTGCTCACCACGCTTGCCGCGTGCGGTGACGTGGTGCGCAACACGATGGCCTGCCCCGCACCCTTGCCCGACGGGCGCCAAGCCATTCTGCAACCGGCGCTGGCCGACATCGTGCAGCGCTTCCTACCGCACACAACCAGCTACTGGGAGATCTGGGTTGACGGCGAGAAGGCCGTTACCGCTGAGCCCAAACCCACCGATATCGAGCCCGTCTACGGCGACACCTACCTGCCCCGCAAGTTCAAGATCGGTCTCGCCTGGCCCGGTGACAACTGTGTCGATGTGTACACCCAAGACTTCGGCGCGGTGCCCACGTTGTCCAACGGCACCACGGGGGAGTTGACTGGCTGGAACGTGCTCGTCGGCGGTGGTCTCGGCATGAGCCACGCTCGGGAGGAGGACACCTACCCTCGCCTCGCTTCACCGCTCGCCTGGGTCACGCCCGATCAATTGACCGATGTCGTGCAAGCCGTTATCACCGTGCAACGTGACTACGGCAATCGCAGCGACCGCGCCAGAGCCAGGCTGAAATACCTGATCGACACCGAAGGACTCGACTGGTTCCGCGCTCAGGTGGAAGCGCGCCTTGGCTACCCGCTTCAGGATCCAGCCGAACTGTTGCCATGGACCGACACCGACGATCATCACGGCTGGTTCCAGAACGACTCCGGCAGGTGGGCGCTTGGTGTACCGGTTCCCTCCGGTCGCGTGCGAGACACGGATGAGTCGAAGTACCGCACCGCACTACGGGAGCTGATGTCGTCAGGGCTCGTGCAGGAGATGCGTGTTACGCCGCGCCAGGACATCATTCTCAATGGTGTCACGTCGTCCGCCCGTGGCGCGGTCGAGCAGGTGCTGCGTTCGTACGGTATTGCGCTGGCCGAAGACACTTCCGCCTTCGCCCGCCTCGCCATTGGCTGCCCGGCCCTCCCGACGTGCGGTCAGGCGTTGGGTGAAGCCGAGCGAGCGATGCCCAGCCTGATAGAGGGGTTCGACAAGGTGATGGCGAACGCCGGCATCGGGAACGCTGCTATCCGCATGAACGTCACGGGATGCCCGAACGGATGCGCCCGGCCCTACACGGCCGAGATCGGCATCGTCGGCCGCGGCAAGACCACCTACGACGTTTACCTCGGCGGCGCTGCCGGTGGACAACGGCTGGGCGAACGCGTACGCGCGGATGTGCCGATTGGTGAACTCACCAACCTACTCTCGCCGGTCTTTCAGCAGTACGAGGTTGATCGCACGGAGGGCGAGACCTTCGGTGATTTTTGCCACCGTGTTGGCACCGACACCATCACGACTTGGCTTCCGACGCCTGTTCTTCGTCGTCGCGCCAAGCAGATGGAAGAATCGACGGCGTGAGTATCGCCCTCGTTGGTGCCGGACCAGGCGCCGCAGATCTGTTGACCCTGCGGGCCGCAAAGCTTCTGGCCACCGCAGAGGTGGTGGTGCACGACGCGCTCGTCGGCACCGAGGTGCTGGCCCTGGTCGGTTCGTCGGTCGAACTGATCGACGTCGGCAAGCGACCCGGTGAATCGGTGAAGCAGGCGTCCATCAACGAACTGCTCGTGGAACTCGCCGGAACCGGCAAGCGGGTGGTGCGCCTCAAAGGCGGCGACCCGTTCGTGTTCGGACGAGGGGGAGAAGAAGCCATCGCGTTGGCCGAGGCCGGCTACTCGTGCGAGATCGTGCCCGGCATCTCGTCTGCTGTGGCCGCGCCAGAGGTGGCTGGTATCCCGGTGACCCATCGTGGTGTGAGTCCCGCTTTCACAGTCGTCACCGGCCATCGTCGCAACGGGGAGACCGAGGTCGACTGGGCGTCGTTAGCCAAGGTCGGGGGCACCATTGTGGTACTCATGGGAGTGTCTGAGCGAGCCTCGATCGCCGACGGCCTGCTGGCTGGTGGCCTGTCGCCCGATACGCCGATTGCGTCGATTCGATCGGCGACGGGACCGACCCAGGAAGTTACGCGTGGCACCCTCGGCACGCTCGCGGAGCTGCCGTTGAAATCACCGTCGGTCATGGTGATCGGCGCGGTCGCCAGCATGGACGTGCACGCAGTCGCAGCGTCTGTAATAAGCCCGTAAGAACGCCGTGGGCTGTCCGCGGACCAATCGACCGCTCCACTAGCCTTCCGTCGATGTTTCAATGAACGGCGCGGGTTGTTCGCCTGAAAGGGATTTCGCTATGAGTACCACTTCTGACCGTTCCTTGCTGCCTCGCCGACTCTTCCTTCGTCGGATGCTGGGAACCGCGGGCGGTCTAGTCGTCACCGCAGTTGCGGCTGCGTGCGGCGCCAACAAGTCAGCCGCGGCAGGTACCGCGTCGACGGCCGCACCCACCGCGACCGCTGCTCCGGCAACGAATGGGGCGGTAGCTATCACGACTGCACAGCTCCCGGCTGGCACAACGCTGGCACCAGTTCCGGCAGCGACAACGGCCCCAGCCGGAGCGGCGACCCCAGCCGCAGCGGCGGCGAAAGCCGCTGCCGGTGGGGCGTTCAACGCCGCCAACGAAATGGCAATCTCGTTCAGCTTCGTAGCCGACGCCGCTGCGGGAGGACGTTTCCACAATCCTTATGTCGCCGTGTGGATCGAGGACGCTGCCGGCGCTGCCGTGCGCAGCATAAGCCTCAACTACCAGATCGGTCGTGGCGACAAGTGGCTGCCTACCGTCACGCGCTGGTTTCGTACTGCCAAACCCACCGCCGCGGTCGAAACCATCTCAAGTGCAACCAAAGTTCCCGGCGCCTACAAGCTGGCGTGGGACGGTATGAACGACAAGAAGCAGCCGGTCGCCCTCGGTGACTATTTCGTCTGCATCGAGGCCGCTCGCGAGAAGGGTCCGTACCAGATCGTTCGCGAGCAGGTCTCGGTAGGTGCAGCTCCGTTCGCGAAGCCCCTCGCCGCTAAGGGAGAATTGCAAGATGTCTCTGTTGAGCTCCGAGCCCGAAGCTGAGATTCGCCCTGGCAAAGGCCGCGGCCGGGGCAGGATCGTCGCCCACAAGTGGACACGTCTGATTCACGTCTACACCAGCATGATCTGTCTACTGCTGGTGCTGTTCTTCTCACTGACCGGCATCACCCTGAACCACCCGTCATGGGGTTCC
Organism: Actinomycetes bacterium; assembly: GCA_031360915.1. Classification (GTDB taxonomy): domain Bacteria; phylum Actinomycetota; class Acidimicrobiia; order Acidimicrobiales; family Ilumatobacteraceae; genus JANMCE01. Next base: position 5,770 of record JANMCE010000172.1, on the reverse strand, counting down.
GGCACAACGGAAAAGGTGACGTCCGGCTCGCTGCCCACAACGTGGAAAGGCGACACCATCGACTGGCTCGTAGTCGATGAACACCTTCGCTCGGCCAACGGTGTCACCGGCCAGGTCAGTGAGCACCGCAGCGAAGTCGGGGATACGTCCATTACCTTTAAAGGCCCTGGCTACGTGGCCAGCGCAGTCATCGACCCGTCCGGTAGCTACCAGTTGACGACGGCAGCGCAGGGCCTGGTCGGCGTGATGAACGACATCCACAAGGGACGAGACACCACATCGTCGTTCAAGTGGGTCATCGACGTGGTTGCGATCTTCCTGGTGCTTATTTCAGGGACCGGGATCTTGCTCCAGTTCTTCCTCCGCAAGCGTCGCCGCAGCGCCTACGTCACCGCCGCAGTCGGCTCGGTGCTGGGCCTCGTGCTCATGTACCTGTCGATCGGCTGATGGCGTTCCATGCGACGTTCGTACGAATCTCGCCTGTTGGCGGGACCACGCACGCCGGCGTGCCCAGTTGATGCTCGTCTAACCACGCGAGTCCCTCATCGGGCAAAAGCACACCGAGCACGGTGGCGAGAGCGTCGGCCGTTGCTGCGTCATGCGCCACAACACTGGCGGATGAGACGTGGTCGACCGGCCAGCCGGTTCGCGGGTCGATCACGTGGCTGTACCAGGTGCCGTTGATGCGATAGCCACGGCGAGCCGAACCACTCGTGGCCATGCCCCTCACGCCAAGTTCGACCATGGCGAGAGGCGGCGCGTTGTCGTAGTCCTTGCGCGGATCTTCCACCGCGACCAACACTTGCTTCTGACCGAGGTGGACAAGGTCACCGCCAATGTTCACCAGCATGTCGGTGGCCCCGTCGGTCAGTGCCAGGGCAGTTGCGATATCAACGACTCGACCTTTGGCGAAAGCGTTGAAGCTGAGTGACCGGCAGTCGCCAACGTGCGTTCCGTCGGGGCGAAACGGAGCCTGTCGAATGTCGTCGGCCAGCCCGGCAAGTTCATCCGAGTCCGGCAAGTGCTGTTCGCTTTCGGCCTTCTTCCAACGTTCGGTCATCACGCCAGTCGCTGGGTTGAAGACGCCGCCGCTCATGATTTGCCACCGCAGCGCGTCGGCCAAGAGGGCTCGCAGTTCGGGCCCCGGTACCGTTCGTTCGCCCCGCTTCCACCGGTTCAGTTCACTCAGCGGGTCATACACACTGAAGATGCTCTCGAGCCGGACGATCTGCGCCAGGAGCACGAGTTCCACCCGATTCGCGATGCGTTCATTGGCCGCCGTGATGCGCGTGGTGAGGATGGTGCCCAGTATTGGCTCGCGGTGCGAACGCAAGACATATCCACGTCCGAAGATCACCACGGCGTGAGGATACAAGCGCGCGTCACGAACGTGGTGGAGTTACTGCTGGCAACGAGCAGCAACTGCCTCATGTTCACCGAGCGTTGCGGTCGTCGTCGCTCGGGTGGCAGGCTACGGGCACCCGACTGGTCCCCTATCCCTGGCAGTACTGAAAGGAATCGCATGAGCAACGCGATATCGGTGCGTGGCCTGAAGAAGTCGTACGGCGAGTTCGTCGCGGTGAATGGAGTTGAGTTCGACGTCGCGCACGGGGAGTGTTTCGGGATCCTCGGGCCCAACGGCGCCGGCAAAACGACCACCGTCGAAATCCTCGAGGGCTATCGCAAGCGCACGGCGGGCGAAGTGTCGGTGCTCGGCATCGACCCCGCCAAAGGCGATGCTGCGTGGCGTTCGAAGCTCGGCCTAGTGCTGCAGACATCACGTCCGAGCGAGGAGCTAACGGTGAATGAGGTGGTTGGCCATTTCGCCACGTTCTTTGACAACCCGCGTGACCCGGACGAGGTGATCTCGCTAGTCGGGCTGAGTGAGAAGGCGAACGTGCGGGCGGGCAAGTTGTCAGGGGGTCAGCAGCGTCGGCTCGACGTTGCGCTCGGCATCATCGGACGACCCGAGCTGCTGTTTCTCGATGAACCCACCACGGGGTTCGATCCCGAAGCCCGCCGACAGTTCTGGGCCCTCATCGAGGATCTCAAGAAGTCGGGCACCACCATCGTGCTCACCACCCACTACCTCGACGAAGCCGAAGCGCTCGCTGATCGTGTGGCCGTCATCTCGGCGGGCGAGATCAGGGCGATGGGAGACCCTGCGACCCTTGGCGGTCGAGCATCGGCGGCCTCCATCGTGCGGTGGCAGGAGGATGGACAAACGAAGGCGTTAGCCAGCGACACGCCAACCAGGACCGTGGCCGAACTCGGCGCCCGGTTCGGTGGGGAAGTGCCCAGCCTCACGATCCAGCGCCCGAGCTTGGAAGACATTTATCTCGAGTTGATCGGATCGCAGACATGAGCCGCATTCTGCGTATTGGTGGGCAGCGAGCCATTCTCGAAGTCAAGGCGTCGCTTCGAAACGGACAAAGCCTCGGCTTCACGCTCATCTTCCCGATCGTTTTACTGGTTCTGTTTGCCACCATCTTCGGTGGCAAGATCAAAGGCACTGGCGTGAGCGTCGCCCAGTACTACGTGGCCGGCATCATGGGCTCGGTGGTGATGAGCACCGGCTTTGTTTCCACGGCTATTTCGGTCGCGTTCGACCGTGATGCCGGGCTGCTCAAACGACTGGCCGGAACCCCCATGCCGAAGGCATCCTTCTTCATTGGGCGGGTGGTCGCAGTCTTCCTGCTCGTGCTCGCGCAGGCTGCCATCCTCATCATCCTCGGCATGGTGTTCTACCACCTCAGTCTGCCGTCGAGCGCGGCTCGCTGGTTCACGTTCGCGTGGGTCATCGTGCTCGGCACGCTCACCTCGGCGCTGCTGGGGCTGGCGGTCGGAGGGCGTATCCGAAACGCAAAAGCCGGTCCGGCCGTCGTGAACCTTCCGTTCGTCGTGCTGCAGTTCATCTCCGGCGTGTTCCTGCCGTTCAGCGACCTGTCGGCCACCCTCAAATCCATCTCCGGGCTGTTCCCGCTTCGCTGGCTAGCGCAGGGCATGCGCAGTGTGTTCCTGTCTGACAGCTATCAGACGGTCGAGGAACACGGCAGCTGGCAGCACGGCCGCATGTTCATCACTCTCATGATCTGGCTCGTCGTGTCCTTGGCTCTGTGCCTCACCACCTTCAAATGGGTCGACGAACGCCGCTAGCGGCTGTTAACGGTATTGCTGTTAGCGGAGAGTAGGTGCGCCTCCGGTTGCTCCCGGTGACGTAGCGTGCAGCTGCGTTGAAGTCGCCCAGGCGTGCGGAGAGCGTAGGTAGCTGCACAAAACGATTTGGCGAATCGCCAATGACCTTCGTGGCAGCGTCGATGGATGGGACTTCAAGACGTACGTGCTCGGCCTGATCTTCTACCGGTTCATTTCCGAGAACCTGACGGCGTACATCAACGAGGGCGACGCAAGGCGGGGGTCGAGACGTTCGCCTACACGAAGCTGAAGGACAGTGAGGCCGAGATCGCCCGGTTTAAGACCGTGGCCGGGAAAGGCTTCTACATTCTGTCGAGTGAACTGTTCGTCAACGTGCGCGACCGAGGGGTCGTTGGATCGCACCCCGGTGCTGACTGATTTTGGCGGACGCTTGCCCAGCGACAGGACTCGTTTCTTCAACACGAGGCCGATCATTTCGAAGCCGAGCATGATCGCCTTGCGGGTCTTCCGTAAGGACGGCGTGTTGACGGCGCCGCTGGCTCCGCCCGCCATCTGGATGACGGACGGAGCCGGGGACGACGGACCGGGCTGGGGCTACCCGATTGCCCTAGCGGCGTTCACGAGCCCTGCTCCATAGAAATTGTTGCTTCCCACGCCGCCGGAGCAGACCTGGACAGGGGCGCCGAAGAATGCCACGCCTGGATCAAGCGCGGCTGGACAACCCTGCTTGGTGGAGGAGTTGCGCAACATCGCGACTACCGCACCCCTCGACATCCCGGGATGGGCGGCCTTGATCAACGCCGCAACGCCAGCGGCGTGCGGCGCGGCCATGGAAGTACCGTTCAGCCAGGCGTAGAAGTTGCCCTGCGGATCCACGACCACTCGACCTATCGATGCCTGGAAAGCGAGGTCCCCGGCTGTTGATGAGTAGGGTGCCAAAACGCGACCTCGGGTGGAGTCGAAAGTCGGTGTCTGAAAGCGTGAACCACCCGGAGCCGCGACATCGGTGATGTTGCCGTACGTCGAGTACCACGCAAGCAGGTTCTGGGCGCCTGTGGCCGTCACGACGACGACCCCGGGAATCTCCGTCGGGAGAACCACGCAACTGTTGTTTACCGGTCGGGAGACGGCGGCCCCTGGTGGAAAGTCGGGGCTGATCTCATCGGTCGTCGGATGGTTGAGGTCGATGCCCTCATTCCCGGCGGCGGCCACAAGAACCACACCGCGACGCTGAGCGTAGGCAGCGGCCTTCGAGATTGCCTGAACGATGGCCTTTTGCTCTGCGTCGTTGCGACAGTTGAACAACCACGGGTCAGCGAAGAAACTCATGTTGACGACGTCGAGTCGCTGATCGCCGGCATAGTTGAGGGCGTCCACCACGGACTGCGTGAAGAAGAAGCCTTCCCCCGTGCCGGCCTTCAAAACGACGATCTTGGCCTCCGGAGCCACCCCGGCGATACCGATACCGTTGATGGGCGCTGCGATGGTGCCAGCGGTGTGGGTACCGTGCCCGGCGAGATCCTGAAGCGCAGCCTTATTCGAGCAATCGCCCCGGGTGACCTGCTCACTTGCGTCGGCAGTGGGCGTATCCGCATACAGGAACACGCATGACGCGACGAGATCGACGTTGCTCATGATGTCGCCGTGCGTCAGGTCGATGCCGGTGTCCATGACTCCGACGCGAACCCCGGCGCCCCGGTTCTTTGCATATGAACCCGACGATGTCGCGTCTATCGCCCGCATGTCCCATTGACATGAACTGAGCGGATCAGGACCGACGGTGGCGGCGACGCTGTACAGGGCCCCGCACGCGCCTGCCTCTGCCGCTTGGGTTTTCGTCCCGGGCGGCGGCGCCGGACTCGCACCGCTGATGTTGGTGAGCGTGAGAGTCGACAAAACGACTCCCGCCCCCACGAAAGCTCGGACCGACCTGGAAATTGCCATGGTTCCTCCGTTCGCTGGGCCATCTTCGATGACCGCCGTAATGTGCACTACACGAAGGCAAGGGTAACCCAAGAAAAGCGCGGGCGTTCCGTGCTCCAGCACCAGGAGGTGCATGACAGCGAACCGTGTTGGCGCTACTACCCCAGGCGTTTGCGGGGTGGACGCTTGCCCAGCGACGTGACGCGTTTCTTCAACACGAGGCCGATCATTTCGAAGCCGAGCATGATCGCCTTGCGCTTGTCTCCGGTAACGGACGACTCGCCCACGCGGGGCAGATAGCGCACTGGCACTTGCACAAACGGGTGACGACGGATGACGCACAGCAGCATCATTTCCAGCCCGAACGATGAGCCGTATAACTCGAAGAACGGCGTGATGTCCTGCGCCACTGGGCGCTTCAGAATGCGGAACGTGCAACCGACATCGCTGAGGTACGGCGTGTTGAACAGCACCTCTACCAGTTTGGCGACCGCCCAGTTCCCCCACTTGAGCGAGAAGTCCATATTGGCGCCGGTGAAGATGAACTGGCTGATCGTGCGGCTGCCGAGCACCACGTTTGAATCGGTGAGGAACGGCAACAGTTTGTGCAGATCGTTGGGATCGAACGTGCCGTCGGGCTCGCACAGACACACAATGTCGGCATCGGTCTCCGTGAGACCTCGCCGAATGG
>JANMCE010000154.1:0-18551 GCA_031360915.1 Actinomycetes bacterium | reverse complement strand
TCGTTCGCGCCGACATGAACAAAAGAAGTGATGTCGAACTCATTCGCCAAACGACAGTCGGTGCCGTAGCCAACCGGCTGGCCGTTCACCCACACGTACAGGACGCTCTCAGCGCTGCCCACGTTGAGCACGATGCGCTTGTCTCGCCATGCGGAAGGAACGGTGAACAAGCGGCGATGTATGCCAGTCGGATTGCGATCGGGGATCTCGGGCGGCCGACCGCCATACGGCATCTGCACGTTGGTGTAGTGGGGGTAGTCCCACCCCTGCAATGTCCAGTGGCCCGGCAGCTCGATGTCAGCCCATTTCGCCGTCGAGCCGGTGATGTCTCTCATGGTGATGGACGACGGTGACTCGGTGTACGCAAACTTCCACCTGCCGTTCAAACTGAGCGGCTCGGATGCATACCGAGGTGTCCTCATCGCAAGGCGGTTGCGGCTGACCGCCTGGGGTTGCAGGTATGTTTCGGGACCGTAGACGTCGAGCGCTGAGAGGGACACGTCGATTGACTATCAGATCAAGCGCGTCGGTGCTCTGCGACAGCCCGGGATTCAGCTAAGCCCGTGTGCGTTTGCGCGGTGCCGACACCTCGCTACCCGGTGGCATGGAGCGGGCCAGTTCCTCAGCGGTTGGCGTGTAGTGCTCGCGAGCAACGCTGGGCAGAAGTGCGCTGACGGCTTGGGCCATGCGCTTGGTATCGGCGTCCTCGCTGCGGTACCGCATCTTGACGGGCTCACCAACGCGTACGCGAACGGTGGGCGGATTGACCAGGTTCCACACCATGGGGACACGACTGTTGCGGGGCCACACCTGCTCGGTTCCCCAAAGGCCGATAGGGATGACCGGAACCTTGGTGAGCGCAGCCAACCGTGCTGCACCCCATCGAAACTTCAGCTCCGGCGAGAAGAACGCCTCGCCGCGAGGGATGGTTCCTTGCGGCATGATGGCCACGAGTTCGCCAGCCTCGAGCGCTTCCTGGGCGGCACGCAGCGGAGCGTCGGAACCAGTCCCCCGTTCAACCCGAATGCCTCCCATGGCGCGGGCGACCGACCCCACAACGGGGGCATCGAACACTTCCTTCTTGCCGAGGAAACGGACGCTGCGACCGGTGGGCGCCAACGTCATCGCCAGCGCTGAGACGTCGAAATAGCTGCGGTGATTAGCGATGATGACGGCGGGGCCCTCAGCGGGAATGTTGCCGACACCGGCGATGTCGAAGCGGGCAAACGGCATGAGTTCGGGACGACAGAGCGCAAGCGCGATCTGCTGCGGCTCCACGCCGACAACGGGGAACTTCGGCACACCCGGCGGCACATCGAGATGCAGGGTCGGCCACCGACGAGCCGCAGCCAGTATGACCATGCGCGGGTCTGGATTCACCGCCACCGGGTGACCGACCGCCATCATGAGTGGGGCATCAAACACGCTGTCGGAATAGAACCAGCTCTCCCGCAGATCGACACCAGCCTCAGCGGCCCACTCGGCTACGGCAGCGCGTTTGCCGGTCGACCAGACAAAGTGGCCGTCGATGGTGCCGTCGTAGGTGCCATCACCGTTCACGCCGTAACGGGTGGCGATGACGTGATCAAAACCAAGGTGTGCGGCCAGCGGCGCGACCAGGTCGTACGGCGTGGTGGTGGCCAGCACGATCAGTCGCCCGTTGGCCCGGTGGTCGGCGAGCACGCCGGCGACGAAAGGCTGCACCAGTTTCGCCAACGCGTCCACCGAGGCACCGGCTGCCCGTTGGGTCTCGGCCTGCGAATGACCCTTGGCCCGACCAGCCGCCTGACGGGTAAGTGCCAAAAGCGGCAGGCTTTCGCCAAAGGTCTCGAAGAGGCTGGAAACGAATCGCTCCCCCGGCAACGCCGGGCCCATCAGCCCCGCGGCACGCATCGTGCTGGCGAACACCGACGCGCTGGCACCGGCCAGCAGGGTGCGGTCAAGGTCGAAAATGGCAGCTGCCTGCGGCATGGCAGCAAACTACCGGCAAAAACGGGAAAGGTCCCGATGGGGGATCGGGACCTCTCAACCTTGTGGACCAGCGACTTGGGGGAAGTCGTATGCCGATCCGATGTCAATGCGGTGCTTGGGGGAAGCTTGCCGCATCGATCTCTTGGTGAAATTATGCACAAGCCGGAGCCATCTTGCAACCAGAAATCCGAAAAAGATCTATCGTTTGTAGCGATAGCACTTGACGTAGGAGCGATAGATGGACTTAAAGCAGCTCTCGGCCCTCCTCGCCGTAGCCGATCACGGGTCATTTTCGGCGGCGGCAAAGGCCCTATTCACAGTACAATCCAACGTTTCGGCCCATGTTCAGCGGCTCGAAACAGAACTCGGCGCCGTGCTCATTGACCGAGCGAGGGGCCAGCTGACGGCGGCCGGACAGTTGGTCGCGGTGCGGGCCCGACGTATCCGGGCCGAACTGGACGCCATGCCCACCGACCTCTCGGCCGCCATCGGCCGTCTCACCGGCGAGGTGCGTTTCGGAGTCATCGGCACGACGGCGCGGTGGTTGATGCCTCAGTTCCTGAACCAGCTTCGCGAGAGCCATCCCGGGGTGCGGGTGGTGGTGATGGAAGCGAGCACCACCTCGCTCGTCCCCCAGGTGGAAGACGGTCGGCTCGAACTGGCGGTGGTGAACCTGCCACTCGACTCGCCCGAGCTGCTGTCACTTCCGCTTTTCGATGAGGACCTGGTGTGCATTGTGGGCACCAACCACGCCCTCGCTGACAACACCACCGTCTCGGTGGCGCAACTCGCCCACTGCGATCTCATGCTGCCGCCGAACGGCACCGCATTGCGCCGAGATCTCGAAGATCAAGCCCGCAAGGCACACGTCGAGCTCAAGGTGATGGCTGAGATCGACGGTGGCCGACTGATGACGTCACTCGCCATGGAGGGCTACGCCGCCGCAGTGGTACCCGCGACTGCCGCCCCGCGCTGGGTAAAGGGGGACTTCACGGTGATTCCGATGGTCGGGCTCCCCCGCCGTCGTGTCGGTCTCGCGCAGCGTCGACGCACCACGCTCTCAGCTGCGGGTCAGGCCGTGGTCAATGTACTTACCGATGTCATGCGTGAGCGTGGATCGCTGCAGCCCGGCGTGTTCATCACGGCCTGATCTCCCCGTTCGGCACCACGGGTGGTTGTGTCCTCTAACCTGACATCGTGCCGCCTCTGCTGACGACCCCTATCGCCTTGCGAGCCAAAGCCACGGGCGCGGCTCGGGCCGAGGTGGCCATGATCGACGGTCGCCCCGTTGTGCTGCTCGATGTGGATGCCAGCCAGCGCAAAGGAGCGCTGTCGGCCGAGGCCTGCGAGACGATCGCGTCGGCGGCCCAGACCGCACTGCGGGAGCGCATCCCGCTCGTCGGCTACATCGCATCCTCCGGTGCCGACATCGTTGAAGGTATGGCGGCCCTGCACGGATGGGGCACGGCAGCACGCTCTATCGCTGCGTGTTCCGGCATTGTGCCCATCATTTTCGCGGTCACCGGCCCGGCCGTTTCCGGCCCGGCCCTGTTGCTTGGCCTGGCCGATCATGTCGTGATGTCGAAGGATGCGTATGCATTCGTGAGTGGCCCCACGATGGTTGCGGAATTCACCGGCGTTTCCATCAATGCCGACGAACTCGGTGGAGCTGCAGCCCATGCTCGTCACAGCGGAGTGGCCTCCCTCATTGTTGATGACCAAGAAGCAACGCACGCCGCAGTGGCCAGCCTGCTGGCGTACCTGCCGGCCAACGTCGATCAGCCTCCGCCGACCTGGCCCACATCCGACCCGCCCGACCGCGCCACGCCTGAGGCCGGCGACCTGCTGCCCGCTATCTCCACCGGAAGCTACGACGTGCGAGATGTGATGCGATCACTCGCCGATGATGGAGACATCCTCGAACTCAAGGCCCGATGGGCCGGCAACATCGTCACCGCGTTTACCACCATGGGCGGCCGTCCAGTCGGTATGGTCGGCAACCAGCCGGTGAACATGGCGGGCACCCTCGACATTCCCGCATCCCAAAAAGCAGCCCGATTCGTTGCGTTCTGTGACGCCTTCAATTTGCCCATCATCACCCTCGTCGACACGCCCGGTTTCTATCCGGGCAAGGACCTGGAATGGCGCGGCATGATCCGCCACGGCGCGCAACTTGTGTTCGCCTACGGGCGCGCCACGGTGCCGCGGGTCTGCGTGATTCTGCGCAAGAGCTACGGCGGTGCCTACATCGTCATGGATTCGAAGAAGATGGGCAACGATCTCTGCCTAGCCTGGCCCGGTGCCGAACTGGCCGTCATGGGTGCCGGTCAGGCCGCCGCCATTCTGATGCGCAAAGCCACCCCGGAGGAACGGGCCGAGTTCGAAGCGGACTACGCAAAACGGCTGCTCAACCCCTACATCGCGGCTGAGCGAGGCTACGTGGATGCCGTTATCGAGCCAGCGGAGACCCGGCGGATGATCACGCGGGCCCTTGACCTTTTGGCCGACAAGCGTGAGAAGCTGACGGTGCGTAAACACGACAACTCGCCGCTGTAGCCGGGCGAGTTATACCGTGGCTTCTACCCTTGAGTAATCTAGCGACGACCTGGGCTCCCCCCAGGGAAATTTCTCTGTTTCGCGGACGAGGAGCACCATGGCTGAGACCATCACCATCATCGATGACCGGACTGGCAAACAGATCACGGTCCCGCTTACTGATGGCGTGTTCCCATCCAGTGCACTGCGCGAACTCGACCCCGACCTGCGCATGTACGACCCGGCCTTTTTGTCGACCGCCGCGTGCTCCAGCAGCATCACCTACCTTGATGGCGATGCGGGCATCCTGCGCTACCGCGGTTACCCCATCGAACAGTTGGCAGAAAGCTCCACCTATCTCGAAGTTGCCTACCTGCTGTTACGGGGCGAGTTGCCTAACGCCGAACAGCTTGAAGCTTGGACGTACGACGTTACCCACCACACCTTCCTGCACGACAATGTCCGCAAACGTTTTATGGAGGGCTTCCACCATGATGCCCACCCAATGGGCATGTTCGTTTCCGGTCTCGCCGCGCTAAGCACCTACTACCCCGAGTCGAAGGACATCTTCGACCCGGTCAACCGCAAGCGCCAGATCCTGCGCCTCATTGCCAAGACGCCGACCCTGGCTGCCTACTGCCACCGATTTTCCGTCGGCCTGCCGACCGTGTACCCGAATAATGACCTGAGCTACACCGGCAACTTCCTCAACATGATGTGGAAGATCGGTGAGGACTACAAGGTCGATCCGGTCCTCGAGCGTGCCCTTGAGGTGCTGTTCATTCTCCACGCCGATCATGAGCAAAATTGCGGTACCACTGCTATGCGCGTCGTCGGCTCGTCTCATGCCGATCCCTACTCGGCGGCGGCGGCCGCCGCGTCGGCCCTCTATGGCCCGCTGCACGGTGGCGCCAATGAAGCCGTGCTCAAGATGCTGAACGACATCGGCCATATCGACAACGTGCCTGCCTTCATCGAATCGGTGAAGGCTGGCCAGGGCAAGCTCATGGGCTTTGGCCATCGGGTGTACAAGAACTTCGACCCGCGCGCCACCATCATCAAGAAGACCGCCTACGACGTGTTCGAGGTCACCGGCAAGAACCCGCTGCTCGACATTGCCCTCAAGCTCGAAGAGGTGGCATTGGCCGATGACTACTTCAAGAGCCGCAAGCTCTACCCGAACGTTGATTTCTACTCGGGTCTCATCTACCAGGCCATGGGCTTCCCGCAGCAGATGTTCACGGTGCTGTTCGCCATTCCTCGCACGGTCGGCTGGCTGGCCCACTGGGTGGAAATGCTGAGCGACAAAGAGCAGAAGATCGCCCGGCCTCGCCAGGCCTACACCGGACCAGCCGAGCGCGCCTACATTCCGCTGGCGGCGCGGTAGCTCTTCTACCTTCGAGTCGTTCCGCGCTACGACGGGTTCGGCGCGGAGCGACAGCGATTCGACCAGAGGGAACTCAATGATGCTGAGAGTCGGCCTCACTCTTGACAACGAGACGACCGTAACGATCACTCGCGCATGCCGTTGCGAGACAGCCCACTTGTTCACGACCAAGCACACCAGCCCGATACCTCGCGGCGGTCGTAGGGAGCTGACGGAATGCTTTCGCGAGCGACAACCGACGCGACGCCTCTGTACCCGTGGTGCGGCACGTGAACGCCGACCACGACCGCACATTCGAATGACCATCCTGCGTGTTACAACCACAACGGTCGACGTTGTCGACAATTTCGACCGCCAACGCATCAAGCCGATGCTGCAAAACCTCAACCAAACCCGCAACCTCAGATGCCTCTTGAATCGAGGCGAACGCCAGTGTGTCAGCGAAGATTCCGTCCACCAATCGCTTGAGTTCGACGTGCACTTCCATAGGAGTCTTCGACTAGTAGTTTGTTAAGAAATATCATATGACCAGGCTATTTGCACAATCCGTGACTGCGAAAGTACGACCGTCGTGGTCACTCGTGAACTTGTGAAAGCCGCACAGCCGCATCCACGACACCTCCACGGAACCACCGAGCTAGAGGTCGATCAAGATCTTGCCGACGTTGAGGTTGGCGCCCATACGTTCATGGGCTTTGGCGATCTCATCGAATGCGAAGCGCGAGTCGATGACCGGTTTGAGCACGCCGGCTTCGAAGAGCGGAAGGATCTCAGCGGCGAACCGCCGCGTGAGCGCGATCTTTTCTTCCAGCGGCCGGGCGCGTAGCACGGTGCCGATAAGGCGGGCGCGCTTCATCATGAGGCCACCAAGGTTGATGAGCGGCTGGCCGAACTCCATGGTGCCGACTTGCACGATGGAACCGCGTGGTGCGAGCGCCGTGATGTTGCGATTCAACTCGTCAGCACCGATCACATCGAGGATTGCATCGAACCCACCGGGCACCAGTGCCTGCGCGTCAGCCAGCCAGTCATGCGGGCTGCGCTCAAGCACGACATCGCATCCGAGCGCACGAACCGCGTCGGCCTTGCCCGACGAACACGTCACCGCGATGCGCGCGCCGATTGCTTTGGCGATCTGGATACCCGCCGTGCCGACCCCCGACGCACCGGCGTGGATCAAGCCCCAACGTCCAGACGTCAAACCACCCTGCACGACCAGCGCATCCCACGCCGTCAGAAACACTTCGGGGATCGCAGCCGCATCATTCAGCGCAACATTTGACGGCACGGGCATCAACTGGCGTTCGTGGATAGCGAGGCGCGAGGCGTACGCGCCTCCTCCCGTAATCGCCATAACCGCATCGCCAACCTTCCACAACGACGCCCGCTCGCCGACCGCAGCAACCCGACCCGAGAATTCGAGACCCGGGATCTCGTAGGCCATCTTCGGCCCCGGATACAGACCCATCCGCTGCAGCATGTCGGCCCGGTTCAAGGCGGTCGACGCGACCTCGACCACAACCTCCTCCGGACCCGGTGTTGGATCCGGCACGTCCTCAATCGTGAGGACTTCCGGGCCACCATAAGAACGAAGCACAACTGCACGCATACCTGACACCCTACGCATACGCGGCTCCGAGCAAGTCACATTTCGTATCAGGCGGGTGATACCAGACGTGACTCGCTCCCGGCCATGCCAGCCCGACAACCGAGCAAGTCACATTTCGTATCAGGCGGGTGATACCAGACGTGACACGCTCGCACCCCAGAAGGAGAGTAGCAAGCGGTAGCGACGAGCGAAGTGGCTATACGGCCATTTTGGCTTGGAGGCGTCGATCAAGGGTGTCGAGGAAGTCTTCGGTGTTCAGGTACGGCGCATCACGTGAGATTAACACGGCCAGGTCTTTGGTCATCTCGCCCGCTTCAACGGCTTCGATGCAGACCTGCTCAAGCGTCTCCGCGAAACGAACCACGTCGGGCGTTCCGTCCATCTTGCCGCGATAGGACAGGCCCTGGGTCCACGCGTAGATCGAAGCGATCGGGTTGGTGGAAGTCTTGTTGCCCTTCTGGTGCTCACGGTAGTGACGGGTGACCGTGCCGTGCGCAGCTTCGGCTTCGACCGTCTTGCCATCGGGAGTCATCAGAACCGACGTCATCAGACCGAGCGAGCCGTAACCCTGAGCGACGGTGTCTGACTGCACGTCACCGTCGTAGTTCTTGCAGGCCCAAACGTAGCCGCCTTCCCATTTCATTGCACATGCAACCATATCATCAATGAGGCGGTGCTCGTAGGTGAGACCCTTTGCGTCCATGTCGGCCTTGAACTCGGTCTGATACACGTGCTCGAAGATGTCCTTGAACGAGCCGTCGTAGGCCTTGAGGATGGTGTTCTTGGTGGACAGGTAGACGGGTAGACCACGATCGAGGCCATAGCGCAGCGATGCGCGAGCGAAATCACGGATGGAGTCGTTGTAGTTGTACATGCCCATCACCACACCGCCATCGTCACCGAAGTCGGCGATCTTCATCTCAACCGGGTTCGAGCCGTCGGCGGGCACATAGGTCATGGTGACAGTGCCGGCACCGGGCACCTTGTAGTCGGTGGCCTTGTACTGATCGCCGTGAGCATGACGGCCGATGACGATCGGCTTGGTCCAACCCGAAACGAGGCGAGGAATGTTCGAGATGACAATCGGCTCACGGAAAATGACACCGCCGAGAATGTTGCGGATGGTGCCGTTGGGCGACTTCCACATCTTCTTCAGACCGAACTCTTCCACTCGCTGCTCGTCGGGTGTAATGGTGGCGCACTTCACGGCCACGCCGTACATTTTGGTCGCTTCGGCGGAGTCGATGGTGACCTGGTCGTTGGTGGCGTCACGGTGCTCGATCGAGAGGTCGAAGTACTTCAGGTCGATGTCGAGGTACGGGAGGATCAGCTTGTCCTTGATGAACTGCCAGATGATGCGGGTCATCTCGTCGCCGTCCATCTCGACGACGGGATTGAGAACTTTGATCTTTGCCATGCAAACCTCACTCAGCCTGTATCGAACTTGTCTACCGTAGCGCACCACAATCGTGCGGCGAGGTGTCCGTTCAAACTCGCTTCCCGGTCGGGCGCGCCCCTATCGTTCGCATCATGGATTTCGCGTGGACAGCAGAGCAGGACGCCCTTCGGGAGCATGCCCGACAGGTCGCCGCGGATGGTGTCGCGAGATACGGCCGCTTTAACGACAGCTGGATCAACGGCTACTCAAAAGAGTTCTCTCGCGAGCTCGCCGGGCACGGCTGGATCGGTATGACCTGGCCGGTCAGCGAGGGCGGCGGCGGCCGGCCCAACATCGAGCGCCTCATCGTGGCTGACGAGATGATCTCCGCCGGAGCGCCGATCGCTGCCAGTTGGTTCGCTGACCGCCAATTCGGCCCGTCCCTCGTCGCCTATGGGACGCCCGAGCAACGCTCTGCGTACCTGCCGGACATGTTGAAGGGCGAGACCACCTGGTGCATCGGCATGAGCGAACCGAATGCTGGCAGCGACCTGGCGGCATTGAAGACAACGGCTGAGCGTGACGGTGACATGTGGATGATCAACGGTCAGAAGATCTGGACGTCCTTCGGCGCCGAAGCCGACTACTGTTATCTAATCTGCCGCACCTCATCTGAGGGCCCAAAGCATCAGGGCATCAGCGAGATCATCGTGCCGATGGACACACCCGGTATCGAGATCCGCCCAATCCTCGACATGACCACCAACAAGCACTTCTGCGAAGTGTTCTACACCGACGTAAGCGTGCCTCTTGGCAACCTCGTTGGTATCGAAGGAAACGCTTTCAAGCAAACCATGCGACAGCTCGAACACGAGCGTGGTGGCATTGACCGGCTGGTCTCAAACTATGCGCTGTATCAACTTGCGCTGGAGCGGATCGACACGAGCAACGCGGTCGTTCGTCAAGAAATCGCTCGTCTCGAAACCGGCTACCGACTAGGACGCCTACTGGTGGCCCGTGAATCTCTCGGCCAGGCCATCCCTGGCTTCAGCGCGGCCACCAAGTGTTTCTGCACCGAGCATGAGGCCCGCGTTGCCGAGTTTGTGGGCCGGGCCTTCGGCGCCGACGCCACGGTGTGGAGCGATGTGGTGCACGGCCTGCTGTATACGCCGGGCTACACGATCATGGGCGGCACCTCCAACGTGATGCGCAATATTCTGGCCGACCGGGTGCTCGGCCTGCCGCGAGAGCCTTCCTAAACACTTCATCCTCTGAAGGGCCATTCTTTTCGTGGCCGCTCGTCAGGACCATGTCAAGAAGAGCCAGACCTTCGCGAAGTGCCTCAGCGAGTCATCACCCAAGCCGATGAAGTCGGGGACGGAGAGATGATGACGAAGCCAAAGACCCCACCTTCAACTGCAGCGAAAGGCTCGGATCGACCAAACGAGGTCGCGGCTCTTCGTCATGAGCTTCGAACCCCCCTGTCCGGAATGCTCGGGCTGTTGGCCATCCTCCTCGACACTCCGCTCGACAAAAACCAGACACAGCTGGTCGTTTCGTTGCAGAGCGCGTCACAGCACCTTGCCGCCATGGTTGACGAAACGCTGTCACCGTCGTCAGCCAGGGAGCAGACCGTCGTTACTCGGGTGAGCTTCGACCTGCCCGGCCTGGTCGAAGAAGTCGTCGCCCTGTTCGCCGGACAAGCGGAATCGAAGGCCATCGATTTGCGATGCGAGATGGATGCGCGCTGCGCCAGGCTCGTGTGGGGTGACCCGATCCGGTTGCGTCAGGTGCTCGGCAATCTCGTATCCAACGCGGTGAAGTTCACCAGCCGCGGCACCGTGGTGGTCCGTGTGAAAGCCACCATCGGCACGCCGAACCTTCGGTTTGAAGTGTCCGATACCGGTAGCGGCGTTGATGAGCAGGCGATCCGTCTGCTGAAACAGCGGCCCGACGGCAGCGGCATAGGCCTCGTGATCACCCGTAGCATCGTGCAACGTCTCGGCGGACGCCTGGTGTTCACGAGCCGCATCGGTCGAGGTACCAACGCCTCGTTCACTCTTGATCTCCCGTCGGCCGAGGGCGCCAACCTGCCGCGCCGTGCCGATGACTCGCTCGCCAGCATCCTTTTGGTCGAAGATGACGCCGTCAGCCAGCAGATCGTGCAGCATCTTCTGCAGCGTCTTGGCCACGAGGTCACTATTGTGGAGTCGGGAGCGGCAGCACTACAACAGTGTGCGGAGAAGCATTTCGACCTCATGTTGTTGGATGGTCATCTGCCCGATATGGACGGTCTCAATGTGGTGCGGGCGTTACGCGCCAACGAGCTGAAACTCCAGCGGCACCAGCCGGTCGTGGGCCTGACCGCTACGGCCACCGCCTCCGATCGGGCCCGTAGTCTCGCAGCTGGCATGGACGGTTACCTGGCCAAGCCGGCGACCATGGCGGAACTGGCCGCGACCATCGACCGCTTCCTTAGTCCCGCCGACCGCAGCGAACGCGCCGCCGTCTGACTATCAGTCGTCATCGGCGAGAAGATCGCTGACGTAACGTTGCGGGTCGTTCAGAAATCGACGCCAGAGGTCGACCGAGAAGACATCGTTGTAGGCCACCCTACGAATGTCGTCGCGGTCCAGCGATGGCCTCGTGTTCTCCCAGGTGAGCCGCACGTACTTGCACAGCTCGGACACGGTCGGGTCGGTTTCACGCACGCCACTGCGGCTACCGCCCTCGGGAGGGAAACCGGCCACGATCGCCAAGGCTTCCACCAGCGTGGACTTGCCCATGCCATTGTCCCCGACGATGAAAGTCACCCGCTCGTGGAACTGCAGCTTGGACATATGCCTCACGGCGGGAAGTTCGTACGGAAAGCCCTTGCTGGGCACGTCATCGCGCAGTGCCATCCGTTTGAGTCGCGCCTGCACATCCGCGACGGTAGCAAGTGCGGTAGGTGCTGACCTTGGACTTGCGGCAAACCCAAGAAGAGCTGGACCGCAACGCCTGTTGCGGCCTTCGGGTGGGCGTACACGGACTCGAACCGTGGACCTCTACGATGTCAACGTAGCGCTCTAACCAACTGAGCTATACGCCCGAAGCGGGATGCACTCTAGCTGTCTGCGAGCCGCATGGCGATCTCATTGGCGAGCAGCCGCCCAGATCGCGTCAAAACGACGTTCACTCCCCTGGTTTCCACCAGTCCATCTAGGCCCTCGGTATCAATCTGCGTGGCCGGCACGCCGGTGCTGGTGCGCAGCGCCAACTCAAGTCTCTCGAAGTGCCGGGTCGCGTCGTCAAGCGTTTCGCCCGCCGCTTCGGTGGAAAGGCCGCGCTCGACTTGCTCGATGTAGCGCTCGGGCGTGCGGATCCGCCACCAGCGACGGCCGTCGTGATGTGAGTGGGCGGCCGAGCCGACGCCTAGGTAGTTGCCCTGCTGCCAGTAGAGCTGGTTATGGCGACACTCGTGCCCGGGCTTCGCCCAGTTCGAGATCTCGTAGTTCGCTAAACCGGCTGCGGTAAGCATCTCATCGGTGAGGATGTACTTGTCGGCCTGTTCGTCGTCGTCCGGGTGCCTGGCCGGATCATCGGCGAGCGGCGTGCCGGGCTCGACCGTGAGGCCGTAGGCGCTGATGTGGGGAGGGTCGAGCGCCAGGGCCTGGGTAAGGGTCGTCTCCCAATCGGCGATCGACTCTCCAACCGCGCCATAGATGAGGTCAAGGTTGAACGACTCGAACCCGGCCTGTCGAGCGAGTTCCACGCTGACGCGCACATTGTCGGGATCGTGGGAACGGCCGAGTGTCTTGAGCACTGAGGGCACCATGGACTGCACGCCAAAGCTGAGTCGGTTGACGCCACCGAACCGATACGCAGACAGGAGATCGGCCGTGACCGTGTCGGGGTTGCATTCCACCGTCACCTCAGCGTCGGTGGTGCGAGGCACGGCATCGAGAATGGTCATAAGCAACGGGCCGGGCAGGATCGACGGGGTGCCACCGCCGAAGAACACACTGGTCGCGACCGGCAGGTCGCCGGTGGAGTAGCTGCGCACGATGTCCTGCCGCACCGCATCCACATAAGCCTCGGCCACGCCGATGCGGTCGGTCCACGTCGCAAAAGCGCAGTAGTCACAACGCGTCGCACAAAATGGAATGTGCACATACACCGCGTAGCCCTTCATGCCTCGTTCGGTCGCTACCGCTCCGTCTCTCTCGGACTCGCTTCGCTCAGACAATCGTGCCAGCCGGTCGGCTTCGCTCATTCGGCTAAGGCTAGTGACACAACCTAGAAACCGAGGAAGCGTAAGCTAGCCAGCAGGCAGCATTGCCGAGCGACAGCGAGAATGAGCGCTAATGGAGACCGGCGCAGCCGGGATTCTGTAGGCGCGAAGCGCCGCCATTGCGTAGCAAACGGTAGCGAGAAGCGAGGTAGCTACGCGGCGCGGGTGAAGCGCAGGCCGAGTTCGTCGAGTTTGCGAACGGTGCTGTCGGCGGGCACGTCGAGGATGCAGGCGATGGCGCGGAGATCATCGGCGCGCACGGTGAGCACGCGGCCGTTGAAGTCCTGACGCTGGACCTGGATCATGCGCAGGTAGCGGCCGAGCATGCTGTACTCGGCGCCGCTCTTGGCTTCGAGCTTGGTAAGATCGATGACGATCTTGCTGTCCGGGCCGCCCACGCCGCCAGCCGTTGGAGTCTCGAACGCAGGGCCGTCGTCATTGGGGAGCAGTTGGTCGACCGGCACCGTGTAGAAACGGGCCAGGCGCTGCAGGCGCGGTACGGAGATGGCGCGTTCGCCTCGCTCGTAGGCCCCCAAGACCGAGGCCTTGAACTCCTGTAGTGAAGCGGCTTCTACTTCCTGCAGTGAAAGTCGCTTTTGACGGCGAATGGCGCGCAAGCGCTCACCGACCCGTCTGCCATAAGAAGCTGCCAGAGCTTCGTCGTTTGCAAGTGCAGCGTCCATGTGTGTTTCTCCGCCTCGTGAAGGTTCAAGCATCGTCGTCACCTACCGTAACGTTGGCGGTCGAGAGAAGGGGAGGGCGTTGACCGAAAACAGAGCAGGAAAAAACCGCTCCGAGTGGGATTCAGGGGTGAGGGGATATGCGGCACGTTACGAATAATAGGACTTCTGAACTACGTGCGGTAGTACCGAATCGTCGTAGCGACCGAAGCAGCGGCGAGCGCAGCCGTTTCCGCTCTCAAGATGTGCGGTCCTAACACCACTCTGGGCACAGAAACAGCGAGTTCTTCCGGGCTCCATCCGCCCTCCGGTCCAACAAGGATCACGTGGTGGCGATTGGCGTCATACTTCTCACCGTCGGCTGCAGCGAGGGCGACACCGGTCAAGAGGACTGCTGAGGAGTAGCTCGCGAGGTTCGTCACGGTTGGTGACCACGCCCGCCGGCACTGACACACCGCCGATTCCGCCACTCGACGTAGTCGTTCCATGTTGGCCTCGACGCGACCGTCATCCCAGCGGACCACCGAGCGTGCTGACGGGAAGAGAAGGATGCGGTCAACGCCCAACTCGGTGAGCTTCTGCACCGCCAGTTCGGGCTTGTCTCCTTTGGTGAGAGCGAGGCCGATTGAGATGGGCTCGGTCTCTTCGGGCACGCGCACAACGGGTCCGATCGGATCGAGCGTTGGCGCAAGTCGGACCACTCGCCAGGCACCGACGCCGTCGCCCACCGTTATCTCCGCACCGGGCCGCAATCGCAGCACCCGCTCAAGATGATGGCGATCGGCCACGCGTAGTTCGGGCTGCTCGACGCTGTCGACGAGCACATGGGCAGCGGCTCGGGCCGAGGCTGGCCCAGCGGTCACCGGAAAGCCGACTTCAATCTGCCGAGAAGGGTGTCATCGGCCGGAGCGACTTCCTCACCAGCATCTTCGGCGAAGCGACGCAGCAATTCTTCCTGGCTTTTGCTGAGCTTGGTCGGCACATCGACCGCAATGACCGCCCGCAGGTCACCACGACCCTTGCCCTGCACATGCGGCACGCCACGGCCGCGGAGGCGGAACTCACGGCCGTGTTGGGTGCCGGCAGGAACGCTAAGGTTCTCGGGGCCATCGAGCGTTTCGAACAGCACGTTGGTACCGAGCGTGGCTTGCGCGATGGAAATGGGAACCCGAGCGACAAGGTCGTCACCGTCGCGCACGAAACGCTCGTGGGGACGGACCTTCAGATGGACGTACAGATCGCCCTTGGATCCGCCGCGAGGACCAACCGCACCGCGGCCAGAAAGGCGCAGCGTGGAACCAGAATCGACACCGGCCGGCACGTCGATGGTGAGCGTGATGTTCTCGACCGATCGCCCTTCGCCCCGGCACGTCGAACACGGCGTCACAATGACCTGACCCATACCGCTGCACCGCGTACAGGGAGCCGCGGTGACCATTTGTCCGAGGATGCTCTGACGCACGCGTCGCACTTGACCCATGCCGGCACACTCGACACACGTGACCGGTTTTGTGCCCTGACCTGCACCGGAGCCGCCACACGGCTCACAAGCCACAGCAGTCCGGATGGTGATGGGGTGCGCGGTTCCGAACACCGCGGCGTCGAAATCGATCTCGGCCACAACCTCGATATCCTGGCCTCTCGGCGGGCCAGCTGGGCCCCCTCCACCACGAGAGCCGCCACCGCCGAACGGATTTCCGCCACCGAAGAAGGCGTCAAAAATGTCGCCGAAGCCGCCCGAGAAGTCGCTTGCCCCCCCGCCACCGCTGCCACCGACACCGGCTTCGCCGTACTGGTCGTAGCGCTGGCGGGCTGTTGGGTCAGACAGGGTTTCGTAGGCCCGGGACAGTTCCTTGAACTGGTCTTCGGCTGCGGGATTGTCGGGGTTCTGGTCGGGGTGCAGCTCGCGAGCTCGCCGACGGTACGCCTTCTTGATTTCTTCGGCACTGGCCGTTTTCGGTACTTCGAGTAGGGCGTAAAAGTCGGCCAAGGGTGTCAGTTCTCCGTGAGGGTACGGCCGAGCTGTTCGCTCACCGCTTCAACGACCGCGAGCGCACGCGGATAATTCATCCGTGTGGGCCCGAGGACACCAATCGTACCGACTGGTTCCCCTTCGACAACATATGGCTTCACCACCACGGCACAGGCGGCCAGCGGTTCCACGCCGTGCTCGGCCCCGATGGCAACCGACAGGCCCCGATTGAGGACACTACGCAACAGTCCAACAACGAGGTGCTGGTGTTCAAGGGCCTGCAGCACGTTGCGCACGACGTCGACTGCATCGAATGCCTGCGCCATGTGTGACGCGCCACCGACGAAGGCAAGGTCGGCGGGCTGACGGCGTGATGTCGCAAAGGCCCGCACACACGCGTTGGCAATCGTATCGACCTCAGCGTCACCGGTAGTAGACACCGTGCCCATCGATTCGAGCGTGCGCCCGATGGCGTGGCTGGAAAGTTTGGCGCTGGTGGCGGCAATCTTGGCCGCACTGATTTCGTCGGCGAGTTCGATCATCTCACTTTCGACTTGGCCGTTTGAAAGCACGACGACCACCGTGGCCATGCGGACTGACAAGCTCACCAATTGGATAGAGCGAATGGAGGCCGCCTCAGCTGCGGGCCGAATGACCACGGCGGCGTAGTCGGTTAGGCCGGCAAGCAGGCGGCTGGTGTCACCCAACAGCTTTTCGAGGGCGCCGTGGCTGGTGTCGAAAAAGTCCCGGACCAATTCGGATCGTTGCGAGTCGAGCTGGCCCGGCACGGTGAGGTGATCAACAAAGTAGCGGTAGCCCTTGTCTGTGGGCACCCGACCCGCCGACGTGTGAGGTTGGTGCAGGAAACCTTCCTGCTCGAGCACGGCCATCTCGTTACGGATCGTGGCCGATGACACGTTAACGCCCTGGGCACGGACGACATGATTGGAGCCGACCGGTTGGGCCGTCTCGATGTACTCCCGGACCACCGCCCGGAGAATCGCTGTTTTGCGTTCGTCCAGCATCACGCCGCTCATTCCTAGGGTTAGCAGTCAAGTCTACCGATTGCTAACCCTTTCCGGTGACGATGGCGTACCGGCGCAGCGCTTCTTCGCGCTCGACGGCGTGGTCGACCATTGGACCGACGTAGCCAAGTGGCAGCCCTCGCTTCGACATCCACGGCGCGTGGATCTCGCGGTCCGATACCTCGGCAAGTTCGGGCACGTACTGGCGGATGTAGGCGCCGGCCGGGTCGAACCGCTCGCTTTGGCTGATTGGGTTGAAGACCCGGAAGTACGGGGCGGCATCGGTGCCCGTTCCGGCCGCCCACTGCCATCCGTGGTTGTTGGATGCAATGTCTCCGTCGAGCAGGTGCTGCATGAAGTGCTTTGCGCCCCACTGCCAGGGCAAATGCAGGTCCTTCACCAGGAAACTGGCCACGATCATGCGGACGCGATTGTGCATGAAGCCGGTGTCGCGCAACTGCCGCATGCCGGCATCGATGATGGGGTAACCGGTCTGCCCGTCGCGCCATTGCTGGAAACGTTGCTTGGCCGCCGCATCCCTATCAACCGGCATGGTGGCCATCTTTGGTTGCAGGTTTTCCCAAGCCGTGCGGGGCTTTCGCCACAACACATCGGCGTAAAAATCCCGCCACGCAATCTCACTGCGGAAGACCTCATGGGCCTTGAGTGAACCGAGCTCAGCCAACACCTGGCGAGGGTGAATGGTGCCGAAACGCAGATGCGGTCCGAGACGGCTGGTTCCTTCAATGGAGGGCGTGTCGCGTTGCGTGTCGTAACGATCGAGCGCGTCGGCCACGAACGAGTCGAGCCGTCCGTGGGCGGCCAGCTCTCCAGCGGTTCCGTTGGGGATTTCCCAGGTCACGTCTTTCGGGTAGCCAAGGCACGCGACATCGGGGTCGCCCAACCACTCGACGTTCGGTGCGGCCAGCGGCGCCGACCAACCCGTACGCAGCCAGGCTCGCGAAAACGGTGTGAATACGGCGTACGGATTGCCATCGTCCTTCACTACCGTTCCGGGCGCAACCGCATAGTTGGACCCGACGGTGACCAAGCGTCGGCCGTTGGCTTGCAACGCGGTGGCGGCGTCGTTGTCTCGACGGACGCCGAACGGCGAATGATCGGTCGTGACGTACACATTGGTTGCGGCGACTTCGGCAGCAACACTTGAGACGACTTGGCGGGGGTCGCCGTAGCGAATCACCAGCCGCCCGCCCATGGAAGCGTCGAGCGCTCGCAGTGAAGCCATTAAGAACGCCGCTCGGGGAGCGCCCGATCGATCCCAGAGGGCCGGATCAATCACGTAGAGCGGAACAACCGCGCCCGCGGCCGCTGCGGTGCAAAGGGCCAGGTGATCAGAGAGGCGAAGGTCCCGACGAAACCAAAGAACAGAAGGCACCCCACCAGATTGGCTGTTACGGCCTCCGCCCGGCGAACCGGGCGGAGGCCAGCTGGCGGTGAGGTCAGTCAGGCGTGATGCTCACACGGCGTTAGACACGGCTGGCCGCAGCAAAAAACGCCACCACAGCAACAAAGAACAACACAACCGTTACCTGAATCACTACGAAGAGGCCCACGGGCGGCCAACGCATGTCTGTAACTGAGCACCGCACCGCACCAACCCCCGCCGCAACGAAGCTGCGCAATGGCACGTTCTCGGTTGATGACCGAGACATGAAGCGGCTCGAAGCTCTGGCCAAGGCCAAGGGAAACACCGTCTCCGG
>JANMCE010000356.1:0-13044 GCA_031360915.1 Actinomycetes bacterium | reverse complement strand
GCAGCGAGTGAATAAGGTGCTCGTACAACTCGGTGACACCACCCACGAGGCCCCTTCGGGCAGGTCGGTCGTCGAGCCGAGTGAACAGAACGGATCCTAGACACCGCCGCTGGCGCCGTCGATCCGTCGCTCAATCGACTTCCAATGAGGCGCTCTCGTTCCTCCGTTGCATGTTGGTAGCCCACGGCCGTCGCGGCTGACGAATGCCCCATGCGCACCATGATTCGTGCTCGCGCCGGTCATCGCAGCGAGCGTGTTGCCGGTGTGCGCAAGTCGTGAAAGCGAAGGCCTTCCAGGTCTGCTTCGCAGGCTACTGCGTGCCACGTCGTGTTGAAGTTCCCTCGTCGCAATGGTGCACCCTTTAGGCCGACGAAGAGAACGCCGTCGGGCCCCGATTCGGCGAACCGCTCGAGGTGGTCAGCGAGCGCCGGAATGATTGCAGCGGGGATCGACACGGTGCGCCGGCCGGCGACGACTTCGGATCGCCGAGGATCCGGGTGCCGTTGGCCAACTCAGACGCAGAAGCCACGACCGTGACGGTGGCCTTGGCGAGATCGAGGTTTCTTCGTGTGAGCGCGGACAGTTCACCGAGCCGCATTGCCGTGTAAGTGGCCATCAACACGAGCGCCTTAAATCTGGGCTCGGCAAGTTCCGAGCACCGGTGGCTGGCGTGGAGATGGTGTTCGGGTTTGTTGTTTTGAACTGGCGGCCCCGCCGAGCCCCGTGGAGACCAGTAGGCCGCATCAACCGTTCGACCTGGCCTTTGCCCACAGAACCAATCCCGGCGAGATCGCCAGCAGCGGTCTCTTGTTTCAGTCGGTCCCATACTTTTCGGACCCCGAACAGGCCACGACCGATCTGGCGGTCATGGAACACCCGGGAAATCTCCGCGGTCACTTTGCGGTCACGTAAGCAACGGGCCGACGGCTGGCGCGTGAGGGCTGCATAGAACGTGGAAGGGGCGATATGCACATCGTGCTGTTTGAGCACCCGGCACATCGGCTCGACCCCGAACCGTTCTTTGTTCTCAACCCATGAAAGCCACTACCAAGGAAGTTTCGGGTCGAGCTCCCGAGCAAAAACTGCAGGCCGCTAACAGGATCTGATTCGCCCGTCGCAACTGTCGGACTTCTCGCTCAAGTTCTTTGATCCGGCCCTTTTCTTCCGACGTGACTCCTGGCAGGCGACCGGCATCAGTTTCGAGCTGCCGATACCACGTACGCAGGGTGTCCGGACTCGCTCCGACCATCGGCCCGATCCGATTCACCGCGCCATGAATCGTGAGCTCCGGGTCCTGTTCACGTGCTTCGCGAACAAGACGTATCGCCGTTCAAGTAACTCCGGCGGGAACTTCCGTCCTTCTGGCATGACTCCACCTTTCCGTGGATATCGAGCCTGCATCAAACTCAGGGCGATTCAATGAACAGCGTGATGTCGTAGCCGTCAACACCTTTGATCACCTCGACCGAACGGGGCCATGGCTGCCAGCATGCGCGGATCAGCCCCTGGATCATCTTTCGGTTCCATGTCGGGCGAACCAAGACGACCGGAAGTAACGGTGCAGCGGTCACGAGAACACCTTCCCCGTCGGCACCCCCATTGCGCTGACCGTTCCAAACGCAACTTCAGCCGATGTCGCTTGAGAACACCGCACGAAGGGCGTTACGCCCAGGAACCGGTAGCCCAGATGCTGCTGTCCCACTGCGAACCGGACCAGGAGCTGCCCGACCAAGTGGAACCCGACCAGGTTGAACCTGACCACGTACTGCCCGACCAAGTCGAACCCGACCAGGTGGAACCAGACCAGGTACTGCCCGACCAGGTCGAACCTGACCACGTGCTACCGGACCAGGTAGAACCCGACCAGGTAGAACCGTTCCAGGTGCCACCCGACCATGTGCTGCCCTGTGCCGAGGCCGTTGCCAATGCCGTGGTGTTGATCGCTTTGCCGAAGACGTCCTTTTCTCCGGTGAGGGCGACGTTGTTGCGAGAGAGGTGACCGCGGCCACGGGCCAGTTCGATCGAGCCGGTACCCGTCGATGGAGAGAACGACTGGTTGGGGTTCTTCGGATACTTACCAGCGAACAGCTTGGCCATGTCGATCTCGCCTGCACCCTGACCCTTGGAATCGATGCCGGCAATCTTCTTCGTGGATGAACTGATGATCGCCTTCACCTCATCGGGCGAGTACTCGGGGTGCTGCTGCAAGATCAGTGCCACGGTGCCCGACGCAATGGCCGCTGCCTGTGACGTACCGCTTCCCCGGAAGTAGCGGTCGCCGAGGCGGCCGGCCGAGAAGGAGGCATCGATAAAGCTGTTCGGTACCCGCAGACCCTGCAGATGCGAACCGGCCGCAACGATATCCGGGTTCTTACACAGCTGCTTGCAGCCGGCCGAGCTCGCCGAGTACGTGCCGACGCGATCGTCCTTCAGCGACGACGTGCCCATCGAGTCGAAGCCGCCCACAGCCATCACGAAGGGGTTGTAGGCCGGACTCGAAAGACCCGGTGCGCCAACGCCTTTCTGATAGCCGGTGTTGCCGGCCGAGGCAACAACCACAATGCCACTACGCCAGGCTTGCTCGACGGCAAACGAGAGCGGATCGACATCGGCGGGCTGCCCAGAGTTGGTGCCATACGAAAGGTTCAGCACGCGAATGTTGAGACCGTTGTCATTCTTGTGCTGGACGACCCAGTTGATCGCCGCAATGACCTGGGTGACATCGGCGCCGCCGTCCGCCGTCGCCACCTTCAGGCTTACGATGCGGGCGTCGGGCGCGATACCGCGGTAGGCGGTGGCCGGAGCATTCGCATAGGGAGCGGTCAGCGTGCTGTCGTGTCCGGCGATAAGGCCGGCCATGAACGTGCCGTGTCCGAAGGTGTCGAGATTCTGAAGATTCGGGGCCTGCGATTCGAGCGACAGGTCGGGTCCGTAGACGACCTTGCCAGGCGTGTTCAGGCCGGCAACCGGGGCAACGCCGCTGTCGATAACGGCAACGTCGATGCCTTGACCGGTGTACCCGGCGTTCCACCAGTCGGCCGCGCCAAGATCGGCAGTGACCGCAGCCATCGAGTACGGGTCAGTCGCCGGGTTGTACGTGGTCAACGCTCCCGCCGTAACGGAGTGGAGCAGTGAGCCGCCGAGTGCGACGGACGCCAGCGATGCAAGGGCAATGGCGACGGGTCGACGCCGTGACCCGTACTTCTTCACTTTTCGCACGGATCCACGCCTGATCATTGCCATCCTTCGGAACTCCTCATTCAAGTGTGGTCAGATGACCACTGTTCGTAGCTCGTCATCATCGGGGTTCTACCCATGCATTGCACGCAAGGTCGGTTCTGATCATTGACAAGCTTCCACCCCCGATTGTTGAGACCTCCTCCGGGAACCGCCGCAATCTCAGTTCACTCCCCGATTTGCCGACAGTGAGGTATGGACCAGCGAGGAACGGAGCAAGACACGACCGGCCAACGGCGTTTTCCGTCTCGCATCCCAACCTTCGTCGGGGCGCTGCTGATTCTTGGTCTTCTGTCGTGGCTCCGCCCCCCGGCCACCAGTCCGTATCTGCCCGGCCGATCCGGCCCCTTGATCCTCGCTGCCCTCATCGCCCTCTTCGCAGCTGCCGAGATCTTTCCGGTCCATCTCCACTTCGACGGGAACACGCACTCGTTCTCGCTGTTCGAAATCCCACTCGCCCTCGGCTTGTTCTTCGTCTCCGGTCCCCACCTCATCATCGTGCGCATCCTGGGTGGAGGTGGAGCGCTGCGTTTCCACCGCAAACAGCCAGCCACCAAGCTGCTCTTCAACATTGCCTGTTTCATGTTGGAGGATCGCTTAGCTGTTGCGGTGTTTCGCTTCGTCGGCGGCCAGCACGGACGATTTACGATCATGTCGATCGTGGGAGCAGCAACGGGAGCGCTCGCGGCGTCGATGCTGTCTACCATGCTGGTCACAGCCGTGATTTGTCTGGCGGAAAGCAAACGGCCCGACCGTCGGATTGCGGCCTCCCTCGGCTTCGGTGCGATCAGCGCGTTAGTGACGATCAGCGTCGGCTTGGTCGCGGTCGCCGTAATCACGGCCTATCCGGAGGCATCCTGGCTGCTGGTCATTCCGACCATTGGCTTGCAGGCTGCAAACCACGCCTACGCCAAGGAGCGCCGCCGTCACCGAGGCCTCGTGTTTCTGCACGATGCCACCAAATCTCTCCACCAGGCGGCCGATCTCGGCACGGCACTCACGAACCTGGTGGGCAAGGCGAGAGACGAGTTTCGCACCGCTCATGTTGAGCTGGCCTACGTCGCATCCGGGAGCGACACCGTGATGCATGTCTCGGCCCGCGTCGGCGAGACGACTACAGAAACGGTCCCTCTTGATCACAGCAGCCTGGCATCGTTGATGGCCGAAGTCTGCGTCGCTGCCGCGCCGCTGGTGGTGCAGTCGTCCACGGCCGATCCGATGCTCACTGCTGTCCTGGCCGAGCGTCAACTGAACGATGCCATCGTGGCACCATTACGGGCCGACGGCCGGGCCTGCGGACTCCTGCTCATCGGCCACCGACCGGGAGATATCGCGCGGTTTGATCGCGACGATGTGGTGCTGCTTGAGACCCTCGCAGAGAACGTCGCGGCGGCGCTCGAAAACGGCCGGCTCGAGCAACTCCTCGACCAGCTCCGGCGGATGGAACAGCGCCTCACCCACCAAACAAATCACGACGAACTCACGGGTCTCGCCAACCGCACGATGTTTGCTCGCATCGTAAGGGACGCCCTGAAACAGGCGGACAACGGCCAGTCCACCGCAGTGTTGTTCGTGGATCTCGATGATTTCAAAACAGTCAACGACAGTCTGGGGCACGCGGCCGGCGACGAACTTCTGGTGGCGCTCGGCCGTCGCTTCGGAAGCGCTATTCCTCCGTATGCTACTGCGGCGCGGCTTGGTGGCGATGAGTTCGCCGTCGTGCTGCCGTGCGTACGCGACCTTGAGGAGGTCACCGCCATCGCTCAGCAACTCTTGACCACAATTGGTGCGCCGGTGTCCGCCGCCGGGCGGGTCGTTCCCGTCCATGCCAGCATTGGTGTGGCCCTTTCCACTCCAGGTCAGTCGACAGCGGAGCTGCTCCGAAATGCCGATACCGCCATGTACGCCGCCAAGAGCCTTGGCAAGGATCGCGTTGCGGTGTTCGAGCCAGCGCAACACGATGCTGCCGTTCAGCGCTACAACCTGACCTTCGATCTCCATCAAGCAACGGGGCCGACCTCTCGCGTCTGAGGGTTGCGACCTAATCTCAAAGCCATGGTCTTGCGACGATGTCTCCCGGTCATGTGCGCCGCTTCCTTGACCGTGGCGAGCTGTAGTTCGTCGTCCACGTCGATCGCATCAGTCACTACCGTGACCGTCACAACGACGGCCGTTCCGGCAACCACCGCAGCGACGGCTACGACCCAGGCTACGACCCAGGCTGCGAGCACGTCGTCCACGACGGCTACAGCTACCAGCCCATCGCCGCCCACCACCTCGCCGCCCACCACCGTGGTGCCGAAGCCAAACACCGTGAAGGACCTGCTGGCGTTGAAGCGGCCGGTGGTTCTGGCCCACGCCGGCGGTGAAGACCAATTCCCGCACTCGACCCTGTTCGCATTCGGCGAAAGCATGAAGGCCAACGTCGACATGCTCGATCTCGATGTACAGCTCACGAAGGACAACGTGTTGATCGTGCAGCACGACGACGACGTGAAACGCCAAACCGAGTCGACCGCGAAGGTCGCCGATCTCACCTTTGAACAGATCAACACCCTCGACAATGCCTACTGGTTCACGGCCGATTGCGTGTGCACCGACAAGCCCGACGCGTCCTACATCTATCGAGGCATCCGTTCCGGTGCCAAGCCCGCTCCTGCCGGCTACACCTCCGGCGACTTCGCGATTCCTCGTTTCTCCGACCTGGTCAAGAAGTATCCGAACACGCCGCTCAACATCGAAATCAAGGGCAGCAGTGAAGCCGCGTTTCCGGCCGCAGCTGAACTGGCCAAAGAATTGACCGAGCTTGGTCGGCTGGATGGCGCAGTAGTCACATCCTTCGACGACAAGGTGGTCGATGAGTTCCGCCGGATTGCACCGACCGTCGAACTCACGCCTGGGCTCGGCGCTTCCTCAGCATGGATTCTGGGGCGCACACCACTCCCGAATGGCATGCGCATCCTGCAGCTACCGCCTGTTTTCAACGGCATCCAGGTCCTTACCCCCGACAACATCAAAGCCTCGACCGCCGCGAGTTATCCGATCTGGGTCTGGCCGAACCAACGTGAACTCGAGAACAAAGACAGCTACCTGAAATTCCTGAAAGACGGCATCACCGGGCTCAACGCCAACTTTCCTTCGCAAGGTGTCGAGGCCGTCGCCATCTTCGAAAAGGTTTAAGTCTCATCCTTCCGGTTGACCGAGAGCCACCTTCGGGCGGAGGACGTTTTCGGTGCGGTGCTGCCACAATGGGCGGGTGACCGTGGCCCCCGACACGACCAACATGAAGGCGCATGGCCTCAGCACCGCTGAGGTGGCCGAGCGTGTCGCCGCGGGCAAGGTGAACGTGGTCGAAGAAACCACGAGCCGTCCGCTCAAGCTGATTATCACGTCCAACGTCTTCACCCGCTTCAATGCCATCCTCGGCACGCTCGCAGTGCTGGTTTTGGTGACGGGGTCGTGGAAGGACGCCACCTTCGGTCTGTTGATGGTGGTCAATGCGCTGATCGGCATCGTGCAGGAACTGCGGGCGAAGAAGAAACTCGACAGCCTGGCGGTACTCAATGCGCCACTGGCTCGGGTCCGCCGTGACGGCGCGTTGGCCGAGATCGCGGTCGGCGGCGTGGTGGTCGATGATCTTGTCGAGCTCCGCGCCGGTGATGAGGTGCCAACCGATGGCACCGTGTTGACGTCGGTTGGCCTAGAGATCGATGAGTCGCTCCTGACCGGTGAATCCGACCCGGTGAGCAAACAGCCTGACGCCGAGGTGTTATCCGGCTCGATCGTGGTAGCCGGTCAAGGTTCTTACGTTGCCACGCGGGTCGGCGCTGATGCCTACGCCCGCAAGCTGGCCGCCGATGCACGCGTCTTCACCGTCACGCGATCAGAGCTCATGGAGGGCATCAACAAGCTGCTCCTCTACATCTCGTGGGCATTGGTGGTGATCGGCCCGATCCTTTTCTGGAGTGAGCGAAGGACCACCAATAACTGGCGCGAAGCAATCACCGGCGCCACCGCCGGACTGGTCGGCATGGTGCCCGAGGGGCTTGTGCTGCTCACCAGCGTCGCCTTCCTGATCGCCGCGCTGACGCTGGCCCGCAAGAACGTTTTGGTGCAAGAGCTTCCTGCGGTGGAGGGGCTCGCGCGGGTGGACGTGGTGTGTCTCGACAAGACCGGCACGCTGACCGAAGGTGAAATCGACTTCGCTTCGCTCGAGGAACTGGCCGGGCGACCCGACGGTATGCCGCCGATTGAGGAGATGCTTGGCGCGCTCGCTGACGACCCGAATCCGAATGGCACGCTCGCTGCCATCTCACGCGCCTTTCGACCGCCGGCCGGCTGGGAGCGGCAGGGAACGGTCGCCTTCTCGTCGGCCCGCAAATGGAGCGGTGTCACATTCGCCGACCACGGCAGCTGGGTGATCGGCGCACCCGAAATCCTCTTGAGTGACACAGCTCATGGCGAGGCTCGCAAGCGATCAGATGAGATCGCCGGTACCGGGCAACGCGTGCTCGTGCTCGCCCACGCCGAGGGTGATATCAGCGAGGACGAACACCTCCCGACCTTGCACCCGGCGGCACTCTTGATGTTCAAAGAACGGATTCGTGCCGACGCGGCCGAGACACTGGCCTACTTCACCGAGCAGGGGGTGACACTCAAAGTCATCTCGGGCGACAACACCCGCACAGTCGGCGCGGTGGCAGCATCCGTCGGTCTACCCAACGCCGATCGAATCTTCGACGCCCGCGAGCTGCCGGAGGATCCCGAACAGCTGGCCGACATCGTTGACTCGCACGCCGTGTTCGGGCGGGTGACCCCCCAACAGAAGCGGGCCATCGTGAGAGCGCTTCAATCTCGCGGCCACGTGGTAGCCATGACGGGTGACGGCGTCAATGACGCGTTGGCATTGAAGGACGCCGACATCGGTGTGGCAATGGGTTCCGGCGCGCCTGCCACCCGCTCGGTTGCACAGCTTGTGCTGATGGACGGCAAGTTCTCGCACATGCCACGGGTGGTGGCAGAGGGTCGTCGGGTCATCGCCAACATCGAACGCGTCGCCAGCCTGTTCATCATCAAGAACATCTACTCCGCCATGCTTGCGCTGGCCGTGTCGGTGGCTCGTGTCCCCTATCCATTCCTCCCCCGCCACCTCACGCTGATCTCCAGTTTCACCATCGGCATCCCGGCCTTCTTCCTCGCACTTGCCCCCAACAACACTCGCTATCAACCGGGCTTCTTGAAGCGGGTGTTGCGCTTCTCGATCCCCACCGGTCTGGTGACATCGGGCGCGATCTACATTTCCTACGAGGGCGCGCGGGCGCTGAACATCGAGGTCAACCAGGCTCGCACAGCGGCCTGTATCACGACGGTGGTCGTGGGCTTGGTGGTGATCGGGCTGCTCGCCCGTCCGCTGACACAACTCAAGTTGGCGCTCATCGGGGCTATGGGCGCGTTCTTTGCGCTCGCGCTCGTCATCGCTCCGATTCGCGATTTCTTCGCCCTGAAGATCCCGCTCAAAGCGCTCGGTGAGTCGGTCGGCATTGGGGCAGCAGCCGGCACCGTGCTGTGGTTCGCCCACCGCCAAGTCAGCCGCCTAATCCCCAAGAACGGCTAGGGTAACCGGAACGGGCAGTCACCGGGGGCGGCGCGCGTCGGGGCTGCTAGGCCTTGATAAGTACGACGGCGTAGGAATCGAACTTGCTGTCGCGGCTGATGAGGGTGCACTGTTCGACCTGCGCTTGAGCGATGAGCATTCGATCGAATGGATCGCGGTGATGTGTGGGTAGTTGTGCCGCCGCTCGACCGTGCTGTGCTGTGATCGGCAGCCACGAAAAACCTGCCTCCGGTACTTCTGCTATGAGGTCGGCGTCGACTACGAGCTTGCCCAAGGCAGCTTTGATTTCGAGTTCCCAAATGGAGGCCGCGCTGACGAACACGTTGTTGGACGGGTCGCTGATGATGTCGCTCGCGGCGTCGGACATGGCCATGTCTGCCAGCCACCACAGCAGGCAATGCGAATCGAGTAGCACGTTCATTCGGCAGTGCCCTCGAATGCGTCGATCAGCCAATCAGGCGTTGCAAGCTCAGCGTCGGAAATGTGGATCTTGCCGCGCAACGAGCCTGGAGTGCGGACTGGGCCTTGGTTCGCGAGTGCGACGAGGCGGGCGACCGGCCGGCCGCCTCTGGCAACGACAATTTCTTCGCCAGCGGCTGCTCGATCAATAAGCCGCGAGAGGTGGGTTTTGGCCTCGTGAACATTCACAACCGTCGACATGCGGTTAGTCTAGTCCGACCCAGTCTGCCTGGCTGAGCACGCTATTGTTCTCGATGAGAACTCTCGAAGCACCTGGGACAACGTCGTCCAGGCATCGTTGCTGGTCGGCAAGGCCGACTACGTCGTTGTTGTCTCAGATGCTCTGCACGCATCTCGTGCCCGTGCCTATTGGCGCCAGCAGCATCCCGATCGGGCGACGAAGATCTTTCTGGCGGATCGATACTCCCCGTTTGACCACTGCTGGCTGCGACTTCCGGCCACAATCGGAGACCTGCTCCACCGCATGAGGAATTAGCCCGAACTGGGGACACGGACGGCTCGGAAACGTTCAGCCAGGGTCTTTTGGTGGTGTCCGCGATCTCGACAGCTACAAGATACCGGCGCTCCGGCAGAACGGCCTCAAAGTTGTCCCCGAGCCTCGAATAATTCTCGCGTTCGAAGCCGGCTACTCGGACAGCTTGATCAGTCTTGCCGCGGCGAGCGATCGCATCGAGTTCGTTGACGTTGCGGCCGAACTGACGGCGCAACGACCCTTCAACTGATCCCTCGCAACCCGCGTCATCCGACGACGACTGCTGAACCCAGTTCATCGAGGCTGCGGAACGTGGCGATTCGGTCACGCAGAAAACTCTGTCGCACCCCCTCACTACCCTCGGATCCATGTCGCACCGAACGAATCTAGGAGTAGCCTTATGGTCATGTCCACCGCTGCTGACTGGCTCGACGTCGAAGATGACGCCGATCCGGACACGCTGAAAGTGCCCGAGAACCCGGACCATCGTCGCATCGTTGATGCGCTCGGCATTGTGGCAGCCCGCCAGCTCCGGCCCAACACGGTCGTGTATCGCGACATGAACTGGTATCCATCCGATGGTGGCCACGCAATGGCACCCGATCTCATGACGCTTCCTGTGGGGGTGCTCAAGCGTGGCACGAAGTCGTATCAGCAGCGACTCGCGCATCTGCCTTGTCCGGGCGTTGTGGTCGAGGTGCCGTCGAACACCGATACATTTGACGGGCTTCGGGCCAAGGCAGCGCGTTGCAACGCGCTCGGGGTTGACGTGTATGTCATCAGCACCGACCCCATCGTCGGTGCAGCACTTCGGTTCGCTCCTGGCGATGGAGAGTTCGTCGTCTGGACCGGCAAGCCGATCGTGCCGCTCGGCGGTTTGAGCATCGAGGTGGTAGGCAGCGATGTTATGGTTCGCACCGCAGAGGGATTGCTTATCGGCGCCGACATCGACCTCATCACCCTGGTCGAGACGGAACGCGACGAAGAGCTACGTAGGGCGCAGACACGGGCAGCCGAGCTTGAAGCCCAGCTGCGTGCCCTTGGCGCCGAACCCAAATAGTACCGCCAGTCCTTCCCGAAACGCACCGAGCTCGCGGGGGTTTCCTGAAACCTCCCGTAACGACTCGACCACGGTCGCTACTGTGGCGGCGTGATTGATACGCATCGCGTTGCGGCGTTTGCGGTGGCCGCCTTCATCATCATTGTGGTGCCGGGTCCGAGCGTGATGTTCGTGGTCAGCCGCGGCGTGGCCCTCGGCCGCAGAGCAGCGTTGGCAACGGTTGTCGGTAACAGCTTGGGGGCGTTCAGCCAGGGTCTTCTGGTGGTGTTCGGCCTTGGCGCACTCGTGGCGAAATCCGTCGCGGCCTACAACATCGTCAAGTTCGTTGGTGCGCTCTACCTCGTATGGCTCGGGTTTCAGGCGTTCCGTCACCGGCATGAGCTGTCGACCGAACTCGATGCCGCAGCCGAACCCAGGAGCGCTCGCCTCATTGTGCGCGAGGGGTTCGTTGTCGGGGTGACGAATCCGAAAGTCGTGGTGTTCTTCTCGGCCGTGCTTCCGCAGTTCGTCAACCGATCTCGTGGCGGCGTCACCGGCCAAATGCTGGTGCTGCTCGTCGTGTTCGCCGCAATCGTGAGCGATGGCACGTGGGGTCTCGTCACCGGGTCGGTCCGATCGTGGTTTCGCCGGTCACCCAAGCGTCTCGAGCAGATGGTGGCGCTGGGCGGCTTGAGCATCATGGGTCTCGGTGTGCGGCTCGCCATCTCCCGCCGCCGCGACTGACCTATCGGAAGCGGGCTGTCTTCATTCGCTCGATGCTTTCGAGCTTGTGGATGCGTTCGTCATACCCGATCTGACGGAACAGGTCGGCCAGCGTTTCAAACGACCCGTACTCTGTGCTGAACTCCCCGTGGTAGGGCGCGTCGTGAAGCCACGGCGTTTCTTCCACCAGCAGCGCGTACTCGTGTTCAGCGTGGTCCTCAAAGTCGGCGTTGAGCCGGTAACTCCAGTCAGGACGAACTGCGTAGAGCAGCCACGAGAGTTGGTAGTAGCCGAACGCCAGCAACTGCGGAAAGACCACGGTTCGCAGGAAGCCGTACTTGCGTGGTCGAGCCTGCGTGAGTTCTTCAAGGATCAGCAGATGCCACTGCTCGTTGTCCTGCTCACGACGACTGGAGCGAATCTGGGTGAAGATTCGTCCCGCGAAATCGGGCTCGCTGGCCTTATGGGTGACGGCCACATAGGCAACGTGTTCCCATGCCTGGTACGGCACCCGGGCAGCTAGCTCCAGCACCCGAAATTTCTCCAAGTTGCGCCCTTTGCCGTACACAAGATCAAGGGTGGCGAAGAGACCTTTCGCACTCCACGAGTAGTGCCGGCGCGGCGACGCCAGAGTGGCCTGTTGCTCGGCCAACAGCTGATCCTTCGAGAGCTGCGCCATCGCCCCAAACGGCGGAGTGGCGATAACCCCTGCAGTAATCGGACCTTCCATACAAGCCAGGCTAAGGCGGGCTTCGTGCAAAAGGACCGCATCCCGGCGTGACGGGTGGCTCGCTGGTCCGTTAACGGTCGATCAAGGAACTGACGCGATGTTCACAGTCGACAAATTTCTGCCGATGCACGTGGGGTGTTGACGACGACTGAGGTAGCGACGCCACTGGTAGCCGAAGTTGGTGGCGCTCTCGTCACCAACATCGAACGGATCATGCGCGGTACGCCCGATGCCGTGCGCCTCGCCGTGGTCACGCTGCTCGCTGGTGGTCACCTGTTGATTGAGGACCTTCCCGGTCAGGGCAAGACCACGCTCGCCAAGGCACTCGCCCGATCGATCGGTGGGCAGTTTCGACGGGTGCAGGGCACTGCGGACCTCCTGCCGTCCGAGCTCACCGGTGTTGCTGTCTTCGAGCCATCCGCGGGTGCTTGGAACTTCCGGCCTGGCCCGTTGTTCGCCAACGTTGTGCTCATTGACGAGCTGAACCGATCAACGCCACGAACCCAGTCGGCGCTGCTTGAGGCCATGGCCGAGTCACAGATCACCGTCGACGGCAAGACCTACGCACTGCCCGCCCCGTTCTTCGTGATCGCCACCCAAAACCCGTTCGACCACGCCGGCACCTTCCCCCTGGTGGAAGGTCAGCGGGATCGCTTCGCCACCGTGCTTGAACTCGGTCATCCAGGCCCCGTCGCCGAGCGCGATCTACTGCTCGGCCGCGGCGGCAGCGATCACCTCACCGATCTGGG
>JANMCE010000133.1:0-7415 GCA_031360915.1 Actinomycetes bacterium | reverse complement strand
CGAGGCCATGGAGCGCGAAGCGTTCGACATGTTCGGTATCTCGTTCGGCGGGCACCCCGACCTCACTCGCATCCTGATGCCCGAGGACTGGGATGGACATCCGCTCCGCAAGGACTACGACGCCGGTCGTATCCCCGTTCAGTTCAAAGGCACGCGCTAATGCCTCGGTCGGCTCGCTACCGCTCCCTCGACGCTCGGTCTCGCTTCGCTCGGTCAATCGTTCAAGTTGGGGTGACATTATGACGGTAACCGAGGACAATTTTCGTACGAATGAGGGCGGGCAGGAGATGCGGCCGCGCCATGAGCTGACTGCTACCGAGCTCATGCGTAACGTTGGCGCGGTGCTCCGCATGTCGGAGACAGAAGCAGCGGCCATGGACATCAATGCGGTCGACCCCACTGAAGATCAAACGATGATCATCAATATGGGTCCGCAGCACCCGTCAACGCACGGCGTCTTGCGTCTCATGCTCGAGCTGCAGGGCGAAGTTGTGCTGCGGTGCAAGCCCATCATTGGCTACCTGCACACCGGCATGGAGAAGCAGGGTGAGGATCTGTCGTTCATGCAGGGCGGCACCAACGTCACCCGCATGGACTACCTGAGCCCGCTCAACAATGAACTCGTTTTCTCGCTTGCGACCGAGAAGCTGCTCGGTATCGACGGCGACATCCCCGAGCGCGCGGTGTGGATGCGCATGCTGCTGTCCGAGTTGAACCGCATGGCCAGCCATCTGCTGTTCATGGCCACCAACGGCATGGACCTCGGTGCCGTCTCCATGATGATCTACGGCTGGCGCGAGCGTGAAGAAGTGCTGCGGTTCTTCCAGAAGGTCACCGGCCTTCGCATGAATCACAACTTCATCCGCCCCGGCGGCGTGGCGGCCGACCTACCCGACGGCTGGCGTGACGACGTGCTCGCTATTCTCGACATGCTGCCAGCCCGTCTTGAAGAGTACGACGTGCTCATGACCGGACAGCCGCTATGGCGAGAGCGCCTGCAGGGCGTCGGCGTCATCACTCCGGAAGAGGCCATGGCGCTTGGTGCCAGCGGACCCATTCTGCGTTCTACCGGCGTGGCGTTCGACCTGCGTCGGGACATGCCCTACCTGCACTACGACATGATGGACTTTGATGTCATCGTCGGTTCGTACGGCGACGCGTTCGACCGGTTCGCCATCCGCCTCAACGAGATTCGCGAGTCGATGAAGATCGTGCGTCAAGTGCTCGACCACATGCCCTCGGGTGACTATCGCATCCAGGACAAGAAAGTTACGCCGCCACCGCGAGCCCGCATCGATGAGTCGATGGAAGCGCTTATCCATCACTTCAAGATCTTCACCGAGGGCTTCAAAGTGCCCGAGGGCGAGGTCTACGTGGGCATCGAATCCCCCCGTGGCGAGATCGGTTGCTACATCGCATCCGATGGTGGCCCCAAGCCCTACCGCATGCATATGCGGGCACCGAGTTTTGTGAACATCCAATGCCTGCCCCACATGATGCGTGGCGGCCTGGTTGCCGACGCGGTTGCTGTTATTTCGAGTGTTGATCCCGTTCTGGGAGAGGTTGACCGCTGATGAAAAAGTTGAACCGACTCCGCAAAATCATTTCGCTCGCTCTGTTCGCGTACGGCGTGTACACCTCGGCCAAGCGCTTCGGTCTGATCAAGCAGAAGCAAGCCGCGTAATGGCTCGACTCAACGACGCCAACGTCACGCTGGCGAAGGAAATCATCGGCCGCTACCCGAAAGCGCGTTCGGCCACTATTCCGCTGCTGCACCTCGCGCAGGAGCAGGACGGCTACATCACCAACGACGCCATGACCCACATCGGAGAACTGGTCGGTGCCACGTCGGCCGAGGTGTACGGCGCCTGCACCTTCTACGAGATGTTCAAGATGGAACCGGTCGGCACGTACGTCATCAACATCTGCGGCACCATGTCGTGTGCGCTGATGGGTGCCGAAGAACTCATCCATCACGCCGAGCATCGTTTGGGAATCAAGGCCGGTTCAACCACGCCCGACGGCCTCATCACGCTTGAGCATGCAGAGTGCCAGGCGGCCTGCACCGAAGCGCCATGTGCGCAGGTGAACTACCGCTACCGCTACCGCATGACCACCGCCGACATGGACAACCTCATCGACGACCTCCAAGCGGGCAAGCTCACCGACGAGATCCCACCGCATGGCACCGTCGCCCGCGTGCGCCAACACATTCCCGCCGATCGTGCCGTCGGCGCCGTCCCGCCCGAAAGCGTCACCACTCCACCCGTCTGGATGCCAACACCGGCGGAGGCC
Organism: Actinomycetes bacterium; assembly: GCA_031360915.1. Taxonomy (GTDB): domain Bacteria; phylum Actinomycetota; class Acidimicrobiia; order Acidimicrobiales; family Ilumatobacteraceae; genus JANMCE01. Next base: position 5,120 of record JANMCE010000133.1, on the reverse strand, counting down.
ACCAAGTGACCACGTACCCTCACGCACCCGGTTTCGTAGCCGGTGATCGTCCGAAGATCGTGACCTCACGGTTTGAGTACGAGGATTCGCACACGCTTGCGCGCTACCTAGCCACCGGCGGCTATGAGGGTCTGAAGGCCACACTGGCCAAGTCGCCGCCCGAGGTGCACGACGAGGTAAAAAGTGCAACGGTGCTCGGCCGCGGCGGTGCCGGCTTCCCCGCCGGTGTGAAGTGGGGCCTCACTCCGCAGGGTGTGTTCCCTCGCTACCTCGTGGTCAACGGTGACGAATCAGAGCCCGGCACGTACAAGGACCGCCTGCTCATGGAGCTCGATCCGCACCAGCTCATCGAAGGCTGCCTCATCGCCTGCTATGCCGCCGGACTCAGCCAGTGCTTCCTCTACATCCGCGGTGAAATGGCCGTTGCGCAAGAGCGGGTCGCAACGGCGCTCAACGATGCCTACGCGGCTGGCTACATCGGTAGGAACATTCTCGGCTCCAACTTCTCGGTCGACATCGTGCTCCACTGGGGCGCGGGCGCCTACGTGGTCGGCGAAGAGACGGCGCTCATCGAGTCGCTCGAAGGCAACCGTGGCATGCCACGCCTCAAGCCGCCGTTCTTCCCGGCGGCCGTCGGCCTCTATGGCAAGCCCACCATCGTGAACAACGTCGAGACGCTGGCCAACCTGCCGTGGCTGGCCGTGAACGGTGTGGCCGCCTATCAGGCCATCGGCACGGCAACTTCGCCCGGTACCCGCATGGTGGCTGTATCCGGTCACGTGAAGCGCCCCGGCGTGTACGAGATCATCAACGGCACCACGACCTTCCGTGATCTGCTCTACAACGAAGAGTTCTGCGGCGGTATCCGCAACGACAACGAGCTGAAGGCCTTCGTGCCCGGCGGTGGTTCGGCCCCGTGGTTCACGCCCGACCAGCTCGACTTGCCGTTCGAAGGCAAGCTCGTTGGCGCGGCCGGTTCCATGCTCGGTTCTGGCGCCATCATGGTGATGGATTCCACCACCGATATTCCCCACGCTGCACTCACCCTCACCCGCTTCTACGCCCACGAGTCGTGTGGCAAGTGCGTGCCGTGTCGCGAAGGCGGCACCTGGCTTGAGCGCATCATGGCCCGCATCGTGGCCGGGCAAGGTACCGAGGGTGACCTTGAGCAACTGCTGGAAGTGGGCGAGTCGATCTGCCCCGGTGCCTTCCCGCACGCATCGTCCACCGCGCTCGGCCTGGAAGCCGTGCCGTTCCCCTACAAGATGACAACCATCTGCTTTGTCGGGCCGTCGGCGTTTGCGCCGGTCCACTCCGCGCTCACCCTGTTCCGCAGCGAGTTCGAAGCCAAGATCGTGAAGCGAAAGCGCATACCCCTCATTGCCTCGGAACCCTTCGCTACCGCTCAGGGCCGCTCGGACTCGCTTCGCTCAGACAATGCCGCCAGCCTCACCGCCGGTCTCGCTGGAGGGTCTCACTGATGACTGATCTCGCTTCTACTCCGGCTGCTCCTGAGGTTCCGGTTGATCCGGACGCGGTTGCTATTCAGATCAACGGCAAAGATGTGGTTGCTCGCAAGGGTGACCTCATCATTAAGGCTGCCGAGAAGGCGGATGTTTACATCCCGCGGTTCTGCTACCACGACCGCATGAGCTCGGTTGGTATGTGCCGCATGTGCGTGTGCGAAGTCGACACCGGTCGCGGCCCTGCGCTCACCCCCACATGCATGGTGACGGTGGCTCCGGGGATGAAGGTGTTCACCGAGTCGGAGACGACTAAACGGGTGCAGGAAGGCATCATCGAACTGCTGCTCGCCAACCACCCGCTCGACTGTCCGGTGTGCGACAAGGGTGGCGAGTGCCCGCTACAGGATCAGGCGTTCAGCCATGGGCCGGGCGAGAGCCGGTACGTGGAGGAAAAGCGCCACTACGAAAAGCCGATCCCCATCAGCGATCTCGTGTTCCTCGATCGCGAGCGTTGCATCCTTTGTGACCGCTGCACCCGCTTCGCCGATGAGGTGGCCGGCGATCCGCTGATCGCATTCACGCATCGCGGCAACAACACCCAGGTCCAGACCTTCCCCGATGAGCCGTTCTCGTCATACTTCAGCGGCAACACCGTGCAGATCTGCCCGGTCGGCGCGCTCACCGCGTCGCCGTACCGTTTCAAGGCTCGCCCCTGGGATCTCGACCAGGCCATGTCAACCTGCACCGGTTGCTCGGTCGGCTGCCAGATCGTGGTGCAGTCCAGCCGCGATGACCTGGTGCGCTACCAAGGCTTCGACGACGACGGCATCAACCACGGTTGGTTGTGCGACAAGGGTCGCTTCGGGTTCGAATCGCTGAACTCCACCGACCGTATCGGTGACCCCATCGTCAAGCACGCTGACGGCTTCGTCACGACATCCTGGGATGACGCTCTCACCCGAGCGGTTACGGCCATCAAGACAGCTATCGCCAATGGCGGTCCGGCCAGCGTTTCTATCCTTGGTGGAGCCAGACTCACCAACGAAGACGCCGTGGCATGGGCTCGTCTGGCCACCCGTGTCATCGGTACGCACAACCTCGATGCGCAGCTGGGTGACGGGCTTCCGTACGAGTTGCTGAAAACGCCGCGTGCCACCATCAACGACGCCTGCTCGGCCGCCACGGTCATCCTTCTCGGACCAGATCTAAAGGAAGAGTTGCCGGTGCTGTATCTGCGTCTGAAGGGTGCTGCCGAGAAGAAGACGATCCGTATCATTGAGATCTCGGCCACCGACACCGGCATGACCCGTTACTGCGCCAAGAGCGTAAGGTTCGCGCCGGGCGAGCAGGCTGCAGCGGTCCGGCAAGTACTGGCCGACGAAGCAGCACAGATCGTCAAGGGCAACGTCGTTGCTGTTGTCGGTCGGGCTTCGCTGTCTGAGTCAGCGCACTTCACCATGGATGCGTTGGCTGCGCTGCAGGCTGGCGTGGAAGGGCTGAAGGTGCTGCCCGCGCTGCGCCGTGGCAACGTGATCGGTGCGCTTGAAGCAGGCCTGCGACCCGTCGCCGACGGTAAAGATGCGCTGGGCATTTTGCAGGACGCTCGCGACGGCAAGACCGGTTGCCTCATCCTGCTCGGTGCCGATCCGCTGAGCGACTTCCCCGATACCGAATTGGCCCGACAGGCGCTCAACAACGCCACGTCCGTGATTGCCATCGACACGTTCCTGACCGAGTCGGCTTCCCACGCCTCGGTGATCCTTCCGGCTGCTGCCTTCAGCGAGAAAGACGGCACGGTCACCAACATCGAACACCGCGTGCTCGAAACGAACAAGAAGGTCAACGTGGTCGGTACCGCTCGTCCTGACTGGATGATTGCCGCCGACCTGGCCAAGCGCCTCGGCGGCGACATCAACATCGCGTCGCTTGAAGACGCGGCCAGACTCTTCCCCGTCAGGGACGCCGCAAGCCATGTCGTGGCCGCAGGCAACGTCGCACCGCCTGCCCTCAACGGCTATCAGCTTCGGCTGCAGGTCACGCGCAAGTTGTACGACGACGGCGTAGCACTGCGCACCAGTGATCACCTCGCCAAGCTCGCTCCGGGCGCGGTGTTGTATCTCAACCAGACGGACGCCAACCGCCTCGGCGCGAGTAACGGAATGCACCTCAAAGTGTCCAACGCCAAGGGCACTCTCACGGTGCCAGCCGCGGTTGACGCCGGTGTGCCGAAGGGCGTGGCTCGTCTTGCCTTCAATCAGCCCGGTATCTCGGCAGGCACGTTGATCGATGCCACCGCTCTGGTGACCGATGTCACGGTGGAGACCGCATGATGTTTGCTGCCGATCCGATGCTGTCGGGCCACGTTGGCCTGGCCGTCTTCCTCATAGTGTGCCTAAAGGTGCTCGTGTCATTCGCCTTCCTCATGGTTGCCACCATGTTCATGGTGTGGTTCGAGCGCAAGGTCATTGCCGGTATGCAGAACCGCGTCGGCCCCAACAAGGCCGGTCCGTTCGGTCTGCTGCAAACCTTGGCCGACGGCATCAAGCTGTTCTTCAAGGAAGACCTCATCCCCGAACAGGCCGACTCGTTCGTGTTCAAACTGGCACCGTTCCTGTCGCTGGTGCCGGCGTTCCTGATTTTCACAGCCATCCCGGTCGGTGGCGATTTCAACAACAAGGCTCATCCTGGTCAGATTTCGATGTTCGGGCACTGGACCACCCTGCAGTTGGCCGATCCGCCCATCGGCATTCTGCTGGTGCTCGCCCTTTCGTCCATCGCGGTGTACGGAATCATGCTGGCCGGCTGGGCGTCGGGCTCGAAATACCCGCTGCTCGGCTCGGTTCGTGCCTCGGCTCAAATGGTGAGCTACGAGGCCGCACTCGGACTGTCGGTGTTGGCGGTAGTGCTGGTCACTGGCGCTTTGCAGACCAGCGGCATCGTAAAGGCGCAGGACACCATCCTGCGGTGGAATCTGGTCGCGACGGCTTTCGTGCCGTTCATTGTGTTCGTCATCGCCGCCACCGCCGAGCTGAACCGGCCGCCATTCGACTTGGTGGAAGCCGAGCAGGAACTGGTGGGTGGCTTCAACACCGAGTACTCGTCCATCCGCTTCGCCCTGTTCTTCTTGGCCGAGTTCATGAACACCATCACGATGTCGGCCATCATCGTTACGTTGTTCCTCGGGGGCCCGCAGCCGCCGTTCGCATTCCTGCGCAACATCCCTGGTCCGCAATGGCTGTATGGCGTGGTCTGGTTCTTCGCCAAGCTGTTCCTGTTCCTGTTCATGTACGTCTGGTTCCGCGCCACGCTTCCCCGCGTGCGGTACGACCAACTGATGGACCTCGGCTGGAAGCTGCTCATCCCTGTTGCGCTGGCGTGGCTGTTGCTGCTTGCCTCTCTGCAACTGGCCCAGAGCAAAGGCTGGAACTTCCAGCGAAAGGCCGCCCTCGTTGCCGCCGACCTGATTGTGTTCGGTATCAGCGCGGCGCTTCTTCTGCGGGCACAATCGGTTTCTGCGAAACGTCGCGAGTTGGAAGGGTCGGCATTCTGATGGGTTACCTCGGAGGCTTCCTCGTCACGGTCAAGCAAATCGGCCGCAAGCAGAAGGTCACCACCGAATACTCGGGTGGCTACGGCAAGCACGGCGTGCACGAC
>JANMCE010000101.1:0-8567 GCA_031360915.1 Actinomycetes bacterium | reverse complement strand
AGCGTGGGCGTTCGGCACGGTGGTTGCCAGCGGTGACAACGCCATGTCGGCCGAGCACGATCGCATCAACCGCGAGGTGTTCGAAGAGTCGATGGAGGTCATCAAGGCAGCGTGGTACAACGAACGCTTCTCCCATCGCGGCAAGCACTTCGTGTTCCCCGCCGACGACATTCCCGACCGCGGCAGCTACGTCAACGATCTCTCACTCTTCCCCCGTCCCCTACGCACGGTCGACATCTACCAGCCAGTCACGTCGCCCGAGACGATTGAGTACGTGCCCCGGGCCGGGCACAAGGCCATCTATTGGTTGCAGAACGCAGAGTCGCAACTCTCGAAGTGGGATCGCTACGCCGAGATTCGACAGGAGATGGGTAGCCCCGTCGGACCGGGTGAGGATCGTTGTCTGGTCGTGAACATTCACGTCGCCAAGACCCGCGAGGAAGCCGTTCGTCGAGGCGGGCCGGGGCACGATGAGTTCTGCAAGTTCTTGGCCCCGTACGGTCGGTTCAGCAGCTACCGCAACCCCGATGGGTCAAAGGTGCCGTTCGACTACTGCCCCACCATCGAGTCATCCACCCAGAACAAGATCCAGATCATCGGCTCGATCGATGACGCGGTTGACATGCTCGGTTTCTGGCGAGACCTGCTCGACCTCAAGCATGTGTGCTTCTTCTTCGACCTTCCCGGCCTCACCCGGGAGGAGATTGACGAGCAGATGCATCTCGTTATGGAAGAGGTGCTGCCGCGCCTGGGCGAGAAGGCGCAACGACGCCCGCTGCCCAACCTCCCTCGTCGCTGAAGGATCTCGCGCCAGAAACTGCGGCAGTCGGATGCGATAGAAAGTTGATCGTGCGATCGGTTACAACGTTCACGCAACTCCCCCTGCATGAGACCTCCCCTGGATTCGTCCAGGGTTCGGTCGCGCACGGCGGCCCCCAGAACCTCAGCCCGTTCCTGTCGCTGACCGACTTCCACATGAGTCAACCGACGTTCGCGCCGCATCCGCACGCCGGGTTTTCAGCCGTCACCTACATGTTCCTCGACTCGGAAGGCTCGTTCACCAACCGGGACAGCTCCGGCGACGAGCGCACCATTTTTCCGGGCAGTCTGCACTGGACGCAGGCCGCCCGCGGCATGATGCACGAAGAAGTTCCGTCCGACCCGGGCGTCGATTGCCACGGCCTCCAACTGTTCGTCAACCTGCACTCAAGCGACAAGCATGCGACGCCCGCTGCGTTCCATCTTGATGTGGATGACATCCCTGAACTCGAACCGTCCGAGGGCGTTTTCGTGCGAGTGGTCGTTGGTTCCTGCGACAACGTGAAGTCACCGCTCGATGGCCTGCTGACGCCGATCAACTTCCTCGACATCCATCTCGCTCCTCGAAAATCGTTTACCGCTCACATCCCGAGCGAGCACCGTGCAGTGGTCTTAGTGGTGCGCGGCAGCGTGACCATTAGCGACACGGTGTTCCGCGTGAACACCGCGGCCACGTTGGAAGGACCCGACACCGGCATCGAGTTTCAGGGCGGGCCGAAGGGCGCGAACGTGCTGCTGCTGTCGGGCGAACCCATCCGCGAACCGGTCGTGTTGGTCGGCCCCTACGCCATGACGACCGAAGACGACATCGTTGCGGCCCAGCAGCGCTTCCGCGGCGGCGACATGGGTCACCTCGCACCGTCGTTTTAAGTGGGTAGAGCGAGGGGCACGAGGGCGAGTTGGCGAGCTAGGGCGACCAGGCCGCGTTCGTCCCAGATTTCGGCATCTTCCTCCAGGAAGCCGCCGAAGATGTAGCGCGATGCGAACTGACACTGCAGCCACTCACCCACCGGTCGACGACGGATGTGGGCAGTCAGTTCGACCGTGGGTGTCCATCCCGCAGCGAGGCCGGTATTGAAGATGGTGGGCGGATAGCAATCGACGCCGAGCAGCAGGGTGAAGACATCGATTGGTTCGTTGTCCAGCAGGCCGAACCAGCCGCGCATGGTTGCGGTGCCGTGCGGCTCACCTTGGCCGAACCCGGTGTCTTCGGGCACAAGTCTGACATCTATCTGGCTCATCAATGCGGGCGTGAATGAGCTTCCGGGACAAACACTCGTCGGGTGGCGGAAGTTTGGGACGCACCCCGGTGATCAGGTCGGGGCCTGCCATCGAGCGGCGACGGTCATCAACACTCCACCATTGGCTTTCCCGAAGATGTCCCACCCCTCAGGGATGATGGCCGACCAGCGGCCGGCGCCGTCGGGCGTCACCGCCGTTGCGTGGGCGAACCTCATGCGCCGGCCACCGGCGTGGACTCCCCAGTCAGGGTGCGGTACAGCTCGGAGTACAGGCCGCCGGTAGCCAGCAGGCCGTCGTGGGTGCCTCGCTCGACGACCCGACCTTGATCGATCACGCAGATCATGTCGGCTGCCCTCACCGTTGAAAGGCGGTGCGCGATGACCACCGATGTGCGGTTCTCGAGTGCATGTTCGAGCGCAGCCTGCACCAAAGATTCGTTTTCGCTGTCGAGGTGGCTGGTGGCCTCATCGAGGATGACGACCGCCGGGTTCTTCAGCAACATACGGGCGATGGCCAGCCGTTGCTTTTCCCCGCCGGACAGCCGGTAGCCACGCTCACCCACCACGGTGTTGTAACCGTCGGGCAACGCATCGATCACGTGATGGATCTGCGCGGCCTTGCAGGCCTCCTCCATTTCGTGCAGCGTCGCATCCGACTTGGCGTAGCGCAGGTTCTCGGCGATGGATTCGTGAAACAGGTGCGGGTCCTGCGACACCACACCTATCGAGTCGGCGACCGACTGCATGGTGAGGTCACGCACGTCGTGCCCGTCAAGCTTGATCGACCCGCCGGTCACGTCGTAGAGCCGTGGGATGAGCGACGCGATCGTCGACTTGCCTGCACCCGACGGGCCAACCAAGGCAACCATCTGCCCCGGTTCAATAGAGATGGTGATGTCGTGCAGCACGTCGACGTTCTGATCCGACGACAAGTCGGTGGAACCGGGCCGTTCCAGCGACGCAACCGACACGGCGTCGGCCGACGGATAGCGGAAGGTGACGTGATCAAGCTCGACCCGACCGGTGGGCTTCACCAGGTCGATACCGCCCGGGCGGTCGGCGATATTGACCGGGGCGTCGAGCAGCTCGAAGACCCGCTCGAACGACACCATGGCCGTCATGATGTCGATACGTGCACTGGTCAGTTCGGTCAACGGGTTATAGATCTTCAGGACAAGCCCCGCCATCGCCACGAGCGTGCCGATGAGCAGTGTCTTGGAGATCACCAGGTTTGCGCCGACCACGTAGATCGCGGCGACACCCACTGCTTGGGCCAGGTCGAGACCGACCGCAAACGTGCGGCCGTACATCGCGCCTTTCACGCCAGTGTCACGCACCGCCGCCGCCCGGGTCGAGAAGCGTTCAAGCTCGTCAGTGGACCGGCCGTACAGCTTCACCAGTTGCGCACCCGACACGTTGAACCGCTCGGTCATCTGCGTATTCATCTGCGCGTTGAGGTCCATCTGCTGGCGGAAGATGACCGACAGTTGCTTGCCGACCCGCTTGGCCGGAATGACGAAGATGGGAAGGATGACGAGTGACAGCAGCGTCAGCTTCCAGCTGAGGAAGAACATGGTGCCGGCACTGATGACCAGCGTGATGGTGTTCGATACCACCTGGCCGAGCGTGCCCGTCACAGCTCGTTGGGCGCCGACCACGTCGTTGTTCAGTCGACTTATCAGCGCGCCGGTTTGGGTGCGGGTAAAGAACGCAATCGGCATGCGTTGCACCTTGTCGAAAAGTGCGGTGCGAAGCTCGTAGATGAGACCTTCGCCGACGCGCGACGAGCACCATCGGGAGATAAGCGTGAGCGCGCCGCTCACGAGCGCGGCCAGGATCATGAACGCCGCAATCACCCAGACCATGCGGCGGTTGGCGTGCGGGATGGCATTGTCGATGATCTTCTTGAACAGCAGGAAAGGCACGACGCTGAGCGTCGAACCGGCGATCATGGTGACGAGGAACCAAAAGATCATCTTCTTGAACGGCCGCGCGAATCCCGCCGCCCGCCGCAGCAGCCCTTTGTCGAGCTTCTTGCCTTTGACCGCGTCCGCGTCGTTCATGTGCCACATCACGCCCATCAGGCTAAAGGACCGATCGCCTTTTCGTCCCATGACGCCATAACATCAATGCTGTCATGCGGCTGTTTCCGGCTCTTGGAGCCCTCCTCCTTGTTGTCGGCTGTGCCTCTACCGCTGCGGGCGGCGTCTCCGTGAAACCGGCGGAGGTGACGACCGCGGCGCCACCGGTCTCGACGTCGACCACCAGTGTGAGCCCGGCCACCACGGTTCCCGCGACCACGGCGTCCAGCGCGCCCACCACCCTTCCGGCGACGACAGCACCTGCCCCGACTCCCTCACCGTTCCAGTGGAAGAAATGCGGGCAGCGCATCGACTGCGCCACCCTGGCGGTGCCGCTCGACTACGCCAACCCCGGCAACGGCGAGGTCATCAATCTCAAGGTGAAGCGCCGCACGGCCAGCGGTTCTTCTCTCGGTCCGCTGCTGGTTAATCCCGGTGGCCCTGGGGTGCCCGGCACGGTCATGGTCGACCAGGCCCAGGACTACTTCGGCACAAGACTTCTCGACCGGTTCGACCTTATTGCCTGGGACCCGCGAGGCACTGGCGACAGCGAAGGCATGAAATGTCTTGACGATGTCGATGCATTCTTGGCGCTCGACCCAACCCCCGACGATCAAGCCGAACGAGATGCCATCACTGCCGCCGATCAAGCCTTCGCTGATGGTTGCAAACGCAACAATGCGAGGGTCCTTCCTTTCATCGGCACCGAATCGTCTGCCCGCGACATCGACCAGATCCGCCTCGCGCTCGGCGTCAACAAGATCACGTTCCTCGGGTTCAGTTACGGCAGTGAGCTGGGCGCCATCTACGCCACCCTGTTCCCGACCAGTCTTCGCACCATGGTGATCGACGGAGCCGCCGATCCAACAGCAACAACCGAGGACAGCAACCTGCAACAAGTTGTCGGCTTCGAGAATGCGTTCAACGCTTTCCTTGAGAAGTGCGCCCAAAACAAAAAGTGTGCCTACTACCACGATGGCGATCCCGGAACGGCTTTCGAGGCGCTCATGGTGCAACTCGACAAGAGCCCGCTGACCGTCAGCCCCAAGCGGGCCAAGGTGAACCAGGGTGTTGCCATCAATGCCGTCGCCGAAGTGCTCTACGTGGAGGGTCGGTGGTCGGCACTCACCACCGCACTCGCCAGCGCCGAAAAAGGTGACGGTGCTCCACTCCTCGCTCTTTACGACAGTTTCACCCGACGTAACTCGGTCGGCGAGGCGCATCTCTTCGATGCGTTCATCACCATTAGCTGTCTCGACAATCCGGGTCCGACCGACGCGGCTGGTGTTGAAGCAGTCATTGCGAAAGCAACAGCCGCCGCTCCCCGACTTGGCAAATACCTCACCTCACCATCCAACGTGTGTCCGGCGATAGCACCCCACCCACGGCATTTTACGATCACCGGCAAGGGCGCCGGCAAGATTCTGGTCGTCGGTACTACCGGCGATCCGGCCACTCCCTATGACGGCACCGTCACCATGGCCAAGACGTTGGAGAACGGAATATTGCTGACCGTGGAAGCCAACCAGCACACTGGCTATAGCGCCAGCCAATGCGCCACCGACGCCGTTGACGATGTGCTCATCGATCTCAAGTTCCCGGCTCCTGACACCGTCTGCTGAGCGCTGGCGCGCTATGACGGCGCGAGGTGGCCGGAGAGGTGAGATACGACGGGCTCGAGCCCTTCGGGCACAGCATCTTCCACAAAGCGGTACGTCCGTGTTCGCTTGGGTCCGACCGGGATGGTGAGCTCGAAACTGAAGCGATCGACCCCCGCTGCCGGACGGGCGCGCGACGCTGGCGGTGCGTCGGCCAAGGCGGCTTGAGCGACGGGGGGAAGATCGGCTACGGGCGCGACTGCAGACATGGTGAGCCCCGCGAACCCGCCCGTGCGAACCAGTCGCACCAGCTGTTCGCCAACCGTCACAGCACCTTCACCGTCTGCCACGCGGTCTTCACCGCGATGCTCTGCGCGCTCGTCGGCCCGAACAGGAGGCCGGCCTGTTTCACGGTGGAGTTGGCAAACTGTTTGAACGTGGCGGTCGGCTTGACTGCTGGGTCCCGCAGTGTTGCCCACCAGATACGACCGGCACCCTCCCACGACTTCCCGCCGATGGCCAGCGACGTCAACGCGAACGCACGATTCGGGATACCCGAGTTGGTGTGCACACCTCCGTTATCGCTGCGGGTCTTGACGTAACCGCCCATGTCGGCGGGCTGATCGTCGTACTTGTTGGCGGTGCCCGGTGCCTTCATGTTTCGCAGGGCCGGCGCCAACTCGGGGCCGACGATGTCGTTGCCGATCAACCAATCGGCGGTCGCCGCAGTCTGCTTCTTTGCGTACTGCTTAACCATCGATCCGAACACATCCGATACCGACTCATTCAGTGCGCCGGATTGACCGCTGTAGTTCAACCCGAGTGTGTGCTCGGTGACACCGTGGGTTAGCTCGTGAGCGATGACGTCAATGGACTTGGTGAAGCGCAGGAACAACTTTCCGTCGCCATCGCCAAACACCATCGAGCGGCCATTCCAGAACGCGTTGTCATACTCGGCGCCGTAGTGCACGAGTCCATTCAACGGAAAGCCCGCACCGTCGATGGAGTCCCACCCGAACAGCTTGTAGAAGAAGTCGAACGTGGCACCAAAGCCGTCGTACGCCTCGTTCACCGCCGGGTCTTTCGATGCTGGTGCGCCCTCAGCCCGCACCAACTTCGCAGGTGCGTCGGACGCAACGTTGCCCTGGTCGTAGATGGCGCGCTTCGGTTTGCCGGTGCCTTTGCCCGCGGCGGCAGAGGGTCGCAGCGACATCGAGGCCAACTTGCGTTCCTGACGCATCGCACGGTCCTGGCGCAGGGTGGCAAGGAGCTTACGTTTCTCCTCCGCAGTCGCATCAGCAGCCAGTTTCTGCAACAAGTCGGGTGGGACGATACACGCAATGGATCGACACATATGTCTGGTCTACCACCGTGAGCGTTCAATGGGAAGAGGGAATCCCTGAACGTCACGAGCCCGACCCTTTCGGGCGAGGCCTCACCTATTGCTTCTCGGGTACTACCTGCGGTAGTATTCAAGTATGAAAGTGAGTGTGAGCTTGCCCGATGAGGATGTCGAGTACCTCGACGCGTATGTCTCCACACAAGGTCTGGCGTCACGTTCGGCCGGCCTCCAGAAAGCCGTAAGCCTGCTGCGAGCGTCAGAACTGGGCGGCGACTACGAGGCTGCGTGGGCCGAGTGGGCCGATAGCGGTGACGCTGTGTTGTGGGAATTCACCGCCGCCGACGGGTTCGCTGAGTGAAGCGGGGCGAGATCTACTTGGTTGAGCTCGAGCCGGTTCGGGGCTCGGAGGCCAACAAATGCCGGCCCGCAGTAATCGTAAGCAATGACGGTGCCAATGCCACGGCCGCCCGGCTCGGTCGCGGCGTCGTAACGGTCGTGCCGGTTTCGGGCAACACCGGTCGGATCTATCCGTTTCAGGTGCTTCTCCCGCCGGCGCAGACCGGACTCACGAAGGATTCCAAAGCCCAAGCCGAACAAGTCCGTTCTGTCGCCGTCGAGCGAGTTCTTCAACGAGTCGGAGTGGTGCCTTCGGCACTGCTCGGCGAGATCGACGGCGCCTTACGTTTGCACCTCGCACTCGACTGAGGCGCCACTGGTGACGGTCGGCTGGCCCGTCAGAAGGCGGAGCACCGGGGCCATCATGGGCGAGGGACTGGCTCGCCTCTGCTGAGGGGTGCCAATGGCGGAGACCTTCGGCGCAGCTCTCCGACGGTTTCGGACGTCTGCCGGTCTCACACAGGAGCGACTCGCTGAACGTTCCGAAATCAGCGCCGCCGGCGTTGCTGCGTTGAAGGCCGGTCGGGGCAAGATGCCTCGCCTGAACACCGACGGCCTCCTGTGCGACGGCGCTTGCTTGAACACCGCCGCTCACTCCATGAGTAGCCATATGTGTAGCAACGAGTTTCGCCCTTTTCGACCCAACTTCGCGCTTCGTTTCATGCCCTTTGGCCTGCAATCACCCTGAGAATGAGGAAACCGGGCCGATATGGCCCGGTTTCTAAACGCCCACGCGGACAGGGTGGGTGTCCGCCACAGGTGACCGAAGCCCTTATTTGTAGGCATTTTATCGACCCAGACCTAGCAACCTACCTAGCAACGCTCCCAAGGCTCGATATCAGAGACGGCAGGCTTAACACGAAGGCACGCGACACTCTGCCCACGGACGCGATCAGTCGTGGATCTGCGGCCGCTGGCGGAGTTGGGAATCGTTGACCAGACGAAGAAGTCTGTCGGCACCTTCTTGCTTGGCGTAGCAGGAGGGGTGCATCGTCACGAATGGCGACCATCCGTGGATGTCCTCGTCGTCGGAAACGTATCGCTCGGACTTTGATCGATCCGGGTCATTCCAATTGGTCGGCCCGACGTC
>JANMCE010000086.1:0-19424 GCA_031360915.1 Actinomycetes bacterium | reverse complement strand
TGTAAGAAGGCGGGCAGTTGGCCCCGCGCGGGAAGCTATTTTCTCCCCGGGGGCATAACGTCTACTCATGGCACTTCGCGCTCGTTCTCTTGGCCGATGGTCAGTTCCGGTGGCGGTGCTGGCGGGCATCTCCGGTTTCGCTGTGTTGCCCCACGTTCTTCCCGCCAGTGCTGCTATTCCGTCGCTGCCTCCCATCACGCCGACCGAGCTTTTGGACAAGGTGCGTACGTCAAATGTGCGGGCGTTGTCGGGCACGGTGCAGATGTCGAGTCACCTCGGACTTCCCGATCTCGGTGCCCTTGGTGTCGGCCAGGGAACGATGCTTGATCTGCTGACCGGTTCGCACACATCTCACATCTGGGTCGATGGCCCCGAGCGCGTCCGTGTCGCGGTCGACGCGCCATCGGCAGAGTCCGACTGGATTCGAAATGGCACCGACCTGTGGGCCTGGCGCAGCGACACCCAGACCGTGCAACACACCGTGCTCCCAGCCGACACGCCCGACGCTACAGACGCGGCGCAGGTCAAGCCCAGCGAGACAGTCGACCCGACCACCATGGCCGCCAAGGCCCTGGCCATGATCGAGCCGTCCACCACGATCACTGTTCGCACACCCGACTACATCGCCGGTCGTGCCGCCTACCAGCTAGTGCTCACGCCGAAGTCGGCCAACTCGACGGTTGGCGATGTTTCCATAGGCATCGACGCTGAGAACGGCATGCCCCTAGCGGTTCGTATCGACGCCAAGAACTCCACCACCCCGGCCGTCAGCGTGGCCTTCAGCCAGATCAGCTACGCCACGCCCGACGCCTCCACCTTCGCCTTCAGCCCACCGCCCGGATCGTCCGTCAGCGAGACAGCTGACCCAACGAGCCTGTTGCCCATCGGCGAAAGCCACCGGGACCATCGCCGCGACCGTCAGAACAAGGATGGCGGCTGGTTTGCATATGCCCCCACCTCCAGCACCGACGTCGGCACGACGGGTAAGAACAACGGCACGACGACGGTCGGTTCCGACTGGGATTCGGTTGCGATCGTTTCGGGCCAATCGGTTGGTGGTCAGCTCGGCGGCCTGCTGTCGTCAGCTACCACGGTGCAGACTGCGGCCGGTCCGGCCAAGCTCATCTCCACCAGTCTGGTGAATGCGCTCGTGCTCGATGATGGTCGGATCGCCGTTGGCGCGGTCACGCCAGCTGCTCTGGCCGCCGCCGTTCCGGCGAACTGACCTCCCACGTGAGCGCAACGCTCTCCGACACGCGTCCATTCGATCCGCCAGCCGCCACCGAGCGGAGCCTGGCGATCCAGACCCGCGGGATGACCAAGCGGTTCGGTTCGGCCACGGTGGTCGACAACGTCAGCCTCGAAGTGCCCACCGGTTCGGTGTTTGGCTTTCTCGGTCCGAATGGGTCGGGCAAGACGACCTCCATCCGCATGCTGCTCGGTCTCTTGACACCTGACGCCGGCGACGTCGCGGTTCTTGGTCGTCCGATTCCGTCGGCCATTCCCGAGGTGCTGCCCTCGGTCGGCGCGCTGATCGACGGCCCCGCGTTCTACCCCTGGCTGAGCGGTCGCAAGAACCTGCTGCGTCTTGACGCCTTCGGTCCCGATCCGCAGCGCGTCACCCGAGAGCAACGCGTTAACCAAGCGCTTGCACGTGTCGGACTCACGGCCGCCGGCGACAAGAAGTTCAAGGCCTACTCGCTCGGCATGCGCCAGCGACTCGGGCTCGCCAACGCTCTCCTGCGCCCCCGGCAACTGCTCATTCTGGATGAACCGACCAATGGTATGGACCCCCAGGGAACCCGCGAGATCCGCAACCTCATCCGCGAGTTGTCGCATGACGGCACCACGGTGTTTCTGTCCAGCCATCTGTTGGCCGAGATCGAGCAGGTTTGCACCCACGTCGCGGTGATGAACTTCGGCAAGCTCATCACCCAGGGTTCGCTGGCCGAGCTTCGAGCCACGACAGTCGAACGGTTGCAGGTGCGAACCGATGACCGAACACTCGCTGGCGAAGTCCTCTTGAGGCTGGGTATGAAACCGACCATCATCGACGGAACGCTCACCGCTGCTACCCACGGCATGACGCCCGAGACCATCTGCCGAGCATTGGTTGAAGGCGGCTTCGGCATCAAATCGTTTGGTGTTGAGCGGCCCAGTCTTGAAGATACCTTCGTGTCACTCACGGGGGAGGGCTTTGATGTTGCGCAATGAGTTGGCCACGCTGTTCCGCCGCCGTCGGCATCAGGCCCTGTTGCTCGTGCTCCTCCTCGTGCCGATCTTCATCACCGTCGTCATTCGTTTCGCCGGTGGACCCGATGCGGGCGAGGGCCCCGGCTTTCTCGCGCAGGTCACCAACAACGGCGTGTTTGCCACGCTTGCCGGCCTCACTGTCACGCTGCCGTTCTTCCTGCCCATGGCCGTTGCGGTGATTGCCGGCGACTCCATTGCCGGTGAAGGCGGGCTCGGCACGCTTCGGTATCTCCTGGTGCGCCCGGCTGGACGTGGTCGGCTGCTGGCCACCAAAGCGACCGCCGTCGCAGCGTTCTGCTTGGTTGCCACGCTGGTGGTCGCGATTGGTGGGTTGGTGTCGGGAATCGTGTTGTTCCCCATCGGCCCCATCACCACACTGTCAGGTGACACATTGCCGCTCGCCAACGGCATGGTGCGCATCACTCTGGCCTCCGCGCTGATCGGCATCTCGCTCCTCGGCCTGGCTGCGGTCGGGTTGTTCATTTCCACGCTTACCGATGTGCCGGTCGGGGCCATGGCGGCAACGCTCGGCCTGTTTATTTTCATCGGTGTCCTCGACACGTTGCCCCAGACCAAGGCGTTACATCCGTGGCTGCTCACCGACCACTGGCTGAGCTTCAGTGACCTGCTACGCACCCACATCGTGTGGAGCGGCATCGTGAAAAACATTGCGGTGCAGGCCGGCTACGTGGCTGTCTTCGGCGCAGCGGCGTGGGCGCGATTCACCACCAAAGATATTCTGGCGTAGTCAGCCGTTAGACCGGATCGACTCCGGCGTAGGGATGAGCAAACCAGTTGGCCAGCAACGGGTCACGCTGCAGTGACGCCACCCAGCCGCCGCGCAGGCCGCGACCGAACGTTTCTGCCGCGCCGGTTTTCGTTGCCGGTCGTGTTGGCCTGCAAGATCTGCAGCAGCCAGAACGAAAAGGCCTGGATGCGCCAGATGACCTCGAGCCGCGTTGCGGAATAGGCCGCGAGGCGGGTGAAGTTGGCGGCCGGCCCAAAGCGGTCGATGAAACCCTCGGCCAAGTCCACCGCGTCGGCCATGGCGAGGTTCATGCCTTTGCCGCCCGACGGCGTGATCAAGTGAGCCGCATCGCCGCAGAGGAAGATGCCGTCCTGCTGCATCGGCTCGGTCACCCGCCTCTGCAGGTCAACGAACGACATCTGCCCGAACAACGTGCTGTCGAGCTTGCCTTGCACTCCGAGTCGATCCGACAATTCGGCCCGCACCCGCTCCTGAGGCCAGTCAGTCTCCGTATCGGTCACCGGCACTTCGAGGTAGTAGCGCGTCTGCTCGGGCCCGCGCAGCATCTGCCCGGCGAAACCACGAGGATGCGCCCGTAGATCGTGTGCCGCGCCAGGGCCGGCGAGTCAGCGATCACCGCCAGCCAACGCACGGGAAGCGACCGCTCGGCAATAGCCGAGTTGGTGAGCAACGGCGCGACTGTGCTGCGGGCGCCGTCGCAGCCAACCACGGCGTTAGCCGTGATCTCGTGTGGCGGACCAACGCCGGTTCGCCACGTCACCCGACCACCGCCCCCGTGGTGGGCCACCTCGGTCACGGTGCAGTCGAACCGAACGTCGCCACCTGAATTGAGCAGGGCCGCGCACAACGTCTCGACGAGCAGATGTTGCGGATAGACGAAATGCGGTCGCCCGCCCGTGAGCTCGCCGTAGTTCACGATCACCGAGTCGGTCGGCGTGCGAAACTCGCAGCGCCCGTTCTCCACCTCGAATCGAACGAGATCATCGGCGATGCCGACGCGCTTCAGCATCTGCACGGTGCGATAGTCGATCGAGCCGGCCTTGGGCGGACCGCCAACGTCAGCACGACTGCGGCGCTCGATCACGACGAACGGAATACCGGCGCGCTGCAACATCAGCCCAAGCACCAAGCCTGCCGGCCCCGCCCCCACAATCACCACCGTTGTTTCCATCCCCGTCATACACGCAGGAACCCTGGCGCGAGAAAGTGCTCCTCGGTTGGTTCAGTCAGAGAGGAACTGTTCGGCGAGAGCGGGCGGTGCGCAGGCCAGCCAGGCATCGATGATGGCTTCTCGAAGGGCCTCGGTCGTGATGGCGTCCAGTTGGATCAAGATGGCGGGGTAGTTGTTAAAGTGCTCGATCGTGAAGATGCCGGACGTGCCCGCGGCAAGGATCGCTTCCTTCTCACCCAGGTCTTCCGTCGAGAGCGCGAGGATCGGTCCCTCAGGTGGCGTTTCCTTGCCGAACCGCTTGATGTCGGCCTTGCTGAACGCTCGCTCCCACGCGAAACCCTTCCCCCGCACCGACCACGTGCGGTAACCGTGCCGAACACCTTCGACCGCCTCCGGTAACGACTCCGCAATCGCAATCGCCTCATCCAACGTTGCCATCCCCGTGAACGTACTACCGACCCCGTCGTGACCGCGAAAAGTGCCCCCGATTACGACGGCGCTGTCGCAATCGGGGGCGGGCGTTACTCAGCCGTTGGTGGCAGCAGCAGCACGGTGTTGTTGGCGTGCTAGAGGATCGTGACTGTTCCTGTCGTGCCGTCGACGGTCACCATCGCCCCGTTGGCGATGCGTTGGGTGGCCCCAATGACCGACACTGCACACGGAGTACCCAGTTCGCGGGACACGATAACGGCGTGGCTGACCGCCGCGCCGGTATCGACCACGACGGCACCAGCGGTGAGGAACAGCGGCCCCCACGAGCTGTCAGTTGTAACTGCAACCAAAACGTCGCCTGGTTCAAGTTCACCTGGATCGCCAGGCTCGGTGAGAACGCGTGCTCGACCGGTGTGCGTTCCGGCGCAACCGGCAAGGCCGGTGAGTACGGTGCCCGACGGCGCAATGTCGGAACCGAGCGCGAGGCGCGGCTTGTACGCATCGCGCCCGGGCGCAGCTCCGTGGCGAACACTCGTGACACGGGAACATTCAGGTAGCAGTAACCACCGAAGCTGCCGACGATCTCTTTGCGGTCGGCGGCGAACTCATCAGGGCTGAATGCCCCGGTGCGAACCAGCGCGTCTCGCCATCCCAACTCAGCGCCCTCGAAGCCCCACATCGTCCAACCCATTGGTGTGACGATGTCGGGGAACACCTCGCCAACGTTGGCCCGCGTCCATACCGGATAGTCCGGGCTTGGCTCGTCGTCGACAACCCAGATCTTTTCGCTCACCGATTTCTCCTCTGTCGTCGGCAATTGTGTGCTGCTGCTCGTGGCTGGCATCGACACCACGTGGTCGGCCATCGGTTCATCCATCTGGCACCTCGCCCAGCATCCTCACGATGCGAAGCGGTTGTGCACTGAGCCCGAGTTGTGGTCGACCGCGATCGAAGAGTTCGTGCGATCCTTCGCACCGGTCACTATGGGCCGCATCGCCACGTCTGACACCGAAGTCGCGGGATGCCCGGTTAGCGAAGGTCGTCGTGTGCTGTTGCGTTCCCGGCAGCCAACCGTGACCCAGCCGTGTTCGATCGACCCAACGACGTCATCCTTGATCGCGAACTGAATCGTCACGTCGCGTTCGGCTCCGGCACCCACCGCTGCGCCGGCTCCAACATCGCCCGCATGGAACTACGCGTTGCGTTGCAAGTTTGGCTCGAGCGCTTCCCGGTCTTCTCGCTCGCCGACGCCGACGCGGTGACCTGGGCCGGCGGTCAAGTCCGCGGACCACGTTCGGTCCCCGTACGCATCGGTTAGTCCAGATAAACCGCCGTGACCTGCTCGTCGACGTGAGTATGAACGAGCGTTCGAACCGTTTAGTCTCCTGAGTCAGCGAATGCTCGTAGGGACTTCAGCGAGATGAACAGATGGAGCGGGTCTGGGGTGGAAGCCACGAAGCTCGGGGTCTGGTGCATGTAGAAGTCTCGGGCGGTCTCATCACGACAGTGGATCACCAGGGCACGAAAACCCACTTGATCCGAAATCTCCACTGATCGAAGGAGCACGTCCTGAAGCAGTGCCCAACCGATGCCTCGACCCTTCACCTTCTCGGCCACGCCAAGCCTGGCGAGTAGGAGAATCGGAGCAGGGTCGGGGGCGTTCTCCCGAACGAACCTCGGCGAGCCCGCGTGCTCGATACCTACGGTCGCGAGAGCGTAGAAACCGAGTACCGCACCTTGGTGTTCGAACACGAAGACGTAGGCGTTGCCGACTTGCTGTGCTTTCCAAGCCCGCTTCTGGAGCCATTCGTCGATCTCAGCGGCTCCGCAGACGAGGCCGCTGAGATCGTGATGTTCCGTGAGTTTCGAAAGTTCGGGTTTGAGTGAACTCACAGATCGGACAGGTCGATCTGGCGGCGCTCGCTCAGCAACCGTCGTAGTCGCTGATCGTCAGCCGGCAGCGGCTGATTGAGCAGTTCGTGGAAGCGAGTCCATTCAGCTTCTGACAGCATGAACCAGCGCTGCTCCGCAAGGACCCGTTCCGCTTCAAGCGCGACGCTCTCGAGAACGAACTCGGTGACACTCTTGTCGAGCGCCGCTGCAGCACGACGAATGAGATGATCCTGGCGTTCGGTTACCCGAAGATTGAGTCGACCTGCCTTGGAAGGTCGTTGATCGGCTGGTTCGGCGGATTGCTGGGCGTGTTCACGTTGGTCTCCGATGAAGCCAAGCGTACGCACAGTGTACATCCATCACAAGTTAAGACTTGGTCGGTTACATCGTGGCGCCGATGATCCAGGGGGCGAACTCGTTTTGGCCGTACCCGAAGGCTTCGCTCTTGGTTTCCTCTCCTGACGCTACGCGCAGCATGTGCTCGAAAATTTGGCGACCCTTCTGAGCCATGGTGATGTCGCCGTCAAGCAGGTCGCCGCAGTTGATGTCGATGTCTTCGCTCTGGCGTTCCCAAAGCTGACTGTTGGTTGACAACTTGATCGACGGCGAAGGAATACAGCCATACGCGGAGCCTCGTCCGGTGGTGAAGCACACGAGATTCGCGCCCCCCGCCACTTGGCCCGTCACGGACACTGGGTCGTAGCCGGGTGTGTCCATGTAGACGAACCCGCGCGTCGTGACGGCCTCGGCGTAGTCGTACACCTCCATCAGACCGGTGGTGCCACCCTTGGCCACGGCGCCCAACGACTTTTCCAGAATCGTGGTGAGGCCGCCGGCTTTGTTGCCCGGTGTCGGGTTGTTGTTCATCTCGCCCTGATTGCGGGCGGTGTAGTCCTCCCACCAGGCAATCTGCTTCACGATCTTTGCCCCGACTTCGGGCGTGACCGCTCGCCGGGTGAGGAGATGTTCTGCACCGTAAATCTCGGGCGTCTCCGACAGAATGGCGGTGCCACCGTTGCGCACGAGTTCATCCACGGCGGCGCCGAGCGCGGGGTTTGCCGTGATACCCGAGTAGCCGTCAGACCCACCGCACTGCAGGCCGATGATGAGGTGCTCGGCCCCTACCGGCTCGCGCTTCACGTCGTTGGCCCAGGGCAACATCTCACTGATGCGCGCAACGCCTTCTTCCACGCAGTGACGAGTGCCGCCGATGTCTTGGATGTTGAGCGCAGCGAGTCGGCTGCCCTCCTGCAGACGCTTCGCCGTGATCAGCGCGCCAAGACCGTTCGCCTCGCAGCCGAGACCAACCAGCAGCACGCCAGCAATGTTTGGATGGGTTGCGTACCCGGCGATCGTGCGCCGCAACACGTCCATGCCAATGCCTTTCGCGTCCATACCGCAGCCACTGCCGTGGGTGAGTGACACCACGCCATCGACATGGGGAAACGACTCGAGACCACGACCGTTCCGCCAGTGATCGGCGATGGCCTTCGACACGGTTGCGGAGCAGTTCACGGTGGAGATGACGGCCAGATAGTTGCGCGTTGCGACCCGCCCGTCGGCCCGCCTGATGCCCACGAAGGTTGCGGGCGCGGCTGCAGGAACGGTTGGCAAGTAGTCGACCCCGAACGCGTGATCACGAACGAACGCGCCCATCTCGGTATTGTGGGTGTGGACGTGCTGCCCGGGCTCAATAGCGGTAGAAGCGAAGCCGATAATCTGCGCGTAGCGGTGGACCGGCTCACCGAGGGCGCGGGCTCGTACCGCGACCTTGTGGCCAGCAGGAATGCGCTCGGTCACGGTGATGCCCTCGCTGTCAATGCGACTCCCTTCTGCCAGTTCGCGCATGGCGATCACCACGTCGTCATCGGGATGCAACCGCATGGTGGAGGTACGCAGAAACTGAAGAGCAGCCATGCCTCATCCTCGCGCGAGACTCAAGGCATGTACGGCGTCGACCTTGAGCGCTACCCCATAGACCGCCTTGACTCGCCCGAGGGTCAGGCCCTGGTTGCCCGTTGCCAAGCCGACATGGTCGCACGCGGCGTGAGCCAACTTCCCGGTTTTCTCACGCCACTCGCTATCGGAGAGATCCTGGCGACGGCTCGGCAACTCTCGCCGCAGGGATGGGCGAGCGAGAGCACACATAACGTCTACTTCACGCCGCTCGCCGAGGCCTCGCCTCACAGCTCCGACAGCATGCCGCAGCGGTCGGCCAAGCGTGCTATCGCCTATGACCTGCTTCCCGTCTTGGGCGTACTCAAAGGCGATCATGGCGCGGTGGAAACGTTGCCCAGTGCGCCCGGCACTCTCGCCCTTTTTCACGGATATCACGCAATGCATCGCGTCACCGCCGTTCAGGGCAGCCGGCCACGCATCAACACCGTCTTGACCTACGGCGAACAACCCGACATGACGCTCAGTCCACTGACCCAGAAACTCTTCTACGGTCGCAACGTACCCTCGCCCAACGAGTGATCGGAACGATCGCGCCGAAAAGAGCGTGCCGCCCAACGTTCGTGAAATTCTGTCATATTTCGGATCGAACGTTCCGATTTACGCAGCGTGCGAAGGCTAGAAGCTGCCTATGACTCTAATCCGGTCGATCATTCCGAATATATTGGTTTTATTTCCCTGCTATTCTAGACAAATCAGCACGATCACTCCGAATTCTGCGAGTCAGAAAGTGTCAGGCCAGGTCGCCCGTCAGGTGAGCGCACGTCGCGGCGCGCTCGGCCTCCGGCAAGCCGAACTGGCCGAACTCGCCGGCACGTCGGCTCGGTTCGTGTACGAAGTCGAGCGGGGTAAGCCGTCGCTGCGACTCGACAAGCTGGTGGATCTGCTCGATGTGCTCGGGCTTGAGATCGTCCTCAGCCGCAGGGGATAGGTGACACCACGTGAGGCCACTGGATGAACTTCCCTTCGTCAACGTCGCTGATGTCTACAAGAGCGGCGTGCGTGCGGCGACCCTCGAACGGACGAGCGGTGGCACTGTCTTTGCGTACGTCGACGAGTACGACGGGTCGCCGATCGCCACCACCCTGCCCCTTGGTCAGATCCGGCTCGGCCAAGGCGGCGCCCTTCCCACGTTCTTTTCAGGCCTTCTGCCCGAGGGTCGTCGACTCACCGCTCTTCGACAGGCCATCAAGACATCCGTCGATGACGAACTGTCTCTCTTGATAAGCGTCGGCTCGGACACTATTGGCGATGTGCAGGTCACACCCGCCGGCGAAGCTCCGAGCGAACCTCAGGTGTCCGACCTGGGCAGTCCGGAGCTGCTTTCCTTCGAGGCGCTTTGGAACAATGCCGTCGGCGTCGCACCAGAGCGAACGGGCTTACCCGGCATACAACCAAAGGTCTCGGCTCGGATGATCTCGTTTCCGGTTCGACTCGGGTCGGGGCAGTTCATCCTGAAACTGAACCCTCCCGAGTTCCCCCATGTCGTCGAGAACGAAGCCTGCTTTCTCGCCGCGGCCAAGATCTCGGGGCTGCGCGTACCATGGTTTGAAGTCGTGTCGGATAGGGACGGTGTGAAGGGACTGTTGATCTCTCGCTTCGACCGCGTGGCCGTCTCGAAAGGCATCTTCGTGCGTCGTGCTCAGCAAGACGCCTGCCAGGTACTTGACCGCTATCCAGCCGACAAGTACTCGGTGTCAATGGAAGCCGTCATCAACGCCTTGGCCGATCAGTGCCCCGCCCGTCCGGTCGCGGCGCGTGATCTCCTGCGCCAAGTCGTCTTTGCCCATCTCACTGGCAACGGAGATATGCACGCCAAGAATCTGTCCATCCTCTTCGACGATGAGTGGACTGTTTCTCCCTGCTACGACGTGCCGTCGACCTATCCCTACAACGACCACACAACGGCGCTGAGCATTGGTGGCCAGCGCCGTCAAGACGTCACCCGTCGCCATATCTCGGAACTCGCTTCAGTTGTCGGTGTGCGGCCAAAAGCAGCGGAGACCACGTTCGACAATGTCCTCGATCGGGTTCCGCTGTGGCTCGACTCGATTGATGCTCTGCCGTTCGACCAACGACGGATCGACAAGTTGCGAGCGCTCATCAAACATCGACGAAAGCTGTTCGGCTCCGTCAGCTGACGTCAATGTTGAGGTGAATGGCGACGGCGCGCTGTTTCACCGTCTTGCCGAGTTTGTCCTTGATGACGTCGGTGAGTTGGGTGAGTTTGAACTGCCACGAGTATTTCGTGGTGAGTTCCTGCTCGACCGCGGCAATGCCTTCAGCACTGGGATCTACCCGACCCGTGCCGGTGTACACGCGGGTATTCGGCTTTACGCGGCCCCGAAAATCGCTGACCTGCACGGTGACGTTCGGGTTGTTGTTCAGCCGTCTACTCTTCCAGGCGTTATCGCCGGTAGTGAACGCGTAGGTGCCGTTGCTACCGGTAATCCACACCGGCGTCGCAATCGGTGTGCCGTCCTTCTTGAACGTGGTGAGCGCAACGTAGCGGGCGCTATCAAGATCGATCATGCCCAAGAGCCTGCCACGCCCAGCTCTGCCAACAGGTCGCGGACCCGCTGATCGATGTCGTCACGGATAGGGCGCACGGCGTCCACCCCCTGCCCGGCGGGATCGTCAAGCTTCCAGTCCAGGTAGCGCTTGCCCGGGTAATACGGGCACGCATCGCCACAGCCCATCGTAATGACGACATCAGACGCTTTGACGGCGGCATCGGTGAGTTTCTTCGGCGTGGCGCGATTGGCGTGGAGGTCGATGCCGATCTCGGCCATCACTTCCACAACAGCAGGATTAATCTCGTGGGCAGGCGCAGTGCCCGCCGAGCGAACGACGACCCGGTCGCCTCCGTAGTGGGCGAGCAGCGCGGCGGCCATCTGCGAACGGCCAGCATTGTGGACGCAGACGAACAACACTTCGGGTCGAGCATCAGTCATCGCTGGTCACCTTCGGATAGAGGAAGCGGATGAGGCCGTAAGCGAGGAACGCGCCGATAAACTGCATGAGGATGAACATCGGTGCCGATGTTGGTTTGATGCCGGCGAAGCTGTTGGACAACATGCGGGCAACCGTCACGGCCGGGTTGGCGAAACTGGTGGACGAGGTGAACCAGTAGGCGCCGCCGATCCACAGGCCGACCGCAAACGGCACCACACTTTTCCGCCCAGTGCGAACACATCCATGGATGACGAGCAGCAAGCCAATGGTGGCCACCGTCTCCGAAAGCCACAGGTTGCCGCCGGAGCGAACTTTGGTAGACAGGTTGATGGCCGGCAGTTTGAACATGAGGTTGGCGATGACGGTGCCGATGCAACCACCGATCGTTTGCGCGACCGTGTAGAGCACGAAGTCACGCGTGCTGATGTCGCCGAAGAGTCGATCAACCAGCGTGACGATCGGGTTGAAGTGAGCTCCCGAAATCGACCCGAACATGAGGATGAGACCAATCAGCGCGCCAGCGGTGGCCGACGCGTTCTCCAACAGTTGTAAGCCAACATCGGTGGAAAGGTTCTGGGCCATGATGCCCGAACCGACCACGGCAATAATCAACAGCGCAGTGCCAAGAGCCTCCGCTACCAGCCGACGCGCCAGCTGATAGCGAAGAGGTTGTTGCGTGGTCACCAATGCGCTCAGCAGCACGCATTGGCAACGGGGGCGCCGACGGCGACCGGCCCGCTATCGGCGGGAGTGCAGCATTCGCCCTGGGCAGGGTGCATGACATCAGCATCGGCCAGAACGGTGTAAATCTCCCACGGGATTTCGGGGCCGTTCACCCACACCTTGTCCTGTACGGCGAAACAACACGTCGTTCCTTCTTCGATGTCGCACACGGCGCCTTCAGCCTGCATGCGGGTCGTTGCTTCTGCAACTTCTTCGGTGGACGACACTTCGACGCCGACGTGGTTCATCGTTCCCGGCGTGCCAACGCCTGCGATAAGTACCAGCTTGAGGGGCGGTTCACTGATGGCGAAGTTGGCGTAGTTCTCGCGGATCTTGTTCGGCGGGGTCTTGAACAGCTTGGTGTAGAAGTCGATAGAAGCTTCGAGATCGCCAACGTTGAGGGCGAGTTGTACACGGGACACGAGTTTCCTCCTGAGTGAGCGTCAATAGATTGACGTTTGTCGATGCAGGTATCATCGCGACTACTTCGACATCTGTCAATGTACTTCTTCCAACTTCTTCGCTACCATTTCTCTCATGGCCCCTCGCACACCCGTAACCCGTGATCTGGTTGCGTGCTGTTCGCCTGTGCGGGCAACTATGCCCGATGAGCTGCAGGCCGAGGTCCTGGCGCAAGCTTTCGCCGCACTGGCCGACCCGATTCGATTGCGCCTCCTGTCGTTCATCGCCTCGGCCAACGCCGACGAAGTTTGCGCTTGCGACTTGCTGGAGCCGTCTGGCCGTTCACAGCCGACGGTCAGTCACCACATGAAGATCCTCATTGAAGCCGGGCTCATTATGCGCGAAAAGCGCGGTCTTTGGGTCTGGTACCGCGTGGTGCCCACCCGGCTCGACGCCCTCCGCGTGGTCCTCGGCTAAACCACCGGTAGGCCGAGGACAACGCTTCTACTTCTTGGCTTTGGCGTTCGGCTTGGCCGCTGGCTGCTTCTTGGCGTCGAGTTCGGCCTGGTACTTCGCCGTTGCCGTCTCGACCGCCTTGAGGTTGCTGGCAGCCAACTCAGGGCGAGCAGCGGCGGCGCGGTGCTTGGCATCGACCGTGGCGTGCCGCTGGCCTTGGAAGCGAGGCGCGACATGGCGGGCGAACAACTCGTAGCTGCGGAACTTCGCCTCCGGGTCGGCCCAGTCGTGAGCCAGTTGCAGGTACGCGCCGAAGCCACCGTTCGATTGCTTGACCAGGCGATCAATCTGGTCGCAGGCATCCTCGGGCGTGCCGATGGTGCCGAGCCCGCTCTCGTTGACGAAGTCGATGAACTCCTTCACGCTGGTGCCATCGCCGACCGCCATCTGTGGGAAGGCAGCCGTGTGCTGGAAGTAGTCGAACCATTGAGCGATGCCGTGTTCCACCTCACGGTGGGCCTGCTCGCGGGTGGGTGCGAGATGCATGAGGCCGACCAGACGCCACTTGTTGCGGTCAACTCGCACGCCGTAGTTTGCCGCTCGCTCCTCCATCACATCCCAGTGCAGCCCGAGCAGATCGAAACCGGCAGCCGTCGTTGCGCCGATGGACAGCAGACCGTGACCGTAGCGACCAGCCAGACGCGGTCCGGCGGGAGATGCAACCGCCGCTATGGTGATGGTGTCGGCCAGGTTCGAGTAGGGACGCAAATGCAGGCGAGCGTCCTTCAATGTCCAGCGACCGTTGTCGAAGCTGATGGGCACTTCACTGGTGAGTAGGTGCGTGATGATCTCGACCGCATCCTCCAACAGTTCACGCGTCTGCGGCATGTCGAGACCGATCATGGCCGCGTCGGACGGCAGTGCACCGGGCCCGAGTCCGAGCAGGAATCGACCGCGCGTCATATGGTCGAGTTGTACCGCTCGCTCGGCTACCCAGAGCGGATTGTGATAGCTGGCGCTGGTGACGCCGGTGCCGAGTTTGATCGTGCGCGTTCGCTGTGAAGCGGCTGCGATAAAGATCTCGGGTGATGCAATGATCTCGCTGCCCGCCGAATGGTGCTCGCCGATCCAAGCTTCATCAAAGCCGAGTCGATCAAGGTGCTCGACGAGTGCCATGTCCCCGTCGATCAGCAACGTCGGGTTTTCTCCGGCCGGGTGGAACGGCGCCATGAAGATGCCAAACCGCATGCGATTGCTCATGATTGCTCCTCGGTTGTGTGAACCCCCTGCGGCGAAACGTAGCAGGCAGGATGAGCACGCAATATCACGAGAACTCGTTCTCCGACGGTCGGTTGTCGGCGGACCGAACGTCCCGTTTCACTGTGCGTAGTGCCGGTTGGCCTATGCATCAACTAGGGGGAACTACGGCATGGTTTGCTTGCTGCGGACCGCCGGGTGATCGGCCGGTCGCATCGCGTCGGGGGAACGGCGGGCGAAGCGGCCGTACATGCGGTCGAGTCGGGGGATCGCAGCCGTCACCAGACAGGCAATGGCCGAGCCGAGGGCGAGGCCTGCCGCGGCATCAGTGAAATAGTGCGCACCGACCAGCAGCCGTGTGAACGCCACTAAAATGCCGAACAGGCCGAGCACCGTGATGGTTGCGTTCGGTTGTTTCACCGCGATGCGTTTAGCGAGAATCAACAACGACAACACCGTTACCAGCGCGCCGACGCCTGCGGCGTGGCCGGACGGAAACCCGAAGCCGGACTGCCCGGTAAGGCGGGCCGTGAAGGGTGGTCGCGGGCGCTTTATGAACTCCTTGGCGACTCGCTGCGCTACCGCCGCAATACCCGGAGCAATCATGGTCGCGAACGTGGCGACGACATCTCGCTTGTTCCACCAGACGAACGCAGCGACTGCGACCACGAGAAGCATGCCGCCGAGTGGTGACGCCGTGTACGAGATGACTTTGGCGACGTGGAACACCCCTCCGTTGCCATTCGCACCGATGCGGTCGTAGATGTTTTGATCAAGATCGGTTGGCTTGGTGAGGTGCCATGCACTGGCCGCGAGCGCGACAAAAAGTGCCAGTGGCACGCCAGCCGCCTTTCCCGCCTCGGAGCTAACGGTCCACCGTTTCGGGGTGGTGGCCTTATCCATACTGTTGACGTTACTTTCCGGCGTTCAGAAAGAGATCCAGGATCGGTCAATTGGGGCGAAATGGCCCATCGCCCAGCTTTACGGAATGGCGAAACCGACCACGGCGCCGCCGTCGGGATGGTTCTGTGCCCACACCCGGCCGCGATGACGCTCGACGATCTGTTTCACGATGGCCAGACCCAATCCGGACCCGGGCTCGGTTCTCGTGATCGTGGCCCGGTAGAAGCGGTCGAACACAAACGGCTGATCATCGACCGGAATGCCCGGCCCGTGGTCGCGTACATCCAGTCTGCCGCCAGTGACATTGACATCGATCGGCGTGCCCGTAGGGCTGTACTTCACCGCGTTCTCTACCAGATTGGAAATGGCCCGTTCAAGCATGGCCGGACGACCGGAGACGAGCAGATCGGGGTCCGTCGCATGGAGCGCGATCTGGCGCCCACTCCGACGGCTCGCCCGCGCGATCACGTCGGTGGCGAGATCGGCGAGTCGTACCGGTTCGGGCTCCTCGTTGTTCGAGGTCTGATCGGTGGCCAGCTCGACGAGTTCGGTGAGGAGATGCGTCAGCTCGCCGGCATCGACCTGAACCGCGGCCAACACATCGTGGCGATCGGACGGCCCGAGCCGTTCGAAGTGCTCCATCAGCTCGATGTTGGTCCGCAGGCTGGTGAGCGGCGTGCGCATCTCATGACTGGCATCGGTAATGAGGCGCTTTTGCTGTTCGCGCGAACCAGCCAGTGCACTCACCATGGTGGTGAAGCTCTGGGCGAGGCTGCCGACCTCGCCCGTTGCGTTGGTGGGAATCGGCGTGGCGAGATCCTGGGTGGTGGCAATGGTTTCGGCGGTATCGCGCAGGTGGATGATAGGACTCACGACCCGTTTGGCCAGGAACCAGCCCAGGACCGCAGCCAAGAACACGCCAGAGAGCGCGAGCGCGAGCAACCTGCCGATCAAGGACTCGAGTACTTCGTGGCCCTCGTTGAGCGGACGGATCATCTGGATGTAGCCACCCTCGTGCCACGGCACGGTGACCAGTCGGTACTCGCTTCCGTCGATCTTCACCGTGCGCAGCACCGGACCGCTGACTGTTGATTTTGCATCGAGCGGCGTGAATGGAAGGTCGTTCTTGGCACCGAGATAACAGGAGGTTTTCGTGCCGTCGGTTTGGGCGATCTGGGCTCCGACGGCGCCTTCGAAGATCGCTGGTTGCGGACAGCCGTGGCGGTCGTCGGGCTGTTGGCCGCGACCTCCCTGCTGCCGGTCCGGTCCACCGCGCCCCATACCGGCCAGCTCGATACCCTTTGTACGCAGCGAGCCGTCGATGCTCTTTTGGATCTGCTTGGCGGTTGCGAAGTAGGCCCCGCCGGTGGCGAGCGCACCAACGACAGCGGCGACCGTGGCGAGAGTAATGGCGATACGCCAGCGCAGACTCATGGTCGCAGCACGTAGCCGATACCGCGCACGGTGTGAAGTACCCGTGGCGAACCATTCGCTTCAGTCTTGGTACGCAGGTATCCGACGTAGACATCGAGCGACCGGGAGTTGGTCTCGAAGTCGTAGCCCCAGATGCGCTCGTAGATCGTCTCCCTCGACAGCACGACGCCGGCGTTGAACATCAACAGTTCCAAGAGGTCGAACTCGGTTTTGGTGAGGTCGAGCTCGTCACCATTGCGACGAGCGATGCGGGCCTTTGGGTCGAGGGTGACGTCACCGACCGTCAAGACGTCGTCGGTACCCGACACGCTCGTGCGACGGAGCAGCGCACGGAGCCGAGCGGACAACTCGGACATGGCGTAGGGCTTCACCAGATAGTCATCCGCTCCGGCATCGAGACCGGCAACGCGATCGGACACCTCGTGCCGAGCCGTCAACATCAAGATCGGCATGGTGCGGTAACGGTCGCGGAGCTGCCGGCAGACCGTGAGGCCGTCGATGAACGGCATCATCACATCGAGAATCACTAGGTCGGGCTCATTGGCCGTAACGGCTTCTAGCGCCTGAGCGCCGTCGCTGACTGCAGTGACCTGGTACCCGTCGAAGCGGAGGGCGCGCTCAAGCGATTCGCGGATGCCACGGTCATCTTCCGCCACGAGGATGCGGGCTCCGCTGCCTTCAGTCATGACCCAATCATACGAACGCCTCCGCGAGAACTCTGTAAGAAGTGGGGCCGGCGGTGGGGTTCTTACGATCTTCTTGCGGGATCCTTGGACCCGACTTACGGACGGCGCCGACAGTACGGGTCGTACACATACGCTGAAAGACCTCATGGCTACCTCCGTTGCATCTGAACAACTGACGGCACCTCGTGCCCGGGTGCCGCGGTACACCCGCTTCGACTTTTGGCTCGACATCGTGCTCTTTGTCGCCTTCACACTCGACTTCAACCTTGAGTTCACCGGCATCCCAGTGCACGAGTGGTTGGGTGCGGCGTTCGGCATAGCGCTGGTCGTACATCTGGTGTCGCACTGGGACTGGGTGGTGAAGACCTCGAAGAAAGTCGTCGGCAAACACTCGGCCGTAACGCGTTCTTCAACCCCGTCGGCATCGTCGGCTCGGCCCAATCGGTCGTGCCGCAGGCTGCAATCATCGCCGCAATCGCGCTGTTCGAGAAACGGCGTCGCCAACAGCGGACTGCGGCTCTGCGAGGATCACTGTCGGACTCCGAAAGGTAGGCCTCCATGAACAACCTCCTCTGGTACATCGGCCGAGCGACTGGCATCGTCGCTATGATCCTGGCAGCTATCTCGCTGCTCTTCGGTCTGCTTTTCTCCGGACGCGAAACCGGCAGTAAGAAGCGGCCGGCATGGTGGCTCGACCTCCACAACTGGCTCGGCGGCCTCGCCGTGGCCTTCACTGCCGCCCACATGTTCACGCTTTTCGCTGACTCCGACATGGCGCTCAGCCTGGTGGCGCTGTTCGTTCCCAACGCGGCCAAGGACGGCACGGCCGGCATCACATGGGGCGTGCTCGCTACCTATGCCATGGTCCTACCGGCCGTCACCGGACTCGCCCGGTTCAAGCGTCGAATTCCGCGCAAGGTATGGCACATTGTCCACCTCATGTCAGTGCCCGGCGTGCTCTTCGCCGGCCTCCACGGCTACATCTCCGGAAGCGACCGATCGACTACCGCGTACAAGGCGCTCACCCTCGGCCTGATCGCGGTTTCAGTCTATGCCGGAGCACTCCGGCTGCTTGGCATACGCGCCAGACAGCAAGCGGCCGTGTGAGTCAGCGCAAGTGGTTGATTGCCATGGCGGCGTAGAGCCCGATGCCGGTGGACATCGTTGTTTCGTCGAACATGGCGCGGTTGGAATGGTTCGGCGCTGCCGTGCGGGGATCGACGCCTGCTGGTGTGGCACCGAGGAACGCCATCGCGCCGGGCACTCGCTGCAGTATGAAGCTGAAGTCCTCAGAGCCCATAACCGGGTTGGCCATCTGGTGGACGCGATGGCCGCCCAACAGGTCGGTGGCGATGCCCGTGACCTTCTGCGCGAATGTGGCGTCGTTGATCGTCACTGGATAGACCCGCTCGATATCGACAACCGCTGTCGCGTCATGGGCGGAGGCGATGCCCTCGGCCAGTTTCTGCAACCGGGCGTGCACCATTTCCCGGTTCTTCTCCGACACGGTACGGATAGTGCCGACGATGTCGGCGTACTCGGGGATGACGTTGTTGACCGTGCCCGCCATGATCTGACTGACCGTCACCACGGCCGGATCGAAGGCGTCGACGCGACGCGTGATCATCACTTGAAACGCCTGCACGATCTCACACGCAATCGGAATCGGATCGATGGTGAGATGCGGCGCCGATGCATGCCCGCCCGCGCCCGTAATGCGGATGCGTAACACGTCGGATGACGCCATAAGCGAGCCGCCCTTCAACATCACCAGACCCGACGGCGCGAATGTGGTGACGTGTAAAGCGAATGCGCCCGTCACGTCGCCGACCCCTTCAAGGAGACCCTCGTTCAGCATGTGTTCGGCCCCGGCGTAGCCCTCCTCGCCCGGTTGAAACATGAACACGACTCGGCCCTTCAACGTGCCCCGGCGGGCGGCCAGGAGACGGGCGGCGCCGGCGAGCATGGCGGTGTGCATGTCGTGGCCGCAGGCGTGCATCATGCCGTCGGTGCGACTGGCGAAATCGAGGCCGGTGTCCTCGGGCATCGGCAATGCATCCATGTCGCCACGCAACAACATGGTCGGGCCCGGCTCGTCACCTTCCAGGATGGCCACCACGCTGGTGGACGTGGT